>NZ_WXYH01000338.1:0-51226 GCF_009872365.1 Rhodococcus sp. T7
TCGCCCTCACCTACCGCGCCGGATTCCTGCTCGCCGGCATCGTCGAGTGGCTCAAGTTATTGGGAGACATGCCCTAGCAGCCCGGTGGACCTTCGGCGCGGCCAGCCGAGGTAGTGGAGGACTGTTAGATCCAGTCGATGTGGACGGAGTCGATGTGGTCGAAGTGGAATCCGAACTGGTCGCTGTACTTGTCGAAACCCTTGTTCTCGGGGTAGTCGAGGGTGGCGTGCCGCTCGAGCAGTGCCACGACGCGGGCGTGATCGTCGTTGGCCAGTGCGGCGGCCAGTTCGCGGGACTCTTCACTGGTGAACGGTGTGTCGGAGTTCGCGAAATCCAGGGTGCGGACCCGGTAGTCGTATCCCTCGTCGGCGCCGTTGCGCACCATGACACCGCCCTTGACCCGGATGACGGCCTTCTTCGGTGTTCCGTCCGGTCGCAACACGCCGGCGCGTTTCATGATGTCCTGCGCCTTCACGTTGCGGAGTTTCTTGCTCGCGTCGGCACGCAACTCGTTCGTTTCACCGGACCGGTACCGGGACACGGCGGAGCGGGACCGGCCGATCTTGGCGGCCACGGCATCGACACCGCCGAGGCGTTCGATCGCGGCACGGCGCTGGGCTCGCTCGAGGACGTCCGGGTGGGGGATCCGGCCTTGCTGCGCCCACCGGCGCAACGTGCGAGCCGATGGGGGTGTGCGGCCGGCATCGATCGCCGCCTGCCGCAGGCCCTCGTTGCCGAGTTCCTTGCGCAACTGCTTGACCGAGACCTTGCTGGTCAACCCGGCGAGTCCCCCACTCTTGACCTGCTTCGACTTCTCGACACCGCTGGTGGCGGCGTTGGCAACGGTAACCTTGAGTCCGTCGAGGCCGACCGCCTCCTGCGCGGGCTTCTTGGTGCGCGGCTTCGGGAGATGCAGGGCCATCAGTCCTCCCCTTCCTCTTCGTCGCCGGCGGCGTCCTCGTTGTCGGCGAAGGCGGCCTTGATCGCGAGGTTCACCTCGTGAACGTCCTGCGCCGAAGTGAAGGCGGACAGGAGGGTGTCGGTGAGGACCACGTCCTTCTCGACCGACATCTTCCCCAGCGCCTCGCTTGCGTCGGCGATGTCCTCACCGCCGGCGAGGAGGTACACCCAGGAGTCGGTGACGGTGCGGACCGGCCAGCGGCCGTGCTCGCGGGCAATCCGCATCGCGACACGGCGGCCGCGCCACCGGCAGTGCGCGATGATCGACGCCCGCCAGAGCGGTTGGTGGTGATGTTGCATCTGCTTCGCAGTCCACATGTCCGGGTTGACCATTCGCCCGATGTAGCCCTTGTAACAGGTGCCGAGGAACCGCTTCGTCGCGTCGTCTTCGGTATCGACCGCGGCCTTGCGGGCCTCGCGCAGGATTTTGGCCCACTTGTCCAGCGCCCGGCCCTGCTGTGGGTAGACCCAGGCCTCGGTGATGTCGAGGTCGCCCCGGTCGGCGCCGATTCCTCCGTCTGCCACTGGTGAGCACAGCCCGTCGAGGCTGACCGTGGTCACCCAGGTCTGTACCGGTTGGTCCGCGAGCATGTGGGGGTGCGGCAGAGGTAGCTTCTCGGGCAGCGAAAGTGTTTGCCCGGGCGGCAGGGTGATCCGCCACAGCCCGAACGGTGCACCCTTCTCCCCCACCGCCGCAGTGGCCGCCGCGTCCCCGGTCAGGTGTGTGGGCTGCCCGTAGCCGAATTCGAGCATGCCCGCGGAGGCGAGGTAGGCGGCGCGTTGGTCAATCGAGACCAACCGGTGGGCGTTGTCGAGGTCGTCAGACTCCGGGACGCGGGTCCAGCCGACAGCAGGTTCGAGATCTCCCCGCGGCGGGCCGTCCAGGGGTGGAACCGAGCCGGGTGCGGTGACGACGATGCCTTTGCCGCTGCGGGTGCGTTCACGCTTGATCTTGTCGACGAGGGCGGCGCCGGTCCGGGCGGGCGTCGGTCCCGGGAGCACCCCGAGGTGCTTGGCGCACCAGGCCAACCGGCGACCGAGTTCACGTGCCGCCGACAGGTCGTCGTCCGGGAGATACGTTCCGGCGGTGGGTGAGCCGAGGATGCCCATGTCGCCGACGCGGTTGTGCCAACCGAAGTCCTTGTTCCAGTAGGTCCACACGTACGGTTCGATCACCACATCGACCATGGAGGTGAAGTTCCCGATCGAGCGGGACAGGTGCACCACGTGCCCCGGTTCGCCACGGAGTTCCCACCCTGCATTCAGCAGTGGGGTGAGGGTGGCGTGGAGGACGGCGGTCAGTTCTTGGGCGGCGCGGTTGCGAAGGGCTTCCATGTCGTCGACGTCGTCTTCGCTGCCGGGGTCGATGATCCACCCGAGCAGTTCGCACGCGGCCTGTCCGACGACCCAGATCTGTGCGGGGGCGCCCAACGGTGTCAGCGCGGCCCAGCGGATCAGCTTGTCCAGCTTCTCGACCGAATCGACCGAACCGGTCAGTTCCCGCCCGGACGGCGTGTAGGTCCCGTCGGCGGTCACGATCAACGCATGGCCATCGGCTTCCTCTCCTGCGGGCAATGCCTCCCATACCGGTGCGGGTGGTGTTGCCGCCGGCTCGGTCGCCGATGCATTCAGCAGATTTGCGGCAGCGGCGGTTGTCGTCGGTTCCGCCGAAGCTGGTTCCGCTGGAGCTGTTTCCTCCGGTGCAATCTCGGTGGCATCGTCGCCAGGCTCCGGGGCGGGTGCGGGAGGTGCTGGTTCGTGCAGGTCGAACAGTGCAATCTGCTCCCACGGACGGGTCACGTTTACTGCTCCACGATCCGGCCCTCGATGTCCGCCGGCGGTACGTGGTGGCGGTCGAACAACTCCTGCAGGGCCACGTCAACCACGCTGGTAACCGAGAAGTTGCGGTTCTTCACCAGCCAGTTCAGCCGCGCCTCCGTCGAGGCCAGAACCCGAGTATTGAGTTGCACTTTGGTCGGACCCCTCCGCGGTTCCAGCTTCGCTAGCGCCCCCACGGTCGGTGCCATCACGTCGGAATCTCCTCCTGCGCTGAGAACTTCATCCTGCGATCGCACTGCACGTCCGTTCCCCACCCCCGTCGGACGCTGGCGAGCGCCCTTCCGCTTTCCGGCCTGCACCATGCCTCGCTCCTCTGCTGCACTCCGGGACGGCCACTGACCAACCCGCCTACGGCCGCGTATTTCCGGGACCTTCGGCATTCATGCTAGAGAAGGACTCGCCGAATCACACGCATCTTTACTCGCGTGTCTGCACGCATTTTGACACGCAGGTCGACACGCGGAATGAAACGCAGGTGGGCCCGCAGAGTGACACGCATCAATCAGCGCGGTCGATGCGGGTGATGGCCACAGGCGAATCGGGAAGTACCGGTCCCCGGCGCACCCGGTGCCGGGGACTGCCGGCCGAACGGGTCCTTGGGACCGTCCAGCCGTCAGTTCCCTTTAATCCGCGCCGTACAACTCGGCGGTGTAGTGGACCGCTCCCCTTCGCTGTGCTTCGTCCCAGTCGACGCCCATCGCATCGGCCAGATGGTGCAGATCGCCGAGGAAGTCCCCGAAGACCGTCATGGCCTCCTCCTGATCGGTATTGCAGATTCGGGCGTAGGTGATCAGCCCGTCCCCTGCCCGCAACGCGCGGACGCCGTTGTCGTGGACCTGAGAATCGTCGTCGTACTCGTAGGTGAAGTTCGGTCGGATCCTCCCCGCGAATGCGGCTGCCAGCTGGGCTGGTGAGTCGACGTCCGCCAGTCGTTCTGCGTGGTATGCGGTCATGATTTCATCGGACATTGCGTAAATCCCTTTCCTTTTGAGTTGCTACACAGCGGGAGTGCGGTGCAGCGCGGCCAACAGGGCGGTATTGGTGGCGTGCGCGGTCGAGGGTTCGGTGTTGGCGAGTACCTCGGCGCTCGCGTCATCGATGACGACGCTCATGTGGGCGCGGTGGCGGGAGAGCATCACGCAGGCGCGGCCCGGATCGAGGCTGAACGGTTCGGCGGTGCGGTATCCGGCCAGCGGATGCAGCACCACCACAGCGGCACGCTCGAGCCCTTGCAGTGAGTTCGCGGTGCCGACCAGCACGTCCGGGTGATCGGACAGGAGGGCGCGGATCGCCGCCGCCTGCGTCACGTGGGGAACCACCACCGCGATATCGGCGGCGCTCATCGGTCGCTGGTCCTCGGCGGTGACCAGGACGGCGTCGAGCAGCTCCCGCGCCCGCTGTGCGCACGCGGTCACCAGCGCCGGATCGGACGGGCCACCGCAGACCGTGACCGGGCGGTGCGCCAACTCGGGCACGACTCCGCCAGCGTCGGTCAGGTGCTCCGGTGGTCGTCGGGAGGTAAACGGCAGGTCGGGGTAGAACAACGGCCCGATCAGGGCGGTGGTGTCCGCTCCGAAGCGCCAGGTGTGGCGCAGCCGGACCACGCCCACAGCGTCGCCGTGTGCGGCTTGCAGCGCGATCGGTCCCGGCAGGTTCGGGGCGGTATCGCTGCCGTCCCATCGCGACACGTCGCCGGTCACCACCGGATCGATCTGACCGGGATCGCCCACACAGACCACCTGCCTTGCCATGGCGCCGAGTGCGCCCAGATCGGCGTAGGTGCATTGCCACGATTCGTCGACGATCAGCACGTCGGCGCCGACCCGGTCGGGGTCCGAGAACAGCCATCGGGCGGTCGTGCCGATCAGGATCGCGCCCACGTCGCCGGGCCACCGCACCTTCTGCCCCGACACCGCTGGCGTCTCGCCGCTGTCGGGTTTCGGCGGTTTCGTTTTCCACATCAGTGCAGCGCGATCGGTGAGGGTGCCGAGGCGCCGCGCAATCTCCACTGCCTGTTCGCGGGTCTGGGCCGCGATGCCGACACGCAGATCGCCGCGGTGCGCCAATGCCGCCGCGAGCAGGGCAACCAGTCGGGTCTTGCCCGCACCGGGTGGCGACGGGACGACGACGGCGGGATCACCGGACCACACCGAGAACAGCACACGTGCGGTGATCGGATCGGACATGATCTGCGATCCCGGCCACTGCGTGAGCGACGGCGCGCTCGGCCTGGGTGCCGGTGCGCTCGAGGGTGCCGGTTTGGGGATATCGGGTCGGGGGGCGAGGATGCGCATGACGGTGCAACCTTTCACGAAAGGTGATGTGAAGCAGGAGTTTTTGGGTTGTGGTGCAGGCTGCCGGGGCTAGTCCTCTGCGCCCGCGATCAGCACGTCGAGGGGAACCTCACGCCGCGCAGCGACCGGTGTTTGGCCGGTGGAGAGCCAGGAACGGCGGGCACGGTAGAGCCGCCAGTATCGGCCCCGACCCGCGCGCATCGTCTGCGGGGACGGCGGCCCAGGCATCAAGCACACCCTTGCTCCCGGTGCGGGGGCGTGTGCGCCGACCGAGCCGAGACCGAGGACTAATTTTCCCTCTACGACCTGTGCCGAGGTGACCTCGACAAAGAACCGCTCGAAGGGCTTGTCCGCTGGGGTGCCCATCCAGCCGGTGACCTCGGATCCGACGCGTAACCGTGAATCGAGCCGATCACAGGTCACCGACAGCGATGCGTTGCGCCGACGCGACCCTTTCGGCGGCGGGGTCACCGATGCCACCCCGACCGCCACGTGCCCGGTATGGACTGCGCGTTGCCGCCAGAGCGGATCATCGAGCAGGGCGGCAGATTTCAACTCGGCGGCATCGCATCGGGTGCGCAGTCCCATGGCGGCGCTGGCAGTGTTGTCCGGACGCGACCAGTCATGCCCGGCCGTCGCTGCCGACAGCGCGCGGTCCCACGAATAGCGGTCGTCCTCGTGAATCGGCTCCAGTAGTGGTAGCAGCGGCCCGCCGCTGATCTTCGCGGCCCACTCATGCAAGCCGCTGACGCCGTCATCGCAGATGCGCAGCCACTGCCGCCACGTGGTCGCCGATCGTTCGGCCTCCGGGGTGGTGCCGAGGACGTACCGCGCCGACGACGCGGCCACCAGATTCACCACCGCCGACGTGCCGGGATGGTCTGCCCGATCCGCCCACCACGCCACCATGGCCGCCGCTCCGGCCACCTGCGGGTCCGGGTGGTGTGCGTGCGCCCGCGCCAGGGTCACCAGCGCGGGCAGGGTGCCGGTGTCGTCGGTGAGCAACGGTGCCGGGTCGCATCGCCCCACGATGGTGCCGCCGTGTGCGGCCAGCAGTCCCAGGGCATCCACGTCGCGGGCGCGTTCCTCGCGGCCCTCGAACCCGGCCACTGACACGGTGACGCTGCCGCCACGTGCCACCGCGCGCACCGCCAGCGCCGCCGTGGACGCCGCGAACGTGGTGTGCGTGAGCCGAGGCGACCGGCGACCGGGTTTCGGCGGCATAGAGTCGCTGAGCGAGGTCGAACCATTCCACGCTCATGCAGCTCCCCGCTCCTCGTCGCTTCCCTGCACCGGATTCGCGGCACAGCGCCAACCGGCGCGCAGTGCCGTCGCCGCCGCATCGGTCGCCGCACCTGCCACTACCGCCGCGACCTGGTTCGCGGTGATCCCGGTACCGGCCAACACTCGGTCGGCGTAGCGGACCAGGTCGCCGTTTCCTGCCGCGCTCATGCACGCGCTCCCGCGCCGACCGGCACGTACACCGTCGATGCCCACGACGGTGTACGTGCCGCAGCCGTGTCGCTGCCGATCACCGCGCACACCAGATGCGACCGCGACGGGCGATCCGGCCACGGCGTATCCCCGTCCGTCAGGACGATCACCACATGCGGCTGCGGACGCGCAGCATTGGCGGCGTCGATACCCACCCGCATGTCGGTGCCGCCGCCGCCGATCAGTTTCACGTCCGCGATGGACCGAACCGGCTGCGCCGTTGTGCTCGACGCGTCACAGGCCAGAATCCGCACCCGATCCCGTGACACACCGCCAGCCCGCAGCACCCCGGCAACCTCACTCATCGCCGCATCCAGATCGTCTGCCGACATCGATCCCGAGGTGTCGACCACAATCGAGACCGTGATCGACGGGCCGCGCATCGCCGGAGCGACTATGCCCGGGATCCCGCGCCGCGACGGCCGCGAATACGTGTAGTTCGTCCGCCCCGCCTGATCCGCCAAGACGCGCCGGATCGCCGCACGCAGCAACCGATCCCACGCCACGGTCGGCGGTGCCAGTACCTCACCGGCCCACCGCACCAGCCCGGCCGGGGCGCTCCCCCTGCCCTTTCCCGAAGACTCACGAACGGCCTGCGCGACGTACCGCCGCACCAGGTCTGCCTCCGCGCCGTCGAGACCTTCGGTGACCTCATTCCCTGCCGCACCCAACTCGCCGGGCACGGCAGGGCACCCCGCACCGGACCCGCACCCCGGATCACCGTCGCCGTCTGCGGGTGCGTTCGGAGATGGAGAGGCAGACGGATCGACCAGGTTCGTGTAGTAGTCCTCCGCAATGCCTCCCGATGCGCAGCCGAACGACTCCGGGGTGATCACCCCTTCGGGCAGTCCGACACCGGCCGCGAGAAGGTCATCGTTGATTTCCGCATCGGCGGCGTAGTTCCACGCCAGGTGCTGGACCGGTTTCGGCAAGGACGCGGCGCGCGCGGCATGTGCCCGCAGCAGGTGCCCTACTTCGTGCAACAGGACCGCACCCGCCACCGGGACCGGCCAGGCGTTCGCACCGACCAGCAATGCCGGATCAAGATACAACCGCCACTGCGCATCCACCGCGAACGTGCCCAGCCCCGGCGCAGCCACAGGTTGCGCCGCGAACAACGCCCGCATGAAGTACGGCATCTGTTCGGCAGAGACCAACCGGGCCAACCGAAACGGGCGCAACTCGTCCGGGTCGAGTACCCGCACCGCGCTCACGCCGCCTCACCGACCAGACCCGCAGCCACCAACATCGGGGAGAACCGTTTCGCCGCAGCCGGAACCACAGCCTTGGCGGGCCGCGCCTTCGCCAACGTCCGCGCCGCAGCGCCCGCCACATCAGGTGCACCCGCTTCCGCAGCCGCGATCAGCGGCCCCCACGCGCTGCGCCACGCCTCGACAGTGCCCCGCCCCGCAGCCCACGCCGTCACACCCGACAGAACTGCCCACACCAGGTCCGGACGAGACTGCCAGTCGAACGCCGTTTCCGGATTCTCGATCACCGCCACCGGGTCGGGCAGATCGGCATTCCTGCGCCATTCCAGGAACTCGACACCGGTCCCCTCACCGATCAGCCCGAACACCACCGCATTGATCGCCGCGTTGTCGTCGTCACGCAGATGCGGCAACACCGCCGCCAACATCGCCCATGTGCGGCGCGACGGCCACGCTCCCCCGGTCTGCGCCGCCGACGACGGGAACGCGTCCAACGCTTCCGGGTTGCGCTGGACATATCCGGTGATCGAACTACGCACCAGCGCCACGCGCTGTTCGTCCGTCGCCACCGCACGCGAGGCGGGCGGCGTAGCCCACCCCGTCGCCATACCATCCAACCACTCGTCAACAGACGGAGTGAACTCCACATGGCAGAACCGATTCGCCAATGGCGCTTCCAGTTCGTACCCACCGGCAGCGCAATCGGGAGGATTCGCACCCGCAATCACCCGCGTTCCCTTCGGCAATTGCAGATCACCGACCTTCAGGTCCAACGCGACCGCGAGCATCGCCGCCTGCACCGCAGGCGGACTCGTCGTCAACTCGTCCAGAAACAGATAGCCGCCACCCTCGGCGTGAATGCGCTTCGCCCAGTCCGGAGCCTCCAACGTCACCCCGTGCTCACGCACCACCGGCAGGCCAGCGAAGTCGGCCGGTTCACGCAACGACCCGAGGACCGTCTCGCACAGCACCCCGTCCGACGCCGCCAACCCACGAACCAGACTCGACTTACCCATACCCGGACCCGAGATCAACAACGACGGAACACCAGCCCGCCCATTCGCATCCAACACCGTCACAGCAGTCGCCAAATCAGCCACAGAAAATCCTTCAGAGTCGAGCGAGTTGGTCAGTCTCGCTACCGAATTAGACTCCTCGATTATACGGTCTGACCTGCAGAAATAGGGGTTTTGCGCTCGTCCCGCGTCCCCGGCGCACCCTGTGCCGGGGACGCGGGACGAGCGCCCACCCTGCACCGCGCGGAAAGATCGTCTGCGGGCCCCGCGGAGGGATCAAACATCGCCGGCCGCGGCACAATCCTGTTTTCCGCCACGCCCCCGGACGAGCCGTTCGATCGAGACCTGATCTAAAGAGGAGAGGTTGTCGGAGGTGAGGTCTACGCTGCCGCTCATGAATCTGATTCAGCGCACCAGTCCTGAACCGCAGGCGTTCAGTAGTCATGGTTTCAAGATCCCGCGCCCCAGCGGTGAGCACAGCGCCCGCATCTGGCAGGCTGCCGAGACGTTCGGCAAGGACAGCAATGCTGTGTCCGAGGCGACGTTCCACGCGGTCGTCGCCCTCGAAGCCGAGGTGGTTGCCCTCCGCCGCGCCACAGGTACGTCTGAGTAACTTCACCGACCTGAACCGAAAGGCACTCACCCATGCTCCCCCGGATCCAGGAGTCTCCGACTCGCATTCTGTCCGCGACGCTCACCGTGTCCGATCTGCTCGACTTCCAGAGCACCGACGAAGCACCACTGCTAGTGGAGGTCGACACCACGGACGACGACGGCCGAACGTACCGTCAGAGTCATATCGTCGCCAAACTCTCGGAGAAGCACGACACCGTGAAGGGTCACCACGAGTTCACCATCTGCTTCGCAGACCCCACGCTTGCGGCGCACACGTACGGTCCCGAAGACACGGTGACCATCCACCGCATGTTCTTCGCGCCGTGACCGGGGGAGCAACCAAACCTTTGCTGCCGATCGCTCCTGGTCCTTGTGGGCAGGATCCGAGACTCATTGTCAATAAGCCTGGCTCGTCTCCCCACGCTGCATCTTTCTGGGGATTTCGCACGCTCGACGCGCGGACCTCATGAATATAGGGGTCGGTGTCATGAAATCTGACCCCACCCCACGGGCAGGCCGCCGGATCCTCGAATATCGCGCGGAGGCGTGCGCGATATGTACTCACACACAGGAGGCCGGCGCTGACAAAAGAGGAGGGAGACCACACAAGGTGGCGACCGCCACCAGTGCCGCGATTCCACGGACCTTGGTCCAGAAGGCCGACTGGCGGGCGATGTCGACCTCTTCGGCGCGCTCAGAGCGGCGCAGCTCCCCCGCGACCACGAGGTCTGCCTCAGCCATCTCCCGCGGCTATCGCGTCGTCCCTCTCGGCGTTGCCGCTCGAGGAGTGCCAACAGCCTGGGGTCGACTGGGGCGGTTCCGAGTTGACGGATCAGTTCGCGGAGCAGGCAACGGGGGGCAGGGTTGACATCATCATTTGTCCCCTGATTGCGGATCAATTTCGTCGAACTTGAGATTCCCCTCGCGTGCCGCCTTCGCGAACCGCAGAACGATCTTCGCGAACACGTCGTCGGGCGCCGGTCCGACGGTCTTGACCCACTGGTTGATCTCTTCGTCTGTCAATCGTCGCCCCCACCTCGATCAGCAAATCCCTGGGCTGAAATTCTCCGTATTGGCACACAACCCTGTAACGTGGGCGACAGCGCTCAACCTTTCCCAATGGATTGGCTAGGCGCTAGCTGCCCCCCAGCCGAGCTGGGGGGCCTTATCTTTTCCGTATGACAACGCCAGGCGCGCCGTTGCGAGTGACACTGTTGACCACCCTGTGCGTCGCCAAACCAACGTGACGCCACATGTCCGACGGGCAGACCTCAGCCACCTTCTTGCTCGGAGGCATGTACGTTCTCCAACCTGCGTACGCCACCATGTCCGCTGTCTGGATTAACTGCGAATTATGCGATGCCCGCGACACAGGATCGTCCAGGAACAGCGTCCCCTTTGACCTGATCTGGCCAGAACCGTAAGCGCTGCCCGCGGTCAAATGCCGTCGGGCCTTGCGAAATTCTCTTCGCACCGCATGGTCCTCACCCTCGTCATGAAGGATCATAAGCGTCGACTTCTCTTTGGTGCTTGTGCGCTCCAAGCGGTTCAACAACGTTTCCCACGCCATGTGGAAACACTCCTGACCAGAGAGTTTGGTTGCCTCCTTGTCGACAACCACGGTGAATGCGCGTGCGCCGATTTCATGGAGCATCTTCAGATGGCCGCGGTAGACGAGATGCCGAATGCCCGGAGGCAACGCGAGAGCCTTCAGCGGGCCTCCGCCGCGGATGAGGTAGTTCGCCTTCAGCTCCCAGCGCTGATTTATCCCGTACGTCTTGGACAAACGCCGCCGAAAGTCGAGCATCTTGTCGAATGCTTCCGGCCACTGCGAGTCGTCGATCAAGACGCAACCGAGCGCGTAACAGTTGGTACCGCCCTTGGCGATCAATCCAGTGTCACCGGTCTCATCGATGTAGGCCATCAGCACCAGGTGATTATGCCGATCGTGACCGACAGCGATCATCACTGGGTTGCGCAGATATCCGAAGAGTGAATGGGAGGCCACGGCGGTCACCGGCGGCATGACACCCTGTCCCACGAGACTTCAAGCTCTCCGACGTCGGAAGGACCCGCCACACACCATGCCCATTTGAACTCTCTGGCTCGGCGCCGTGCTGGTCGTCGCTGGTCAGGCACCCAGATCACACATCGGGCCTCGGCAGCCCGAGCCCTCTGGCTGCTCGCCGTGCTCGCCTTCGCGGCCGCTGCCGTCGGGGCGGTGACCGTGTCGAGTTCTCGCTGCCCCTGCTGCTCACCGTGTTTGTCCCGATCGCGGCGACCATCGCCCTGAGCGTGGTCACCAGTGATCCGAAGAAATCCGTGGCCTCGAGAAGGGACGCCGAATGATCACAGCGATCTGCGCTATGGTCCTCGGTGTACTGCTCGGGGGATCGGACCTGGTTGACCGGTGGCGCACAGTCCAGTCGAAGCGGGTGCGTATCGCCTAGATCGCCACTAGTCTCGACCGCTTCCAGTGGTTGGTGCTCGAGGACCTCGCTGAGGGACGCCACCAGTTCCTGTACCGAGATCGCAGACAGGGGAACAAGCAGGTCATCGCGCTCATCGCAGCCCAAGAGCGCGCCACCAAGGTCGGTATCCCCGACGAACTGGCGGTGTACCGCCTGGCCGACCAGATCATCCGAGAACGGGACAAACAAGCCCATGCCCGCTGATCGCGGCAGCGTCCACACCGACTCCGACCAAGCGCTGCCGCACCTGGCCACCGATGACGTCTGGGCAGATTCGCACATCATCACGGCGGCCCGCACCGGAACGAATATTGAGCTGCAGATCCACACGTCCATCGCACCGTTCGGCGCCGCGGCCGAGGCGTGGTTCCCCGCGGCTACCGGGTTCACTGTCACCGTCATCGTGCACACCGTCGATGCGCAGACGGGCGAGCCCCGGTATTTGCCGCCCGCCGAGCCCGCCGAGTGGGCGCGGACGATCTTCTCCACCGTTGACGCCCCGCACGGGTACTTTCTCGGCGCCGTCGACCCAGCGACCGGCGTCCACCGGGGAAGTCAGCTCGCATATCGTCTCTACCTCGACAGCACTCGACGCACAATTCCCGTGCCCCGTCAAGTGGTCACCTGCCCGCACTACCTGCTCGCTGCCCTCGACGGCCGAGCCGAGGTCACCATCGATACCACCGCTTGACCAGCCGAGCGCCGCCCGCACGTACGTCCCTCCTGGTGGACACCATTTCGACCATGAGGAGATGGGGGCGGTCGGATGGTGAGTCGACTATCACTCACAGCTAGAGAGGTTTTCAGAAATGCCGCGCTTCTACACCGTCGACCGGAGAGGGACCCTTCACGAGGGACTGTCGCTCGGGCTCACCCGCTTCGACGACGTCGAACCGACAGCGCTGCAACAGCACCTCGACGTGCTGTTTCCCGATGGCGTTGCCGCGCACGGTGAGATTAACTTCGTCAACGCGGCCGCTCAGTTTCAAGTCACAGATCATCTGATCGAGCTGATATGGGAGAACGTGCGTCGGGCACACTTTCCGACCGCACCGTCTCGTTTTCAATCTGCCTTCGCAGTGGACACACTCGACGAGGCCCGCGCCTTCCGCACTGCCTTCGATCCGACTGAAGCAGCGAAGATCTGGCAGGTGGAGACCGATCACGACGGATTCCGGGCCAACATGGAGCTGCTCCGCGCCCCTGGCACCGCTCTGATGACGTCGTATCACTCCTATTGCTACTGGTCCCAGCAAAGCCCGGACCACGAGGTGCCCGTGACATGGGAGGTACTCCTGAGTCCACCTATCCGGGTTCTCGGCCCCGCCGAATAGGTTGTAATTGGGCGGTTCAACGAGAAGCGGAGCGGACTACCCGGTAAAGAGGTGCGCGGTCAGTCGCGACGCGAGTTCTTCCCGTGTGTCCTCGTCGCCGGGGTGCGAGTAGACAGGGCTGATCGGGCGACCGGCGTCGATCATGTCCTCGCGCGCTATCTTGACCGCCTCCGCACACTCGCGGAGGGCTTCGGCGAACTCAGCCACGAACGAGGCGTCTGTGGAGGGCGCCGCGTCCACGATGGCGTCGGAGAGGGCTTCGAGGTAGCGGACGGACTGTTCGAGGAGATCACGCATGCGATGACCGTAGCGCGGACGGAAGGGCCGTGTCACCGATGAATTAGGTTGTGCAGTAACAGCGGCGCCGCCAGCGGCACCGCTGAATCATAGCGAACTGATTCCGCATCGGGCGTGTCACGGCGTGTCGCTCGGGCCAAGGCGAGGAGTGATTGGGCGGTCGCCATCGCGGCGAACCTCCTACAACCGGCCCCGCTCGGGTCCACGGCCATGCTGGATACACCAACCCTGCCCACATTCGATTGAGCACCGACACCACCAACCGTGACGGGCAAGGACCCGAGCGACGCTGGTCAAGACCACCGAGCGTCACACGCTTCGGTGTGTCCGCCGACTACACATCGGCACGTCCGGCTCGGCTCCGCTCCCCAGAACAGGGCGACCACCAACCCCAGAACACCTACACCGCAGGCCAATGCCACGCCGAGGATGAACGCGTCACTCATCGCTTCCCCCCCATTCGCCGGTTCTCCATTACAACAGGTCCCATCAGCCTCCGGCTCCGGCTGCGTCGGCGACATCCACAAGTCCCGCTCGTCATGCGCGCGCGAGCAGCAGCGGGATGCTCAGGCTCCGCCCGCGCCCACCGCGTCTTCTGCTTCGGCAAACTCGCTGTGCCATAACAGGTCTCCTGCCAAACGTGGCGGATGAATGCCCACCCGCCGCGCAAGTCGGCGAAACTGTTGCGCCCATAGTGACAGCAGGTCGGCCGGGGCACGACCCGATCCCAAAGGTACCGGGCGAGTTGGATCGCTTTGGTGCCTCGCCGCCCTTCGGCCTGGCTGGTGTGTTCGAAGTCCATGGCCATGGCGGTCACCGGCGACGCTTCGGGTATCGCTTGCGGCGCTCGGCCGCGGTCAGCCCACCCCAGATCCCGAACCGCTCATCGTGGGCGAGTGCCTCGGCGAGGCAGGCCTCGCGAACCTCGCAGCCCGCGCACACCCGTTTCGCGGGGCGGCCGTTCTCCCCCGTTTCGGGGAAGAACGCTTCCGGATCGGTCACTCGGCAGAGCGCGAAGTCGCGCCACTCCGGAGCGTCCAACTCGATCCTGGGCCGTATGTCGGTATCGGTCATCTCGCTCATCTCCCTTTTCCCGCAGATGGTGTCTCGGTGAGGCGGACGGTAACGCCTGACCTGGACAGCTCCACACGAACTCGCACCTCCGGGACGCCCACCAGGTTCCAGCGACCAATCCGGGGCCAGTCCGATTGGGTTGTCTGTCATATCCGTGGTGACCTCTCCGGCGAAGTGCGAGTTGTTTTCACTGGGAGGAAGATCCGCGGCGTACGTGGTGAGTGACATCGCGTAATGGAACGTGCTCGACGAACCATCAACTACTCATCAGGGCAGGTGGAAACGCCGCTCCGACCTAGTTCTCGGCCGGTCACAGTCCACACCAACCCATTCCGCGACACCCGTGACCAGGACACCGGTCCCACACCGCTACTCTCGATGACGTCGTCCGCGCCACAACCGGCACGCATATGGAGGCTGACCACGACCCTGTTCACAGGGCGCCCGTCAGCCAGGGGAGAAAAGGGAAATGAACGATGATCATTCGCAGAACCACGATTGCTGCCGTGACTACCTGCACCGCACTGGGACTGACCCTGTCCGGGTGCGGCAATGGCGACGAACAGGCCACTCCCACTAGTCAGACCGCTACCTCGGCAGCGATGACCACCACTGGATCTACGACCACGACCGCAGCAACCAACCGGACCACGATCTCGTCGGATAACTCGGACACCATCGGCGGAACCGCTCAGACTATTACCGCCGCCGACGTCACCGCCCGCATCGAGGTGAAAGAGCCCCAGCTGATCGAAAAGACCTCCATGGGGGAGCCGCGGATACTGTTGTTCCCGATCGTGCTCGACGTCGACTCCGGAACCCTGAACGCGACATCGACCAACTGGAAGGTCCGCACACTCAGCGGACAGACCATCACCGGCGATAATTCCTGGGGCAACATCCCCACCGCGATGGGGAACAACGCCCTCGACGGTCACGCCGAAGGCCTCGTCCTGTTCCCCGGAATCGGGGACAAGCTGACCGACGACGTGTCGATCGCCGAGGTCGCGCTCTATCCTCCGAACGGATCGAATACCCCACTTGCTCGCTGGACGCTGCCCGAACCGGTCGCTGTGCCCGACCTCCCGCGTTCCGAATAGTCGGCGAACCGCACCACGCGGCGGCTCATCGAGGTAGGTGGAGTTGCCGCATTCGGGTCGGGTGCATGTACGGCGGCCGCAGGCCAGCCAACCCGAAGCCGGCCGATTCCGGTTCGGGTCGATCGGGCAGACAGGCCGGTGGTGTGGTGCGCCCGAGAGTGCCGTCGCTATGTAGGTGCGCCGCCGCCCACCGGTCGGCGGCGGGGCAGTGTTCGAACTCCCACCTCAGGACCCGGCCCTCACCATGGGCCCGTTTCTTGCCGATGACATCCAGGCCACCCAGGATCCTGGCGACGGCGTCGAGATCTCCGACTCCGCGCCAGGTGACCGTGCGAGTGCTGGTGATCATCAGGGGCATGTAGCGGGCCCGGTAGCGGCCCTGTCGATCCGAGATCACCGCCGGCAGCGTGTGACTGAGTTGCTCGAGCCCGCGGTGATCGGCCCGCGACGCCCAGTGCCGCACCACGGGATCACCGGCCGGGTCCTCGGGGAACGAGCACGTCGCACACCAATGCCAGTCCTCGCCTGCGAGCTCGCACCGAGCCAGTGGCAGCGCGAGGTCGGGCGGGGCGCACTCGGGTGTCAGCGCCGGCACATACTCGCCTCGGTCGAGTGCCGCGGCCTTGTGATCGGCCCACAGTTCGGCGGCGAGGATCCCGTCGAGACTGATTCCCCACGGCGTCGCGTGCGCCAGTCCCGACGACAGGTGCGCCCGGACAACGAACGGTGCCATCTCCTCGGTGCCCGTCATGTCAGCCAGCACAACGCTTCGATGACCTCATCACGCAGTGGTGCGAGCTCGACGCGCCAGTCCACTGTCTGTGGGTCCGGGCCGGCCAACACCACCCGATCCGATTCGGCACGGACGCGTCCGTGACCTATCGCGCTGCGCCCTCCGAGGAATCCGTCACGCGCGAATCTGCCCCACACATCGGTGAAGAACGAGATTTCGAGAGGGGTGGCCCGGTCCAGCCGTAAGAACGTTTCGAAACGGGTTCCCGCAGGAAGTGTTTCGACCTCGAATCGCATCAGCATCGACGAGCCGACATCCTTGCCGGCTCCGCCCCCCGCGGAGGATTCGGGGAACGTCCGGGTGTCGGTGTCGTCGAATCGGCTGTAGCTCTCCAGGGAGACCAACTCGAACTGACTCATCAACCGGCCGTCATATGCCCGGGTCATGATCGTCTCGGTCTCACGCACCCGCGGGACCACCTTGCCCACCCTCAGGCAACCGTCGATCGGTGGCTGACCTCCGCCGTTGCCGCCGAACACCCCGATCGGGGGAACCAGCTCCCGCAGTCGATGCCGCCGACGACCGGTCAGACCGTCGCCGGTGACCTTCGTCAGAGAGCCTCCGTTGCGTAGCGCGTGCGCCGCCGAGAGCGGGATCTGCCCTTCGTAGCCGATGACATCGCGGAACAGCTCCTCAGCGATCCTGCGCAACCCGCCGCGTAGAGAGTTTCCGGACACGATCGGCACCAGCACCGGCCTTCCGTCCGGCTGGATCACCGGCTCGCGCCGGAACAGTGTCGTCGTCGTTCCGGAGTCCTCCCCCTTCTGGGAGATCGAGGACAGCGCGGTCAGCTCGACATCCCAGCGCACCGTCGACCTCATCATTTCTTCGTTCCCGAAGTCCGAGCGGCGGCCACCGCTTCGGCGACGATCCGCGTGCGCAACACGTACGAGGTGGGACGCTCACGCAGCAACGTCAGCACCGGCTCGGACTCCTCACGCAGCAACGTCGCCAGCTCCAGCCGCTGGTCGGTGTTCGTCGGTTCCGATTCGAGGGACCGGGAGACCACCGACCACCACCGGTCGAGATCGCCGCCACCGATATAGGTGGCGACCCGAACACGGTTCGGCAGGTGCTGGGTCCAGTACGTTTCCCGCCGCCGGCCGATCCATCCCGAATCCCAGTCGATCCCGTAGTGCAGCAACAGCAGCAGGCGTTCAGCCGTTGCCGCCGGACCCTCGAGCGGCGGCAGCCCCGCCGGTGCGGCAGCGAGCCATCGATCGGTCGGGCTGGTCATTTCGTTCCTTTCGCACTCGCCGACACGGTGGCTCGCAGCGCAAGCTCCCACCACTGCCCGACCTGGCGGTACGGGGCGAGACGATCCCAGTCCGCGAAGACCGCCGGCCACCGCCCGGGGGCGATCGTGGCGAGCACCGGATACGGGGCCGCAGGCTCGGCGAGCATCCGGGCCCCGAACCCCAGCGCCCGCAGTCGACGCATCGCTGTCACCGCCGCGACATCACGCGACGTCCAGGGCAGGCACGTGTCCTCGACAGCAATCCCGCCCCACCGCGCGTGCGGCAGGATGTGCTTTCGGCCGGGCCGCAAGGGCACCACCACGGCGGTATCCGGATCAAGTGGCCGCGACAAGATCCGTTCGAGATCCGCCGCGGTCACTGCCCTCATCGCTGGTCGTGTGGTGACCACATGCATGCTTCTGCGCAGATCCGGGTGCCGGTAGGCCCAGGCGCAGGACGTGCACAGCCCACCTTCCACGGGCGCTTTCCAGCAGTCGTAACCCGTGAACGTTCGGGACACCACCTTGGTCACCGCCTCCACCCGAACCGGGGACGCCGCGCATCTCGCACACCGGCCCACCCTCGCCACCTCGACTACCTCGCGCGTCTTCGTCGACGCGAATGCCGCGGCGACGACGTCCTTCCGGCCGGCCACTTCGCACAGTTTCCCCACACCACACTCCTCACATGCCCAGGCGACTTCAAACGCCCCTACGACTGGAGGAAGATCTACCGGGCGGACACTGTGTGACAGAAGCTGCGAGATCTCGATACCGACCGGACACCGTGAAGGAGGACGTGTGGCGGGCAAGCCCGAACCCGACGGCCTGGACCTGAACACCCTCCGGGCACTGCGCCGGCCCCGCCGCGACCTCGCAAAACTCACCGGCCGCATCGCCGGGCACCTCGACGACCACGACGGATACCTCGCCTTCTCCGGCGGCAAGGACTCACTCGTCGCACTCCACCTCACCCTGCAGGTCGAACCGAACATCCCCGTCGTGTTCTTCGACTCCGGCCTCGAGTACCCCGAGACCTACACCTACATCACCGCACTCGCCGACACCTGGAACCTGAACCTCGCACCCCACCGAGCCGACCCACCACTGCTGACCGTCCTCGCACAATCCGGCGAATGGGACCACCACCAGCCCACCCGAGCCACGAGCCAGAAACTGCGCGACATCCTCATCGGTGCCCCCTCCCGCGCGGCGCACGCAGCCCACGGGCCAGGAGAAATCTGGGGCGTACGCGCCGACGAATCCCCGAAAGGGACCGGCCGCTGGTCGCTGTACTACAACGCACTCAGCAGCCACGTCACACGCATGTGCGACGGCTGCTGCACCAACACCACCGAGCAACGCCGACACCACGGCGGCCTCATCGACCGAGCCGACGGAACCCGTGTCTTCGGGCCCGTATGGGACTGGAACACCGACGAGATCTGGACCTACATCGCCCACCACCAGCTACCGGTGAACCCCGTCTACGGCACACTCCGCCGACTCGGCACCCCCGAAAAACACCTACGGGTCTCCCACATGCTCGACGGCGCCTTCCTCGAACACGGCCGTATCACCCGCCTACGACGTGGGTGGCCGACACTCTTCGAAGAACTCGCCCACGTCCTCCCCCGGATCCGCGAATTCGTCTGATAGCGAGGGGGTATCACGGGACCGCGACAAGAGCGAGAGAGAGAAGTTAGCGCGGTGTCGCGTCGCTTGTGGACCTCCGCCGACCCAGCCACAACCGGTGTCGCGACTGTGGTTTCCGCCCCGACGCTGCGGAGAATCTCGTGATCCCACAACGGACGACTCATGTGTCGTCCCATTCGAGTCCGAGCAGACGCATCGCCTGGACAAGGTCACCGTCGTCGGGTGCCACCGGCACCTGATCCAGTGCGGTGACGTGGGGGCTGACCACCGGGTCACCCGGTCGCTCGTAGACTGCCCACAACCGCAGCCCGTCACCGTGTCGCGAGTCGAACTCGACTCCGGTGATCGGACATCCGTCCGGACCACCAAGGGTGTTGATCCACTTGGAGATTGCCTGCGTCAACGCCCGCGGGCGGCCGTCCCGAATCGCGGCGCCGTCGAGATCATCGAGTCCGTGCCGGATCGCGGCCGACCGAAACCCGACACGCAGCGTGGCCAGCGTCTCCGGGTGCCCGGGGACCGCGAACCACCCCGTCAGCGCGCCGTGGGCGGTCATGCGAGGCTCGCACCACGACCGTGGCACCCGGCCGGGTTCGACCGTGGGGAATGCGGCGGCATCCTCGTCGTCGACGACGATCTCGTCCAGATCTGCGATCACCTGCGCGCTCGGCCGGGCGTAGGCGAGGACCTCCAGGTAGCAGGCCAATCGGCTGGCACCCACATAGAGGGTGCGCCACACCCCGTCCGGGTCGTCCCACCGGCCGGTGAACCGGCCGTCGGTGGCGTACACCCACGGTGTCCATTCCCACGGCGACGGCGCGAACCCGACCCGATAGACCTCGCATCCGTATCGGTGGGCGCACCACATCGACCCTTGCGCCGTGGCGACGAGGGCATGGTCGAGCTGGGTCATCCGACGGCGGCGAACTGCCGGGCCGCGGCGAGGACCTGCGGGCCGACATCGGCGAGTTCCCCCTCGCGCAGCAACAAGGCGGGGGCGCGGTCGTCGAGGATCGGATTCAAACCCTGAAACCAGGCCTGCGCCACCGCCGGGGTGTCGCGGGCGGTGATCAGCCGTGCCGCCCGGTACGCGATCCGCAGCCGTTCCACATCCGAGTCGCTACCGATCGTCCGTGTGCCCTCCGCCCACTGGCGCACTGCCCGGGTCTCCTTGACCCGACCCAGATAGGCGACCAGCTTCGCGCCCAGCAGCTCCCGCAACGCGGTGACCAGCTCGGGCTGGGACATACGGGCGGCCTGGTTGTACGCCTCCAGATCCGGCCGGGGATGTGCTGCGGTCATCACGAACCACCTCCAGATCCCAGGGTAAATCACAATCACGATCGCAGCAAGGACACCAGCCAAGAGAACAGACTCAGAAGCAGATGACTCGGTGGACTACAGCGGCAAGTGGGAGGTAGTGGCGGGGTCCACGGTGGTGGATGGCGCCGAGGTGCCCTCCGCGATGCCGAGCAGGACGGTGCGCGCGGCCGCGGCGTCGCTGCGGGCTCGGTGTCCGCCATCGAGCCGAATGCTCTTCTCGGTGCCCTCGGCCTGCGATCGCATCCGCATGATGCATCCCCACATCTCGGGGTCGGCCAGGTGCGCAGGGTCGAGACCATGCCGAGCACAATCATGGAGAACGCGCCCCCTGTCGAACTCACTGTGGTAGCTGAGCGTCACTCGCCCAGTGGTCACCGCAATCAGAGCCTGGTGGACCGTAGACCAGCCAGGTGCGCCAATCAGATCGGCCAGGGCAATTCCATGCACGGCATAAGCGTCCGGGTGCATCGGAACGTCGCCCGGATCGACCAGGGTATCGAGCAGTGGATTGCCCGTGGCCGCGTCCAAAACGCAGATTTCGATGATGCTGCCGTCCAAATTGGTCGATTCAACGTCCAGCACCGCTGCCCGGCCGGGGACGAGCATGCCCCGTGCCCACTGCTGCGGAGACGTTTGTGTACTGGTCATGCCACTTCCTTCTCATGATCATCGTGACGGCACCCTCTGACATGTGGTTCTCACTCCGGCACCTATGCCAGCCCGGCGAAGTTCCTGGTAGCGCTCGGGAGCCGTCTCCCGACAAGGATCGGGACGACGGCGCCCGAGAGGCTGGGGCCACCCCACCGGACAGCTTCCTAGCTGTAGGAATGCTCAGGTTCGCGCTCGCTGGAGATCTGCCCGTCGGTGCTCGGCGGCTGATCGCCTCCCTGCGGTGCAGCAGCATCTGCGACGTCGGTCGTCTCAGTCGCGTCCTTACTGGCGCCACCACGCGCGGCCTTACTGGAGGCGTTCTTCCGCTTCTTCGGGGCGGTGTAGCCCATGGCTGCGAGCTCTTTGGCCGTCCATCCGCCTTCGATCGCGTTCTCGTGGGCCGTCCTGATTGCATCTACAGCTGCCTCGCGTGCGGAATCGAGTGCGGCAAGCTCTTCCACTGCTTCCCCGATGGCTCCGACAAGCGCGACTCTGGTTTCGATTGCCTTCTGCGCCAGTGCTTCCGCATTCTTTCGCGCGGTCTCGATTGCCTTCTTGTGGGCTGCTGGCGTAATCGTCATGTGTCACTGTCTCCTTCGTCTCTGCGGTCGTGCCGCACGTCGCGACACGACTTTTGACCGGTCTGGGTCTATAGTGGCGATCGTATTGTTCCGCTTCGGGATCAAGCACAGGGCACTGTCCCCGATGGTCACAGGAAGCGGGCGGGCACCATGTCCGAGCGCACGGCGCTGATCTGGATGAGCTCCCCGGTCTGCGGTGCTTCAAGCATTCTTCCGCCACCGAGGTAGATCGCGACGTGGTTGGCCCCGTCTGCCTGCCAGTTCCCGAACAGCAGGTCACCAGGCTGGGCTCGGTCCATGCTGATCTGCTGGCCTGCCCGGAACTGTTCCTGTGAGGTTCGCGGCAAGACCTTCGTGCCGCCGGTACCGATGTAGTAGGCGAAGCGAGTGAGCCCAGAGCAGTCGTAGCCGGCGGTAGCTCCTCCGGTGCCGTCGCCCATCGACGGTCCGGTGAGAAGGCCTCCGCCCCATTGGTAGGGCAATCCGATCGCACGCATCGCCGCTTCGATGACCGCACGCGCGAACTCGAGGTTGCGGGGAAAGCGGGGATCGAAGGTCAGATCGCTGACTGCGGTCGGGGCGAGCATTCCTGTCAGGGAGGGGATGCCGGCCGCAGTGGTGGGTGCTCCGCTGACGACAGGAGACAGGAATAACGGATTCGTCTCCTGCTGCGGAGTCGATGACGGTGCCTGAGCTGCGGGTCCCGCTGGGTCGGCGACACCGCCGGCGGGCCCGGGCTCCGGACTTGGGGCGGGCAGGACCACCTCGGGAATCAGACCCTGAGCCTCGGGCGGGAGCTGTTCCCTGGCCCCCTCAGCGGCATCCCGGACTTCCGGTGGAATGGCGTTCTCGATCTCGGCTTGCCACTCGTCGGGCAACTGCTCCTGCGCCTGCTGCACGGCCCGGGCCGCGTCGTCGAGGTAGGGCTGCGGGTCCGGGACATACTGGGCGAGAGCTGGCGGTAGTTTCTGTGCGACCGACGTGACGCTGTCGGTGATCGCGGGGTCCACTCCGCCGCCCTGGGCAGCTGATGCGCCGGCCACTGCGACGCCGATGATGATCGATGCGAAATCCATGATGTCTCCTAGCCGAGGGTGTGGCGGCCAAGGGCGGAAGTATTGTCTCGATGACCGCGAGGGTGTCGTGCGATCAGGACAGTAGAGATGGACCTGTACAACTCGACCGAACTCACAACCGGGGCAACCCAGTCGGGCATCCACAATCGGCCAATAGGGCGTAGAGAATTGGACCGGATGCGGAAGATCAAATAGGGTGTGGGTACTGAGAATGCACTGGGTGAGTCGGAGGCACACCATCTTGTAGGTGGCCTCCGACTTTTCTTTCTGCTCACAGCCCCTTGCCATCTCGTCGTCCGGTATGAGCGTCTGCGCCGGAGCCCTCCTTCCCTTGCGTTGTGTCCGTGGTCGGATCCGCATCGTCGTGTGGCGCGGCTTTCACCACTCTGAATTGCGCGGGCGCAGCGAAGATATCGGGATGAAAGGTCAGGTCGGGGCGCCGGTGGCGCGGCTTGTCCGCAGTCATGACTGTGTGTTCCTTCCCGTGGGTTGAATCTGTCTCGAACCCCCCGCCTCGACTCGTCATGGCGTCTCGTGATCGACGAGTTGGACGACCAGGCGCTCCCCTGGTGGCTGTCCGGGTCGCTCGTACGGCACAAAATGAGCCCCCACCACCTGTAGCTGCATTCCTCGTGGCAGTAAGTGGTGCGAGTTGTCTACGCGGGAAGATTGCCCGTAGTACATACCCCGGTCGGTCTGGATCTCGAAGACGACATCGGTGGGCCGGGCGGTCGAGTCCAGTTCGTGCAGCGAATGGGTTGCTGCAGTGAACCGGTCGAAGGACAGGACCGTCCCCGGCGATAGCGTCGAGGGCAGATCTGACGGGTTCACGACCGCGTTGGGGATGCTCACCGAGGTGTACACGAGATGACCTCGTCCGGATGCGCGTTCGTATCGTTGGATGGCCCTGTCCACTCGTTGGACCTGCTTGCGGCGAGCATCGTCGAGCTCGACAGCGTCGCCGGCCACAGCGGAGAGGGCGTTGTTCGTCTCCCGCCAGGTCTTCGGGTCCGAAGTCAACGACGCCAGCGCCGTGTACTGAGTTTTCGGCATGGCGTCGAGGACGCGGCGCTTCGCCGCGGATCGGGTGTTCCGTTGTCGTGCCGAGAGTGTGCGACGGAGTTCGATCGCCGGTGGCAGCTGGGGGCGTAGCCGAGAGTTTCCGATTGCCGCCGGCGTGGGCCGTGGATAGGCGCGGTTGAGGTCCCGTTGCGCTCGGGTCAATCCGGGTAGGTTCTCGGTAGCGGTGTCGAGTTCTCGTGCTCCGCTGCGGAGATCGGCTCGGGTGTCGTAGGCGTGCTGCGAGATCAGGGCGCCTTCCTTGCGGGTGGCGACGTCGCTGTCGCCCCGGTCGGGATCGAACACACCGTTGCCGCGGTCTGGGCTGATCCGGTCATGGCTGCGGCCCATCAGTTGCGCCGATCGAATCCGGTGACGTCGCCGCGCAGCTGGGCCAGCGCCTTTTCCCGCGCCTGGTGTTGATCGGCCAGGTCGGTGGCCAGGTCACCGATTGCCGACGCTGCGAGGTCATCATTCGCCGAGTTGACCAGCAGTTCTCCGAGCGCCGGTGCGTGAGCGTCGATGCGACCGAGAGCCGCAGTACCGTCGATGGAGTCCTGAAGCATCAGTAGGTCTTGGTGATATGTCCACAACGCTGCGACCCGCCCGATCAGTGATTCTTTGGCCTGTTCGAACCACCGTCGCTGCTCGTGGTGGGCGGCCCGAGCCGCGTCAGCCTCGGCACTGACTCCCCTCGTGGGTTCGCCGACGCTGGCCCGGAAAGTTGCCAGCTCACCGCAGTGGCAGAGAATCATTCGGAGTTGGTCCTCGATGTCGAGCCGGATGCGGTGGATGTCGAGGTCCTCGTGACTCCATGCCGGCACTTCACGAATATCGTCGACGATCGCGGACGCAGTCATGGCCAGACGAAGTTCGAAGTAGTCGCCGCCGGCCGAGACGTAGGCATCGAGCTTGGCAATGCTGCCGCGGATCATCTGCTTGTCCGCCGCGGTCAGTCTGAGGGGATCGCGGCGGATCCACCACCACATCGCGAGGACCTCCACACCTGCAGCCGCGGAGATGAATACCGTCAGATCTGTGATCGGAGACTGAAACAGCGGATTCATGTTGAGTAGGACAGGAATCATGCCGATCAGAACAGGTGCGATCACGACGAGGGGAATCTCGACAACGACACCGCCGTTCGTCCGCCCGAACGGGACCTGCGTGCGCCAGATATTCCGTCGGGGATAGGTATTCACGTCGTGGGCGGTAAAACCCAGCTCCGCTCGCCTTGCGACGATTGTGGCCGCCCTCGGCGAGAGGAGTTGTAAGTGGATGCGGTCGAGCGCCGTCAGAAACTGGTCGCTCTCAGGGTCGATCTCGACGCGGTCGATCATGTCCAGAACAGCGCGGGCCGCGGGGTCGCCCGCTTCTGCCGGGATCATCGGCGTAGCTCGCTTCGCCCGATGGGCCGCTGCTCGCTGACCTGCCGCGATTCGGTGTCATTCTTTCCGGGATAGGTCCGTGGATCTGGCCTCCCCGAGGGGTGATGAGGGAAACCGTCGAATGCTTCGACGGCGGTGTCGAACTGCGCATGATCGCCGGCCCACCGGATGTGACCGCAGCGGCAATAGGTGACGTCTTGCCATGGGTTGTAGGTCTTCGGTTCGTGATGCAGATCGATGCACCGGTGCCGCGCCCCGACCTGCACACCACACGCTGCCACCCGGTTCAGAACATGGCGTGTGTACGACCTCGCGCCGCGGTGAACGAGCTTGTCCGTCCGGTGGTGCGCCGGACCGGATGACAGGTCAACGTCCTGGTGAATACTCACCACTTCTCCCATCAGTGGTTGTCTCGTCAGGTCTGAGGCACGCGCAGATCTCACGCCCCGACGAGGTCGGATTTGGATCTGCGGGTGGTGTCCTGTTCGCGGCGCCCTACCGCGCGGCCGAGCAGTCGATCGAGACTCTCGCTCACCACGTCAGGGCGCTCGAGTCCGACCATGTGCCGCGCTCCGCTCACCGGGATCAGTTCGGCGAGGGGAAGAGCCGCCGCGAGTCGCTGTGAGTGCCCGATCGGGGTCACCCTGTCCCGGGTTCCACAGATGATCGACGCCGGCACCTTCGCGAGCACGTCGAGCGCCGGGGAAGCGTCGTAGATCCGCAGGTCACGCAGGAAGGCGGCCACGGTGGCGATCGGCGTCGCGTGGACCATCCCGTAAGACGTGGCGGCGGCACGGACACTTGCACTCGGAGCAAGCGGGCAAGTTGCGCCGACCACCGGCGACAAGATGCGACGTGAGAGATTCCAGCTGCGCCCGACGAGCCCTGGGGCGTGAGCTGATGCCGACCGCAACAACGTCACCGCCGGTGTATTCAGAGCGCGCCCGATGCCGGCGCCGGCGACATTGTCGACGGCGGTCGAGATCAACCCGACTCCCACGACTTGCGCGGCCGCGGCCTCTTGGTGATGGGCGACGTAGGACATCACGGCCATCCCGCCCATCGAGTGCCCGACGAGGACAATCGGACCCTGTGGTGCCACCGTGCGAATCACCGCATCCAGGTCCCGTCCAAGCTGGCTGATCGTGTAACTGTCGGTGTCAGCCGCGCCGGATCCACCATGGCCGCGGTGATCGAAGAAGACCAACCGGGCACGCCCACGCCAGACCATAGCCAGGTAGGCCCGTTGCGGTGCCCAGGCGTCCATGTGGAGACAGAATCCGTGCGCGAAAATCACAGTGACCGGCGCCATCTGGGATCCGATCTCACGCACCGCAAGAGAGGTGCCGTCGGCGGTGAGGACGAGGCGTGTGCGATCCCCGGGGGCCCTCATCGCTGGCCATCCAGACCTCGAGCCAACCATCCGCATCCATACTGGTCCGCGCGGTGACGCCCGGTGAGCGACTCTGAATGAAGGTGGCGGCGGATTTTCTTCGCATCCGTCGGGTGGATACGGCGAACCTCAACATTCATCGGTACCACTCCTTAGTCCTCACGACAGCAATTGCGAGGACCATAGGTCCGGACCTTGACTGCCCCACCTCGACCGCGAGCGATCGGCAACTCCGCCACAACAGACGCTCCTCCGTCGTAGGAAGTGCCACCACTCCCAATCATCTGGAGGAAGATCCACACAACTGGGGTTGTGTGACATGTCTTTGGACAGAACCGATGGGTCTTCATCCACAGGCCGACATCGCTCAGCATGATGTCCGCGCCCGGAACACCGTTGGGGCGGCGGCCGTCCTATTTGAAGGCCAGTCTGCCGGTCAACGACACGGTGGCTCCGCGCCTATCGACGGATCACCGGCCACGCCCCATCGACCGTCCTTCCCAGAGGGATCTCGGTACACACGATGTCCTTTACTGAGTAGGCGATCGCCCCGCACCGAGGGCACTGCCCGGGCAGCTGTTGGTGTCGGATCATTGCCCAGTGCTCGTCACACAGGAGGTAGTCCACGCGAGCGTCGAAGTGGCAGCAATCCTTGACGACCACCGCCCAGCGAGCCGCACGCACGAAGCCGACGGGGTCACCGGGGAAGTACTGAGGATGCTCCGCGCAGAACTCACACGGCAGTTCCGTCTGAACGATCGACGGCATCGGGGCGGATTGGTCCGCATCGTCCATACCGAAACACCTCCCAATCTCGAAACCAGTCACCCGGCCCTCGACACCTCAGCCGAAGAACACGTTCGATCGCGCGCCGATCACGGCATCACCACCCCGCTCAGACACTCAATTTCGGATCGGTGGTCGCCGATACACGTTCCGAAACCTGCTCGCCGCCGTTTCGTACTCATCCATCACGCGCCCAAACTTGTTCCCTCCTCGTACGGAACCGAAGCGAGAATCAGCAACCTCTGATCGATGGTCGCAAGCAACTCGTCCACCCTCTCCGCTGGAACGGGGGCTGGTTTTCCCCTCAGAAGGAACCACGCCACCAAGTTAATCGTCAACCGATAGACATGCCCGAAAACTAGACGCAACCCTTTGACGGCCTCCCGCAGCCGCTCGTCGCAATCTCGTTGTGAGTCCGAACCCTCGGTAGCAGAAGCAAGTTCGAGCACCAACTCGCGAATGCCGATCAGCTGCGCAGGCAGTGTCGGATCGGTCAACCGCGTCGCCCTATGTCCACGACGCCGAGCCGCATCAAGCTCCCTCACAGCTAAAACAGAGGCGACCGAAAAAATGAAGACGGTCACTCCAGCAACCGCCGCCCACATCCCCGTCGATGAGGGCGCGATCGACTCCCCTTGCGATAGACGCAAAGTCGCGATGACGCCCAAGCTCACGACAATCGCGTAATGCCCAACGAGGAACCTGATGCAGTCGATGTTATTCGGGGAATAAGCTAGGAAGATTGGGAGCGTCAACCCAAGATAGCCGACCCAACAACCGACCCCTACCACCACCCGGTTGCCCCACCCTGAACGTCGACAACCATGAGCGCCCACAACGCCACACCGACAGCACACGCTAACGAGACACTTCCCACAGCAACAAGTCGAAGAACCTCGTCACGATAGGAAATCGGCCTTACCCGTATATCACTCACTCCCTCCCCCTTTCCTTCCCTTGTGTTTGGGAACACCCCCGGGAAACGTTCATCCGCATCGCACCTCCACTTGGCCACCACCAGGCAAAACCTAGGACTCCTTGCGGCGTTTAGATCCAGACGATCCACCACATCGGGGGGACCGCGATCGCCAGCGCGGTTCCGGAGACGAGGAAGGGGGCGAAACCGAACTCCCCCAAATCCTTCCGTCGTCCGATAAGTTTCACCCACAGCATCACCACGAGCGCGAGGACGTTCGGTAGCAACATCCCTGAGAGCACATTCATCCATCCGACCCATCCCAGGGCAGCACCCAGAATGAAACTCAAACGCACGTCGGCGAGCCCGGGGTAGCCGCGGGTGACGATCGCGAAGGCAAGGTTGAACGCGAACACCAGCATTCCGGCGAGAAGAGCGCGCCCACCTGCCGCAGGATCTTGATCCACCGCCACAGCGAATGCCCCGAACATCAGGCCCACTGCAGTGGTCAACCGGATCAACGTCAACGGAAACCGCAGCGTGAAGTGATCGATCCACCCTGCCCACACGCACAGCAGGCTCAGTGCAAGCCAGGCTGTCAAGATCGCGTCGCCGCGGGCGAGCAGCACGGCGCCAAACCACATTCCCGCGGTCGTAGCCGCAGGAACGATCCGCCGGCCGGTTGCCTCTGATGGAATATCGACCGCCTTACACAACCGGGCCATCATCGGCGCTATTGCCGCACTCAACGCCGCACCAACTGCAGCGCAGGCGCTTGCAGCCCACCACAGCGCTGTTATGCCGTATTCGGCATCAAACCACCGAACCGCGAACCACACCACCACACTCGCGACGACGACATTCCCAGCAGGCGCGTACACCGTCGCCGGCAGATGATCACTGCGTTGCCCTGCCGCATCTTCAGCACCGACGGCCGGCGATTGTGGCTCCTCGCTGAGACCACTGCCCGCCAACTCGGACGTCGGTTCGGTCATCTTGGGCACTCCTCCGCAACTGTGCGACAGACATAAGGGATAGATCGACACTAGCCGTCCACGTGGACAGTCTCAGCACCACCGAACCGATGCGGGAGCCCGCGCACTGGAAGGGCCCTTCGAGAAACCGCAGCTTGACCCGCTGGTGCGGCGGTGGTCGCGCCGGGCGTCGTTTTGTCCAGGTCATCACATATCACTGGGCTCGACATTGCGTCCTCCCTGTCGGACTGGAATAGAAGCGAGTACTCGTGAATCGACGAACCACCACGGAATTTGCTGCACTGTCCCTCATCACGGCCGCCATCCTCACCGGGTGCAGCAGCACAGAAGCCGAGACCGTATCCCCGTCAGCCGAACCAGCTGCTGCTGCCACAAGCGTCGAGTGGTCGACGAACCCTACCGTTGATCAAGGTCAGCCCGGCGTGGCCGACGCTCAGACCCGGCTATCCGAGACACAGCCGGCGACGACTACGCAGGCCACCGCATTGCCGCCCACGAGCGCTCAGTGCGGAATCGTCACGAACAACCTGAACGGTGCGACTGCACCTGTGATCATCATCGCCGGAACTCCGAGCTGCCCAGCAGCACTGAGCATCAGTGATCGCTACCTCAACGACCGCACGGTCGCCGCACAAGGACAAGGGCGATTCGCTGTCATCGACGCTTGGAACTGCAGCTGGCCCTACCTTCCGGACCGATCACACGCCGACTCCTATCTGCACTGCGTCGACCCGACCGGGAATGCCGTCAAGATCGGCGACTGACACAGAACACCGCGGCACACCGAACCTCGTGCAACCCACGCGCGACGCGCCGGCATCAGCGCTCGCACGAACGACACCAGACGAAGGCACTATTGACTCATGGGGGCACCAGTGAAGAAAACCACGCGCAACTCACGTCGGCCGCATTGTGGCCGCTCCACATCGCCGGTCCGCAGCTATACGGAATACACCAAGCGCCTCGCCGCTGGAGCGAAAACCGTCGTCATCGACGCCGACCCGGAGAACTGGCTGGACCTTGGTCACATCCCCAGCCAAGTCGAGGTCAAAATTATCGGACAAACCTGCGCGGGAATCGCCGGCGGCTCCATCGCAGCCGCCGGCCGGTGCTTCGTCCAAGCGTCCAACCACGCCAGGGTCACTGCCTACGAACATGCTCACATCGAAGCGTTCGACGACAGCACCGTCGATGCCCGCGGTAAGAGCCATATCGTCGGCACCGACAACGCCAGGATCCGCGCAGAAGACAGCGCCATCGTCTTCGCGCACAGTCATTGCCACGTCCAAGCCAACGGTCAAGCTCTGGTCGCCGCCACCGACACCACCACAGTCCGCATCGATGGCGAGGCCCACGTCCGAGTGAGCGGTGGCGTACGCATCATCGGGCCCGGTCGACCCGCGAATGTCGAAACCCATCCGATCAGCCGTCTCGCACGCCACCTGAATTTCTGAGCGAGACGATCCCCGCTGTCCGGATGTGCCGCGGGGCAGAACTGTCGAGCTGGGCAGCTCATCTACGCCCCACGCTGCACTCATCAACCGGTGATCGCATGACTGCGGTCCAACTCGCAGCAGACGTATCACCGCACAAACGCATTCACTGGAAAGGTAGCTCTCGTTGTCCAACGACAAGCCCCGAACATCAACGGGTGACCTGCTCGTAGCAAGTACAAATCCACGACGGCCCGCCACACTCGAGACCGGCTTCCCGAGATTGTGCTTGGCAGTCTTGCTGTGGGTATTGTGACTGTAAGGTAATAACATGGTGTTTTGCGGTTTGAGTCGGGTCGGTGCGGTAGGGCGGTTGTGAGCGAGGTCGACGGGCGGCTGCGGGAGCGGTTCGAGGTCTTGTTGCCGCATCTGAACGAGCGGCAGCGGCGTTTGGCGTTGGCGGCGGAGGCCCGGTCGCTGGGGCATGGCGGGGTGCGGGCGGTGGCCCGGGCGGTCGGTGTCAGCGAGACCACGGTTCGCAGGGGCGTGTTCGAGTTGGAGGCCGGCGAGCAGCCGGCGCCGACGGGTCGGGTCCGCCGTCCGGGTGGGGGCCGCAAGGGTGCGGACGCGCTGAATCCGCAGCTGGTGCCTGCGTTGTTGGCGCTGGTCGAGCCGGATGAGCGTGGGGATCCGGAGTCTCCGTTGCGGTGGACGACCAAGTCGCTGCGACACCTGGCCGAGGAGCTGACCCGGCAGGGCCATCCGGTGTCCGCGCCGACGGTGGGACGATTGTTGCGGGACAACGGATTCAGTTTGCAGGCCAACGCCAAGACGTTGGAAGGCGAGCAGCACCCGGACCGGGACGTGCAGTTCCGCTACATCAACGAGCAGGTCAAGGCGCACCAGGACGCGGGCGAGCCGGTGATCAGCGTCGATTCGAAGAAGAAGGAACAACTCGGCCAGCTGCCCACCCCGGGGCGCGAGTGGCGCCCGCAGGGCGATCCGGTGCGGGTGGTCGATCACAGTTTCTTCACCGGACCGAATGCGGACCGGGCCATCCCGTACGGCGTCTACGACTTGACCACCGACGCAGGTTGGGTCAATGTCGGCGTCGACCACGACACCGCCGCGTTCGCGGTCGCCTCCATCCGCCGCTGGTGGCAGGCCCGCGGCGCCGCCGACTACCCGCACGCGCGCCGGCTGCTGATCACCGCCGACGCCGGTGGCTCCAACAGCTACCGGTACCGGTTGTGGAAGGCCGAATTGGCTGCGCTGGCAACCGAGACCGGGTTGGCGATCACGGTCTGCCATTTCCCGCCCGGCACCTCGAAGTGGAACAAGATCGAGCACCGGTTGTTCTCCCAGATCACCATGAACTGGCGAGGGCGGCCGCTGACCAGCCATGAGGTCGTGGTCAAGACCATCGCCTCCACCCGCACCCGCACCGGGTTGCGCGTGGACGCCGAGCTGGACACCGGCGACTACCCGATCGGGATCTCGGTTGGTCGAGACGAGTTGCGCGCGTTGCCCATCCGACCGCACGCCCAGTGCGGAACGTGGAACTACACCATCGAACCCACTCACGCCGACGCCGCTCCGGTTCCCGGCCGGGACCGGGAAGGCGAGCGCGTCGCGGCTGTCGCGATGCTCGCCGACTCGCGTCTGACCGGCATGACGGGCGACGAGCTGGACGAACTCACCGCACGGCTGGCACCGGCCCAGGCCGCGCGCGCCGAGCAACGCCGCTGGCACCAACGCGGCGGCCGGCGCCGCAATGCCCCGGGTGCCGGCGGGCGACGGCTGCTGTCGGACGCCGCGGCCCTGCTGATCACCGTCGTGTATCTGCGGCAGGTCTGCCCTCAGCGGGTGCTGTCGGATCTGCTCGGGGTGAATCCGAACTCCATCGGCGAAATCATCGCCGAAACGCGGATGCTGCTCGACGAACACGGCCATCACGTCACCCCGACCATCGGGCTGCGCTTCAGCACCGCTGCAGACCTCGCGGGATTTCTCCGTGACGGCACGGCACCCGACCCGACACCGAATCGGCCGCTCCCCGAGGCACTGTCGCATCCGGCTCTGACCGGCATGAGTCGCCGGCAACTGGGCGACCTCGTCGAACGCCTCGCCGTCCGGCAAGCCGCCATGGTCGAGCGACGCCGCTACGCCCAACGCGGCGGCGAACGCATGCCAGGGGGCCGCGGCGGAATCTTCCTCCAGAAGATCACCGATGCCGAACGCGTCCTGGCCACCGTTCTGCATATACGCCAGCTCTGCAACCGCGCCGTCCTGGCCGAACTGTTCCAGGTCAGCCCCCGCACCATCGGCAATGCCCTGCTCGACGTGCGGCCACTGCTCGAACAGGACGGCTACACCCCGGCACCGGCAACCATCCGCTACCGCACCGCCGCCGCCCTCCTCGCCGCCATACCACCACGAGAGGGCGACACACCCGAATCGGCACATTAATTCCTTACAGTCACATTCCTCATCTTTTTTGCGGGCGTACCGACCATATCCGCTCAAGAAGGGAACGCGGTCGGACTCGGCCTTCTTGTTCTTGCCATCATCTGGGGCGTGTTCCTGCTCTGCATGCTTGCTCTGTTGGGTTCCTCCCATGGCGTCCGTGCCACGGTCGCCCGGGCCCGCTGGGCAGCACGCAGCATCGGCTGCGCACTTCCACAGCCTCGGACTATCGTGATGCTCCTTGCTGTCACAATCGTCACCCTGGCAGTGACGGCACTGCTGAGAGGCCCGATTTCCGACCTCGTGGTCGCGACAGCAGGAACGGACCAATCACCTGCGCAACGTGCCGCGGACGCTGATAGGTCCACCTGGTCAACGTCGGGTTGGGCCGGCCACATCCCTGGTCTGACGCTGATGTCCGGGGTCGTCACTGAAGAACTCATGTTCCGAGGACCACTTGTCGCTGCGGTCGTCTTTGCCCGCAGATACTTTCGCAGCGGCTGGCCAAAATGGGCAGCTCGCATCCTGATCGCCATTCTTTGGATTTTCCTTGGCTATGAATTCGGCATCGGACACGACACCTTCTCCGCCTTGAACGCAGCACTCATGGTGGTCGCCGGCCTTCTCTGGGGAGCCCTCGCCATCTGGACAAAGTCGCTGCTCCCCTCAATCGCGAGCCATGCGCTCTACAACCTCTTCGCAGACTGGTGACCACCACCCTCGTGTGGGCACGAAAGCCGGCCACCGAACGCAGCATTCTTGCGAGGGTTTCCAATCATGGGAGCACCGCAGGTGACTTAGCGTCGGGAACAGAAGGTTGTCCGCGGTGATCAGTCGGGCTGCGTGTGGCGTCGCGCCTGGCGGCGAGCGTGCCTGGCCATGAGGTGCTTCCGGTTCTTCTCGCTGCGGAAGACCTCGTTGTTCACTGCTTGTTCGATCTTTCCGGGTTCCTCGAGCACCCGTCTCGCGGCAAGGCGCATCAGCTCAGCGCGATCGGACCCGACCCGTGCAGCCAACCCGTCGAGCTTGTCGCGCAGAGGCTCGTCGAAGTGCACATTCGCCCTGGCGTAGATTTCGGGCCTGAGATCGCGCAGCGGCGCGATGGTTTCCAGGTCTCCGGCGAGGTCACCGGGCTCCTCGAGCAGGCGTCGTAGTGCGACCCGGAGCAAGGACGTGTTGAGCTTGTCCCCGTATCGGCCGGCGAGTCGCCAGATCTGCTGCTTGCTGGACGGGTTGACCATCACGTCGACCCAGTCGGACAAACCTGTCCGCTCGGCCTCGCGGAGCATCGGATGCTTGTAGCGGCCAGGCGCTTGCAGGAATCGGTGCAGCGCGATCCTCATCAGCGCGCTGACCGTAGTGTCATACGCGGCGGCCAGCGCCGCGAACTCCTGGGCTGTGTCCGGCTCCAGCTTAATCTTGAGCATGACCAGCGGGATTGCCCGCAGCGCTTCCGAAAGCCGTCGCTGTTCGGCGAGGCCAGTGCCGACAGCTTTGGGCTGGGTGACCAGTCGTCGGCAGGCAACACGAATCAACGCCCCGAATCGACGGGGGCCGATCCCCTCGGCCATGTCCTCGAGCTTGCGCTTGGGCTCTGGATCGAAGCGCAGTGCAATGGGATCGCCCACGGGGATCCGCCCTGGCCTCGTCTCCGTCACCCTCGATCCGTCCTCACTGCAATGAATGTGCCCCGGCATCGGTTGACGCCGGGGCAGAGGGGGGTTCTGGGAACAAAATTGGGGGGATGATCACCAGAACACCAATAACTCTAGCGGTTCGTCGATCGCTCGACGCATGCCCCCCACCATAAAGACTGGTGGCGGGCGTCTTCGATACTCATCAGCGCGGGTGGCTACGTACTCCCCAAGTTGAACGCCTGTGGAAGTGCCGTGGGGCAGCCTGCCGTCTGACTACCTACTTGATCCCCGCCGCGTCGAGAATAGATTGCGGGCTGCCGCAGACATCCGAGTTGTCGACTGCGCTGCCCTCTCCGTCGTGTCCGGCATAATCCAGCACGCCTTGGATCTGCGATGTAGACAGGCCTGCCTGATGTTGCCGAAGAACGAAATCGGAGTACGGCAGGCAGATCGCCTGTCGTACAACTCGTGGGTCGTCTACATCTGCCAGGTTCGAGATCGTTCGATCAACGCCCTCCGCCGCGGTGAAGACCATTGTCCCAATGAGAAAGCCGCCGAGCACGATCAACAAGGCGATCGCGACGGCCGCGACGGCCGTGACCTTCTGCGCAAGGGTGCTCACCGGCTTGGTTGCGGAAGTGGTCGTAACCGCCTGCTCTACGGTCATGCTGTTCTCCGTTCTGTTGGTTTCCGCAGGAGACAACAACTCGTCTCCTCGTTAGCGAGCCAGAACGTAGCAGTGGGCTTCTCCATCACACCCTCACTCAATTTGGCAATCAAACTCCAGCAGCAGCACCACTTCCTGATCTGAGCTACTTCACGGCTCATTGCACAGCTCGCGACGTCGACACCGCAGCGACGCGAGGGCATCGATCCGGGGACTCAGTCCTGCGCGTCCAGCGCCACTGAGTTTCTGACCGGACCGACGCCGCACCAACATCGAACGGAGTCCACGTCGAATCAATTGGGCGTAACCAGCACCTGTAGCTCACCGATTCGCTGTTGGTAGTTGGAGGTCAACGGAACAGGCACGACTCCACCTGCTCCGCCACCTGGCCATACTGCTGTCCAGTTCACAATCCAGGCCGCCGTCGCCGATACGTTGTTCACGCCGCCGGGCTGCGTGATCGATGTCTTCTCGATGTGGTGACCGCATGTCGGGGATGGCAATCCACTCGGTGGGGTCAGCGGACTGGCGTCGATCAGGTCGTTGTACGGGGTGAACGGTAGAAGCGCGCCCGGGCAGATTGTCGGGAGGGACCCGTCCCCCCAGTTGATCGTGACACTCGAGTTGACAGCTGTGGCGGTCACCACGACGCCTCCCGGACCAGGGACGACCCGTGTCACGGGACCGACGGTGCTCTCCCGGATCTGATCCGGGCAAACCCACGCCCACGCGTTCTTTCCGACCAAACCGGTTCTCCCACCAGGGAAGTTGGCAGGTTCGGGGGTCCAGCACATCGGCGGCTCCTCAAGCTGCATCCCGGTCACGGCTGTTCCCACCACATTCATGACCTGCGCCATGCTCACCGGGGTGGCCGGCATACCCACATCCGGACTCAGCGGAACGCAGTCCGTGAATCGGCCGCACGCCTTCAACTGCTCCCGAACCGGAGGTCCCGTAGGAGCGGCCACGACGTCACCACCACCGCTGTATCCAGACCCACCGCCGCCCGTCCCCGCTGCACTCGCCCCTGAGGAGCCGCCGGAGCCAGGCGACGCCGAAGGTACCTGGACGTAGCTGCCTTGAACGACAATGTTCGCACCCAGATTTCCGGAACCGGGAGCGACGTCTATTCCTCCAGAACCGAAGCCGGGTTGTCCAAGCGCTGAGTGTGGCGACGCAACCAGGCTCCCCAGAACGAGCGCGCCGATCACGGCCGCATGAAAACGACGACGATTTGGCATGTGTTCTCCTTGGTTATGGTGCATCACACGGCGCGTATCGGGCAGCTGCATCGCTGGTGACTCGCCAGCCGTTTGCATCGGGCCAATCCGCATTCCGGACGGTCAACTGGGCGAGCACAAACTGCGGCCGGTTGACGTCGTAGGCGGGACTACCGTCTGACTTCGTCCAGGTCATACCGGAGATGTCGGTGCAGGCGCGCACGTGGACCCAGGCGGGCCCGGAGATAGCCTTGCCGTCGTCGCCTACAGGTATGCCGGCGTCGGTGATCTTCGCATCGACAACCTTGACGTCGCCCGCTCCGACCACGTTCTGCGATCGACGCAGGGTGATATCTCCCCGCCAGCTATCCAGCACGGGACCACCGGCAACGGTGTCGAGCTGCTCAATCGGCGCAGCGGCATCGCCATCAAGCTTGCCCACGACAGCGTAAAAGTCATTGACCTTCGCAAGCGCCTGTTCCCGTGCCAACTCGTCAGGAGTCTTGTTCGACGTGTCCGCCCCGTCGGGACCCTCGAACGCCGGGTCACCGGTGACAGTGAGCTCTACCGCCGGATCCGCCGCGTCGGTGTCGGAGCAGGCGGTCACGCCGACCAATAGGGCCGTCGCAGCCAAGGCAGCGACGGCGGTTCGGCGGATGGTGGTGTGTGCCATAGTCGTATCTCCTAGAAAAGTCCGGCATTGCAGGGCGTACCGGGCAGTGTGTAGTCGGCTGTGACTCTCCATCCTGCTGGGTCGGGCCAAGCGGCGTTCGTCAGGATCGGCTTCCCGAGCTCGAGAACGTCGGTAGCGCGGGCGAGGCAGACGTCCATCTCGATGGTCGCGGTGCCGGGCGTAGGGATGCCGTTTTCGTCGATCGGGATGTTGTGGCGGGTGATGGTGTTCTTGAGAACCTTGACCTCGCCTGCGTCCGCCTCGATGCGATGCGCGGTGATGTCCCGCTTCGTCGATTGAAGGAAGTTGCCGGCCGCGACATTGTCGAGATCTGCGGGGTTGGCGGCGGGATCGGCACTCAGACGCGCGAGCACCGTGTAGTACTCGTTGACCTTCACCAGTGCGGCTTCACCGGCCTGTTGCTCGGGGGACTTTCCGGAGCCGGGCGGCCCGGTGAACGTGGGTCCGGCGTTGGTTTCGAGGATGACCGGTTCTGGGGTCAGGATGCTGCAGCTGGCTGTCAGGCACATCGCAGCAGTGAGTGTCGCCAGTGCGGCGATGCGGCGCGTCATGATGCTGCTCCGATCCGGTAGTGGCTCCCGTAGGTGGAGTCGAGCTGACTCAAGAGCATCTTGGTTTCGTGTTCGGGCTCTTCTTCAAGGGCGTCGAGCTCGGTGATCATGCGATCGATCAACCTTTGGGTGATCTCGGTGTCACCCGAAAAGTGGGTGGCGATGATCGCCGCACGCCAGCACCCTTCGTGGACTATGTCGACCTCGAGGCCCGTCTCCGCGGCGGCGTGTGCAGCCGCGAGGTCCTGGGGAACTTGTTGGCCGCGGATGTAGCGGGTGGCGAGCTCCTCGGCGACGTCGGTAACGGCGGAGATCATGTCCTGCTTGGTGTGGTCGGCCCACCCGTAGGCGGTGGGGTCATCGCTACTGAAAGGTTGACCGGTGACCAGAGCTAGTGCTGCGGATAGCCGGGCGATGTCGACGTCAGCGGGATGGGAATTGACGAGTTCCTCCCAGTAGTCCCAGTCGGTCGTGACGGCGTCGTGGAGCCGTTGCGGGGTCCGACCGGTTCGATCTCCGGACTTGATGAGGGCGGGTTCACCGGTCTCGGTGTCACCGAGCCACTTACGCAGGCGAGAGAGCGCTTCGTTGCGGCGCCGGCGGAGCCGGGCCTTCGCTTCTTTCTCCTGCTCGGCTGTGCCGGTTCTGGCGGCTTCGACGTCATGGGGCCAGATTTTGCTGTCGATGTCCGCGGCGAGGACTCCGCCATCAGTGGTGATGAGAAGCGCGGCGATTTCGGTCAGGCTCTTCTCTCGGCCTTCGGCCGGCCCTGGTGACGGGGGTGTGACGGCGGGTACGCCGAGCAGCCTGATCCAGATGTGATCCGCCTCCGGCAGCTCGCCTTCTGCGGTGACCTCATCCGAATCGGACGGCTCTGGTCGGTCGACGGCATGGTCGAGGTCCTCGTTCCCGACCACGCTGAAGGTTGCGGGATCGGAGCTGGTGATGAACTCGTCGGTCGAGATGTCGTTGTCGAGACGGGCTGCTTCCCATCGAATGTCAAGGTTATCGCCCTTGTGGGCAACGCGAGGTTCGCGTGAGGTGGTGGTCAGTAGGTCTAGGACAGACGCGTAGCTCTCCTCATCGAGGGTGGTCACTGTGATGCCGGCCGACGCGATTCCTGGACGAGCAAGGACGGCCGAGCCGTTGTCGTCGACCTCGAGGGTCCATTTGGCGTTGGTATGTGCGCTCTCGGTGGTCACTGCGGCGAACGCGATTCGGGGTGCGTGCCGTGCGATGCCGGCGAGTAGCCCGGCCTGTGCCTCGGTCACCGGATCGGCGATCAGAACGATCTCGGGTGCGGTCAGCTCGCTGGTGGTGTACGACGTGCGTGCCTGCGCGATTGACTCGAAGTCGTTGTCCGCGAGGATTTCGGAGTCGAGTTTGACGTGATTGGCGAGTGTCGTCAGTACCGTGTCGGCGTCCTCGGAGTGGGTGATGCGGCCGTTGTCGATTGCCTCCGGCAGGTCGGCGCAGTATCCGACGAGGTTGAGGTGGAGGCTGTCGGCGATGGGCGAGACTGCGAGCTCGACGGCGAGCGCACGCAGCACCCCGGCTGTTGCAGTCGGGGTGCCGCTGATGGCGAGGTGGCCGATCTGTTCGAGGTTGAGCAAGAGGTCGCGACCGTCGTCGCTGGTTCCGACTGCCGTCAGCGCCGGGTACGGACTGATCTCGGCCTCGGGAACGCCGCGCGGAAACGCTCTCGGATCTACTGACCAGGTGGTGTCGTCGATCTGTGTCCAAGGCGCGGGGAGTGAGACCTGTTCGACGAGTCCGAGGTCGATGTCGTTGTCACCGACGAAGACCGCCAGCAGGCCCGGCAGAGCGATACCCGTGGACCTGCAGTGGTGCGCGAGGTGCCGCAATGCGATGTCGACATGGGTGGTGGTGAGCGGATCAGCGGCGGCCGTGAGTGCTTGCTCCGCCTGGATCGCGGTTTCGGCGGGAAGGGCGATGCGCTCGCCGCGGCGGCGGCGATGTTGTTGCTTGCGGCGACGAAGAGCGAGGTGCCCGGTGAGTCCAGCTGCAGCAACCGCTGAGATTCCGAGACCGATGAACACGACGTCGGATGAGCCGTCCTCGGTATCGGTCTCTGCCGGCGCGTCATTGGTGACGAGGTCGGCAGGCATTTGAGGCTCGACGGGGTCGAGTTGCCAGTTGGGGGCGACATCCACAGGCGCGGGCGCCGGAGCGGGAGCCGGAGCGGGAGCCGGAGCGGGAGCCGGAACAGCTTCCGGAGCGGGAGCGGGAGCCGGAACAGCTTCCGGAGCCGGAGCGGGAGCCGGAGCCGGAGCCGGAACAGCATCAGCCGGCGGCACCAAGGCCGGCGCCGGCGTAGCGTCAGCCGCCGCGGAGGCGGCGGTGGGCATGATCAATTGCTGGCCGACCGTGATCAGCTCGCCAGCCGGGGTGCCGTCGGGAGTCGTGATCTCCTTGAAACGCAAAGGATCGCCGAGCTCTCGCTCGGCGATATCCCACAGGGTGTCGCCCTGCTTGACCGTATAGGCGCCGCGTACCACCTCGAGCTGGGATGCGGGCAGCTGCAGGGTCAACCCTTCGGCCAGAAACCCTGGCTCGGGGACAGCAGTCCGGTTGAGGTCCAGGATCTCGGCGTAGCGGCGGCCCTCTCCGAGATGCTGCTGGGCTAATCCCCACAGGGTGTCTCCCCGCACGGTCGTCACTGTCGGCCCCGCCGGTTGTACCGCCACCCGGGTAGCCCGCGGATCCACCTGCGTCTGCGGTAACGCGCTCGGATCTTCCTGCTGCGAGTGCGGCGCGTACGGAGACGTGCTTCCCACGTCCGCAGGCTGGGTCAGGACGGGTGCGGCGGTGGCGGTTCCGGCGGTCAGGAGCAAGAGGGCGCCGCTGACGAGGAACGTCGCCGTCCGCTGTTGTGAGCGAAGAAGGCGCAGCTTCGGCGTTTTGACGCCACGCAGTGTCGCCGCGAGTTCGAGCAGAATCGGTACGGTGAAGGTGGCCCAAGCAGCCCAGCCAACAAGGGGAAGAAGGGCGATGAGAAGACTGCCGTCATCTGGACTCGCGAGCAAACCTTCGAAATCCGACCACGGTATGTCGAGCGGATTGCCGCGCAGCGCCCAGAGCGCGGCCGGGATCCCGGCGACAAGCATCACCAGGATCAGGAGGTAGCCGAGTCCGGCAAGGCGTGACCGCGCGGCGTTTGCGCTCACAGAATGTACACCTCCCCGGCGTTGGTGCGGTTGAGATTCACAGCGGCCGTACCGATGAGCAGTTTCGTTCTGGGGTATGGCAGAAGTTTCGAGTTGTAGACGATGCGGGTCGTGATCAGGAGGGTGCGCGGGCCGGTGGGGATCACGTCACCGTCGACGCCGGCCTCGAACAGGTATCTCTTGGCGGCTGCGGTCGCGCGGACCGGGTCGACGACCGTGCCGATGCCGCGGGCGCTCACCGATCCGATGATCTGCTGACCGGCTGCTCGGGCAGCATCCTCGGCGACGTTGTCGGCTCGCTGGTCGGCGGTGAGCATGCCGCCACCGTCGACGATCAGTCCCCAGACGAAGAAGATCAGGACAGGGGCGAAGACCACCGTCATCAGGGTGACGGCACCCTTGTCGCGGTGCTCCGCCGGCAGTCGGGAGGCGAGTCGCTTACGCAGGGCGTTGGTCATCGGGTGCGCTCCCGGTAGGTATCGATCGGCGAGATTGCGGTAGCGGTGACGGTGCGGGCACCATTGACTCCGGGCCATCCAAGTGCGTCGAAGGAGACCTGGCAGGTCACTGTGACCTCGACCGTGGCGGGGACACCAGGTCTGGTGCGGAATCCGCTGGTATCGGCGTTGACGTTCATGGTGGCGCACTTGAGGCCTTGTCCGTCCATGCTGCCGGCCGCTGCTTGGTACGCCAGCGGGGTGGCCGTGGCGATGGTGCGGGCGAGTGAGGCTGCACGGGCACCCTCGGTGGCGGCGTGTTCAACCTTCTGGTGCGCCTGTCGGTTGACGCCGTACGCATACATCCAGCCCAGGAGCAAGATCAGGATGACGGTTGCGAGGCACAGCTCGATCGTGACGTCGCCCCGGTCATCTCGGCGGGCGCGGGATATCCATCGGGTGCCTCTCATCCGATTCCTCCCGGGTTGGTGACGCGTTCAGTCGGTTTGGTGTGGTTGACGACGATGGGGAATTCGAGACCCGGGACGAGGGAAGGGGCTTTTCCGGTGATGTTGACGGTTGTTTCGCGGATGTTCTTGCTGACGAGGACAACCGGGATCTGCAGGTCACCGGTTCCTGCCTGGGCGATGCAGGCATAAGCGGCAGCTGTTCCGAGCGCTTGGTTGCCGTACTGGGATCTCGTGTTCTTCAGTGCCTTTTCGGCGCAGCTGTTGGCGACGTCACGGCCGTGGAAGAACAGAGCGGTTTGCAGCAGGACCGAAAAGATCAGAAGGAATGCGACCATCGCGATGACCGTCACGAGCGTCGCCGGGCCTCGGTCATCGCGGCGCCATCGGTCGATCAACTGTTCCAGTGTGACCATGGTCTGCTTTCCGATAGTTGTTGGACGGCTGGCTTTTCAGGACGGAATAGGGATATACGGCCACGGCCAGGAATCGATTCCGAGCTGCACAAGCACCGCAGCGACTGCCACCATCGCAGCGGCCTGGAAGACCCTCACGAGGTATGTCACGTACTCACCGTCTCTCCAATCGATGCAGCGCTGTCTGATTTCAGTCGGGGATTGCGTTTGCGCGGGACATGATCTTGCGGACGACGATCGCACCGGCTGCGGCGGCGGCGCCGACAACCAGGACGGCGAGGAAGACGTACTCGAGGGTGGAGGGTCCGCGGTCTGAGTCTTTGCCGCCGGCGCGGTGGAGGAGGGTGCCTGCCAGTGCGGCGACGAACATCATCGTGAGGGTGATGTAGGAGGTCACGGCCTCGCGGGCGGTGCGCCGGGTGGCGGTAGCGACGGTGGTGATGCTCATGGTGGGCTCCTTGTGTTTGGTCGATGTGTAGCAGGTGAGCTGGACTGGATGATCGTGACCGGCCAGGCTCGGTGGTCTGGGCGTCTCGCTCCTTTCGCGGCGCTGGCTGCGCGCCATCGAATCGGACTAGCCGGTGATGATGGTCAGTGCCGGGATGAGCAGCAGCATGATGAACAAGCCGGCAAGTCCGGCCAGCGGCATAGCCAGCTTTTCGGTGGCCTCCGCTGCCGCACCCTGTTCTGCGCTGGCCTGAGCGGATCGCAGGCCCGCGGCCTTTGCCCGCAGTGATGCGTAGACGGATGCGCCTTTGTCTCCGGTCATGTTCATGATGTCGGCCAGGTCGCCCAGCTCGGTCAGGCCGAGCTCATGGGAGACGCGTGTCAGGGCATTCCACGGGGCTTCGCCGGAGCGCCCGGCTTCGTACAGTTCCTCGTCGAGGCGCAGGAACACCCATGAATCTCCCACCTGCGCAGCGCGCTCGAGGCTCTGGGTGGTGCCGATGCCACCGCGTCGGCACAGCGCGACGAGATCGATGTAGGAGCTCAGCGCCTGCGCGAATTCCGCTCGTGCCGCGGTTGCCCGGCGTCGGATCTCGATGTCGGGGATGAGGAAGAGCAGGAAGGCGGTCGCAATCGACAGGATGGCCGGGATGGACCATCCCAGGCCGACCCCGAATGCAGTCAGAACGAGGTTGAGGAAGGGGAAGATGAGCAGTCCGAGCAGTGCTGCGACGAGCTTCTCCCCGAGTACGTGGGCGGGATCTCGGTGCAGCAGGGCGAGATCGGCGTTGGGGAGCGTGAAGAATTTGCTGTCCTGCAGGTAGGGGTGGACCCGGATGCCGAGTTTGTTCGCCATCCCGTCGATCAGGGAGGTTCCGGCTGTCGACGTGCGCTCCGGGGCCGGTCCGGACAGGCGCGACATGGCATCGCTGAGTGCGGGTTGTGCGCGCATGAAGTAGAGGGCGACCAGGTAGATGCCGATTGTTCCGACGCTCGTGTAGAGGATGACCGTCATCTGAATGCTCATCGCTGCGCTCCTACGAGGTCGGTGCGGTTGACGCGATCATTGGTGCCGATAAAGCGGGGGTAGGTCGGCGGTTTGGTGGCCTGCTTCATCCAGTACAGGTCGGCCGCGAACAGGGTCAGCAGGATCAGTAGCACGATCTGCATTCCGCCCGACTTGTACGGTTCCATGAAGTTGGTGAACAGGAACGCTGCCGCGAGTGTTGTGATCGCGATGATGGTGACCCATTTCGCCTGTGTACGGCTGGATTTGCGGTCGGCCTCGGTGCGGCGTCGGCGCGCGACCATGTCACCGACGTCTTCGGCGAGGCCTTCGAGCACGGCTGCAAGTCCAACGCCCCGCAGTTGCATGCTCAGTAGCAAGGCGCCGCAGATCTTGTCGCCGACACTGTCGTTGAGGTCCGAAGCGAAACGTGTGATCGCATCCACCGGAGGGACGTTGTTGCGCAGGCGGCTGATGAACGCGGTGATCTCCTCACGTAGCGCCTCCGGGATCGGAGTGGAGATGATGGTGTGCTCGATTCCCGAACCAGCCTTCATGCTGCTGGACAGGTTGCGGGCCCACTCATCCATGGCCGCCAGCCGACTGATCTGCTGTTCTGCTTCGGGACGGCCGAGCAGGTACGGCAAGCCGACCAGCAGCGCCGGGACCAGAAAGAGGGTGAAGAGCCAACCCGAGAGGGACGACACGACGATGCCGGCGGCGAAGCCGACGACGAGCAGGATCTGGGTGCTACGCGGGATCTTCGACGAGCTGCGGCGCCGGCGCTGACGCGTGGGCGCGGTGGGATCGCGGCGGTCTTTCCATCCCATGACGATGCAGGCGACCCCGGCGCACAGCAGCAGTACCAGGAAGATGCCGATTTGCTGATACATCACGCCACCTCTTCATCGTCGTAGAGGTCGCGTTCTTCGTCGAAGTGGCGGAGGCTGTCGCTGGGGAGGTGGATTCGCTTGAATCCGCCGGCGAGCAGCTTGCGGAGCAGAGGTTGTGGAATGGATCCGAATTCTCCTGTGCCGTCCGAGTATCCCCGGTAGATCGTGGAGAAGGACGGCTTCTTGTCGTCGCCGGGCTCGACGTAGACGACTTCGTCGACGTAGCGGACCGAGGTGCGCGACCCTTCGCCATCGACGCGGACCTTCGTGCCGAGTTGGACGATCAGGTCGATGTGCTCTGCGAGCTGGCGTTCGACGTAGTCGACCGTCGCGTTCATCGGGGGTTCGGTCGCCAGGTTCACCAGACGGTCGACGACACCGCGAGCGGTGTACGCGTGGGTCGTGGATAGCCCTCCTCTGGCCGTCTGCAGTGCCTTGAGAAGAGCGAGGATCTCGTGACCGGCGACCTCACCGACGATCATGTAGTCGAGCTGCTGTCGCACGAACTCGTACAGGATGTCCGAGAGGGTGTAGCTGCCGGCGAGCTCGCCGTCTGCACCGCGTTCTCCGCCGCCGAGGATTGTCTCGGCGTCGACCACGAAATCCTCGCGGCCTGGCAGTTCGTCGATGAAGAGTTCTCGTTCGGTTTCCGCGATTCCGATTCGCGTCTGCAGAGGAAGCGCATTGGCCAGTGCACGCGTGAAGGTCGTTTTTCCGAAGCCCATTCCGCCGCCGGTGACCACCGAGGCACCGCCGCGGACCGCGCACGAGAGGATGGTCGCGAGCTCGATCGGCATCATCCGATGTTCGATGGCGAGCTGATCGAGGGCGATGTTCTTGAGGCGGTGGATGCGGATTGCCACCGAGGGTCGTTTGACCGAGTAGCCCATGACCGACAGTCGGTGGCCTCCGCGCATTGTCAGACGCAGTGACGGATTGAGCCGGGAGAATGGCCGGCCGCCGTTGTCGGCGCGTGAGGCCAGCAGTCCCATCCACTCGAGGAGTTCCTCGGGGGTGTCGACCACTGGGTCGCGGTGTTCATAGTGTCCGTCGGGGAACTTGACGTAGACGGCCGCGCCGTTGAGGAAGATGTCGGTGACGTGCGGCTCTTCGACGAGTTCCTGCAGCGGGCCCAGGTTGAACTGCGCGTCGAAGATGGCCTTGATCAGGGCTTCTTCTTCGACGATTGTGAAGGCTTCGCCGCCGGAGTTGATGGTCTTCTGGACGTGGTTCTTGACCAGGCCGGTGATCGTCTCACGGCCGAACTCGCGTTCTTCCTCCTCGGTGAACGGGGCGAAGTATTTGCCGGCGTTCTTCGGGTCGTGGCGCTCGCGGTCACGCGCTGACCGGTAGTCACGCAACAGTTCCGCAGCTTCTTTCTGCAGAGCGCGGACCAGGGCGCGATCGACCTTGACCTTCGCGGCCGGCGGCACGGACCGTCGCGCAGTGCCGCTGTGCCCTTTGGTGCTGGCCGGTGGCAGTTCGTGTAGGCGAAGCGATCGCAACGGATCGGTGTCGGGGAGCGTGATTTCCGATATGGAACTGCGGCCCCCACCTGCGAGGTCGGCGTCCGGGATCGGGGCTGAGAAGAAGGGAAGTTCCGTGATCTTGTTCTGCGGAGGCTGAGTCGCGTCGTCGGAGTTCATCGACGTTCTCCTGTCAGTGTCGGCAGCGCCGCATTGAGCGTGGGACCGGGCTTCCAGTCCGCCTGATGGCTCACCGCGAATTTGGTGATCTTCGGCCAGGTACTGCGGTGGAGGGTGTGCAGGTAGATCGAGCGGCGACGGCGCCATTTGCTGATGGACAACCCGTCCGAGAAGACCTTGGCGTCATCGGAGTCGGGCAGGACTGCGATGACGTCAAGTCCGGTGACTTTCGTGACTTCTTCTGCGTTGTAGGGGGACTCACCGATCAGGATCAGCCCCAGACTTGCCCGTGATTGCACCGCGGAGAGCTGCTGTCGCAGGGCGTTCTGCGAGGCGCGTAACGCTGCGATTGCCGTTCGCTCAGTGCGGGTGACGATTGCGATCGTTGTCGCGTTGACGATCAGTTCGACTGGAGCGCCGCGTTGCCCGATCCGGCCGGCGTCGACGATCACGTTGGTGTCGTCGACGCTCAATCCGGCCAGGTGGACACCCAACGGTCCCCACACGGGCCGCATCGCATCTGCCTGGGCGGAGTGGACCAGCCCCGGGAGCAATGACACCGACGATTCCGGGATCTGGATGAGTTGCTCGGCCAGAGCAGCCTTGAGGCGCCCGTGACGATTCGCGTCGACGAGATTGATCAAGGAACGATCGTGATAGTGGTTTCCGAGCATGTATCCGGCCAGGACCGGCGAGGACCCGATGGCATCCGCTTCTACGAGCAGAGTCCGGTCGGTCGGTGAGTTCAGGGCCAGGGCGAGCGCCGTGGTGCTCACACCGGGTGAGCGTGAGGCGGATGTTAGTGCGAGAAACATCGCCGATCACCGCACTCGGTTGTCGAGGACGATCGCGACACGCTTGGTTGCGCCGCGGGCGGCGACCCAGTTGGCCTCTGCCTCGGGCACGAGCAGGTTGAGCGTTGTCTCGCCGGCTTCGGGGATCTCTTTGGTGGAGTACACCTGCGCCTTCGTGTTGATCGGGCCCTGTACGGGCGGGTCGTCCTGGTCGCGTGGTGTGTCCACGACACGGACCATGTCGCCGGGGACGATCGGCTCGGAGGGGAGGTGGCTGTAGCTCACCGTGATGCCGACCATCGTGAGGCCTTCCCCGGGGACAACCTGATCGGTGATCGCGGACGGGAGCAGGACGGTGCCGGCCGGCAACCGGGTGCTGGCACTCATTCCTACGACGCGGCCGCGTTCGCTGGCGGGCAGCGCACCGAGATCGGCATCGACGTTGACCGATTTGGCGGCCAAGTCCTTGGACTCGATGGTCTCGCCTTGCTGCACTTCGTTCGTCAGGACGAGCACATCGGTGGTTGCGCGCATCGCGTTGACCGCGGTGAGCATGCCGATCACTGCCACCACGACGAGTGCGACACCGATTGCCAGGTAGATGGGGCGTCGTCGGACGCGCGCGCGGGTATTCAGATCGGGTGGGTCGTCCTGATCTGCTTCGTTGTGAGCCGGGGGCAGGTCATCCCCGGACGAGCGGAGCTTGTCGATTTTCTTGGTCAGCAGGGATGCCATGTGGTGGTCCTTCACAGTGGACGTGTGGACGTATCGGAGACTTTCGTATGGCGAACAGTAGAGAGGTACCTGGACACGTTCGCTGCGACCACGTCACCTGCAAAGCTCCAACGGACTGGTGACGCCATCCGGTGCGACTGGTCCGGTGCGTGTGAGGGCGCCGCTGGGCGCGTGAACCAGCTGCGTTGCGTGGCGGATTTCGGTGGGGCGGCGACCGTGTTGCTCGCCATGGCAGTTGTGCACGCCGCTACGTTTTCGCCGGTATGTGCATGAAAACCTGTGTGTCCGGCGATATCCCGACCTCGGGTGCCGGAGACGACGGTTCCGACTATCCGGCGTTGGGCAAACTGCGCGGCATGCCGTTGTCCGACTACTTCTATTGCCCTATATAGGCAGTCGGGTTTGAAATGGTCATAGTAAACATGCCTGCGGACCGTTTTAGGCGTCTCTGCTTGGCTCGACCATCGCCTCAGCACGCCTAGCGATCCGTGCCGTGCCACGTCGAGCACGAGTAGCCGAACGCCGAGCACCGTCCCCGTCGATCGCACACGTGAACCCCATTGTGCTGCACGTGGCATAAACGCTTTCCCCTCCGCAACCCGCCTGGGCCCTCCCCCTCGGCGCGACTGTCGACCCGCACTCGTCTGCCTGCCACGCAGCTGTGAGTCTTCTGGGAAAACATTCCATCAGGTCGGGAACTGCGTTGTCCAGCAGGGGGGTAACACTCAAGAGTGTTACCTACAAGGCTTGACATTCCCCGGGAGTAGGGTAGTGCCGCTGTATTCGCTATCGGAAAGGCCAACCAATGGACTCGATCAGTCCGCCGAGTCTCGGTGATTTCATTCGTGCTCGGCGCACCCGGGCAACGCCGAAGCACCCGGATGGTATGACTCGGGCCCAACTGGGCGAAGAGAACTATTTGAGTGTCAGCTACATCGCGCGGCTGGAAGGAAACGTTAAGGACGCGAGTCCTTCTCCACCGGTTCTCGACGCCACCGCCAACGCACTGTGTCTCGATGATGCAGAACGTCGGCACCTTTTCAATCTGGCACGGCGGACCCAGACCGAGCGTGAGGACATCACGACACCGTGGACGATCGCCGACTATCGGACACTGATTACACCGGACATGGAGACCGCCATCGCGGCGCTGAACCCGCACCTGGTGGCGTACCTCGACGAACGCTGGAATGTCATCGACTGTAACTCGGCGTACGACAAGGCGTTCCCTGGACTGGTCGACGAGGGAAACGTGTTGCGCTGGTTCTTCTCGACTCCGGCATCAATGACGGTCATGGTGGAGTGGGAGGCGGAAGCCGCCTTGACCGTCAGCTGGTTCCGAGCGTTGATGGGTCGCTACTACAACCCCGACTGGGCGGTGGAAACCCTCGAAGAGTTGAGCGAGTTCCCTCTCTTCCGCGAACTGTGGTTACGCGAAGAAGTCCGGTTTGGCCGGCACCAGCCGTTCATGCACCTCCGCGACGCCGAGACTGGTGAGCACTATAGCGTGCACGTGCAGGTCCACGCGGAGATGCGGGGCAAGTATCCGCTGCAGATGTACCTCGGAGTGCGCCTCCCCGCCTCCTGAACTAGCGGAGCGCCTTGACGAACGCAGTGATCGCCGCGTTGACCGGCTCTGGGTGTGTCCAGTTTGCGGCATGGCCAGCAACCGGGATCGTGACAACTGGCGCAGCACCGGGAAGACCTGCTTTGAGCTCGTCGGCCTTCTCTGCGGGCGCTGACAGGTCATTTTCCCCACGGATGATCAATGCCGGAACGTCAATGTCGGAGAGTCGGTCCACGATGTCGTCGCGTTCGATAAGGCACTCTGCGGCTGGTCGGACAGCCATGCGATCTCCGCTGTTCCATTTGCTGATCCACGACGTCCAATCCGCAGGTTCTCCACCGATCAGTTGGGGGGCAAGTGCGCTGGTGAGCGGTTCGAATGGCTCTGTGCTGCACCACTGATCGAACAGGACGCGGTATCCGGACTTCTGCTCAGGAGTACAGGCTGAGGCTTCCGTGTCGAGCAAGATCAGAGCCCTCGTACGCCCCGGTGCGAGAAGTGCTGTGCGCAGCGCGGTATAGCCGCCCTGGGACATGCCCCCGATGATTGCCTTCTCGACGCCGAGGTCGTCGAGGACGGCGAGGGCGTCGCGTGCGAGGTCCCAGTATGTGAACGGCATACCCGCATCGGTGGTCTTTCCGTGGCGGCGCGCATCCCAACTCACAACCCGGAGGTCCGGAGATAGATCGCGAACCTGGGGCGTGAACATGGATGAGTCCATGAAGAACCCGTGCCCGAGTAAAAGTACGGGCCCCTCTCCCCCACTGTCGGTGTAAAAAATGTCGGCGTCGGGCGTTGTCACTGTCGGCACGTAGCCGATCCTAGGGTGAGGTGACTATCCCCGGGTCGGATGCGTCGATCACACCGGGCCGCTCAGGACGAATGAGCGAGGCTGAGGGGTTCGTCCCTGACGTGCACGTGAACCCGTACAAGGTCGCTGACGAGGACTGACCACAGACCAACTGACAGGGCGTCAAAGTCACCGGACACCGGACGGAACCATGCACTGACCACGACGCTCACCTTTCCGAGCAGAGCCGGTTAGCAGCGCCACGACGTGGGCGGGCATCACTTCCAAGCGAGGTGGTGCCCGCTCGACGGGTCAAAACTGATTCCACCACTGGGCGAACATGTTCCATTGAACGGTGCGTGTCCAATAGTCACCGACGTCAAAGAACCCTGGAAGATCGAACACGATGCCGATCATGATTTCTCCTAGAACTGATTGAACCAGAGGGCGAAGTTGTTCCACGCTTCCACGTAAGGAATAGCCCCATCATGTAGAACAAGTCAGGAAAGTTGCCGGTCATAGCGGGTTCCACACGTTGAATCGCCCCGGGTCTGTCGGAGGCTCTCAAACCTGTGAAGGATGGAGAGCATGGCAGCACCACGGAAGTACAGCG
>NZ_WXYH01000034.1:0-20548 GCF_009872365.1 Rhodococcus sp. T7
GCCATCGAGGATCTGAGTGTGCGGAACATGGTGAAGAATCGGTCGTTGTCTCGGGCGATCTCGGATGCGGGTTGGTCGGAGTTCCGGACCATGCTCGAGTACAAGGCCGACTGGTACGGGCGGCGGGTGGTGGCGATCGACCGGTTCTGTCCGTCGTCGAAGACCTGCTCGGTGTGCGGGGAGATCGCCTCGACGATGCCGCTGAACGTACGGGAATGGACATGCCCATGTGGCGCCGTCCACGACCGGGATGTGAATGCGGCAAGGAATATTTTGGCCGTCGGACTGACGGCGGCAGCCTGCGGAGACGGTGTGAGACCACCCCGCACATAACGTGCGGGGAGGCGACTGTCGGTGAAACAGGAACCCTGGGACGTGAGTCTCGCGGGGAATCTCGGTCGTTCACGGCCGAAAGGAAGTCAAGATGCAGTTCGCCACGTACGTACTACGACGCGGACGGCGGGCCGCTCGGGGACGGCGGCTTGTCCGCGCGCGGCGCCGCGATGGCGCACCTCGCCACCGGCCGCCCGGTGTATGCGCGGCTGGACCGGGCCCGGCCCGATATCCGCGCGGCCATGCGCACGTCGCAACCGAATTACTTTCTGCCGCTGGACAAGGCGGGCATCGACCCGTTCACCCAGAAATATCCCGTGCGGGCGGTGCTGGAGGAAACGGTGCGCGGGACCGGAGGCATCCGAATCACCGGCACCGACTGTGCCAGTGACGTTCCCGGCCTGTTCGCAGCCGGCGATGCCGCCACCCGCGAGTTGATCACCGGCGGTCGCAGCGGCGGCGGCAGCCACAACGGGGCCTGGGCGATCTCGTCGGGAACGTGGGCGGGCGCCGGGGCAGCCCGGTTCGCGCGGGGACGTCCCGTCCCCGACGGAGTACGCGGCGCGGGAGCGGCCGGGCTGCGCGGCCCGTCCGCCCGGCGGCAGGCGTCGCGCGCCATCGTCGGACTGGTCCAGGAGCACACCCTGCCGCTGCGGCGCAGTTACCGGCGCAGCGCGGCGAGCCTGCAGGACAGCGTGACCGCCCTCGACGAAGCCTGGTCGGGTGCGGCCGATCTGCTCGGCGGCGCCGAACGGGAACTGCTGCAGGCCCGTTCGGCCGCCGCGATGCTCGCCGAGGCCCGGTGGGCGACCCACTCCGCGCTGGCGCGGACCGAGACCCGCGGCATGCACGTGCGTACCGACCTGCCCGACACCGATCCGTCGCAGACCCGTCGCCTGCTGTCGGGCGGACTGGGCGAGGTGTGGGTGCGGCCGGAACACGGCGCCGCCGAGACCAGGACGGTGGCGTCGTGATCGAGGTCGTCCTCGCCGACCGGTGCGTGCAGTGCGACATCTGCATCAAGGTCTGCCCGACGGATGTGTTCGCACCTGTGAGTACTTCCTAACCGCCGGCGGTTAACAAGTACTCACGGGGGTGGCCCGGCGGATGAACCGGCCGATCTCGCGGATGGCGCGGGTGCCCTCGGGGAGCAGGCCGGCTGCGGCCTGGAAGACGTGCACCTGCCGCTCCCACACCTGCAGTTCGCACGGCACACCCGCCTGGGACAGCCGCTCGGACATCAGTTCCGCGTCGACGTACACCATTTCCTGCGACCCGGTCTGGATCAGCGCCGGCGGCATGGAGGCGAGGGAGCCGTCCACGGGTGACGTGGACGGCTCGTGCCCGCCCCGGGTGTCCAGGCGTTCGATCAGCCTGGACAGGGCACCGACCGCGCGTTTGGGGAAGACGGCGCAGAGGTCGGCGTTGGGATGGGCCAGCTTGTTCACCGGGTCGAGGTCGGTGAGGGGCGACAGGGCGACGTCCGCGGCGGGCCGCGGCAAACCCTGACGGAGAGCTTCGAGCGTCACCATGAATGTCAGGAATCCGCCCGCCGAGTCGCCGGCGACGACGATGCGGTCTGCGGTGTACCCGTGCGCGAGCAGCCACCGGTACCCGTCGACGCCGTCCTGGACGGCCGCGCGGATGGGGTTCCGCGGAATCATCCGGTACTCGACATTCAGCGTCGACGCCTGGGACTCCGCCGAGATCCGGGACACCATCTGGCGGTGCGAGTTGATCCCGCAGCACAGGAACGCCCCGCCGTGGAGGTAGAGGATCGCCCGGTCGCCGAGCTCACCGGGAGGCCGGATCCACTCGGCGCGGCAGTGCGGCAGCCGGACGGGCCTGCGCTGGGTTCCGTGGATGGGGCCGAGCGAGTACCCGAACAGGTCGACGACTCCGGTGGGCCACGGCAGTTCGGGGTAGCGTGCCCACCCGTCGAGGAACGGCCGGACCGTGCGGCGGAGGGTGTGTGCGAGGGCCGCCGACTGCAGGCTGGTCCCGGCGAACTCCCGCCGCGTCACCGGGAGCGGTGACGGGCAGAATTCGTAAGTCGCAGTGCTCATTGTCTGCCTCCGTCCCGGCCTCGGTGCCCTTCGACGTGCTGCCTTCAGGTTTGCCACCTCGTTGCGCCGTACGGTCTACATCGAAGTAGGTCGCACGGACGCTACGCCCGACGTAGCATCCAGGCGGAAGTCGTAATGGGATAGTGACCGAGCGGGGGTGAACGTCCAGGTGGGGATCATGCCGGTTACCGATTCGATATTCCTTCTCGGCGAATCGCGAGAGCATCCGATGCATGTCGGGTCGCTCGAATTGTTCACACCGCCGGAGGATGCCGGACCGGACTACGTGAAGTCGATGCACGACACACTGCTGAAGCACACGGACGTCGACCCCACGTTCCGGAAGAAGCCGGCGGGCCCCGTCGGCAGTCTCGGGAACCTGTGGTGGGCCGACGAGGCGGACGTGGATCTCGAATACCACGTGCGTCATTCGGCCCTGCCTGCGCCGTACCGGGTCCGGGAATTGCTGACGCTGACGTCCCGGTTGCACGGCACGCTCCTGGACCGGCATCGCCCGCTGTGGGAGATGTATCTGATCGAGGGACTCTCCGACGGCCGGTTCGCGATCTACACCAAACTGCACCACTCGCTGATGGACGGGGTTTCCGGGCTGCGGCTGCTGATGCGGACGCTGTCGACCGACCCGGACGTGCGCGACGCGCCGCCGCCGTGGAACCTGCCGCGGTCGGCGTCGGCGAACGGAGCCGCCGCCCCCGACCTCTGGTCGGTGGTGAACGGGGTCCGCCGCACGGTCGGCGACGTGGCCGGTCTCGCGCCGGCGTCGCTGCGGATCGCCCGCACCGCGATGGGTCAGCACGACATGAGGTTTCCGTACGAGGCGCCTCGCACGATGCTCAACGTCCCGATCGGTGGCGCGCGCCGGTTCGCCGCGCAGTCGTGGCCGCTCGACCGGATCCATGCCGTGCGGAAGGCGGCCGGGGTCAGTGTCAACGACGTCGTGATGGCCATGTGCGCCGGGGGGCTGCGGGGCTACCTCGAGGAGCAGAACGCGCTGCCGGACGAACCGCTGATCGCGATGGTTCCGGTGTCGCTGCGCGACGAGCAGAAGGCCGACGCCGGCGGCAACGCGGTGGGTGTGACGCTGTGCAACCTGGCGACGGACGTCGATGACCCGGCGGAGCGTCTGACGGCGATCTCCGCGTCCATGTCGCAGGGGAAGGAATTGTTCGGCAGCCTCACCTCGTTGCAGGCGCTGGCGTGGTCCGCGGTCAACATGTCGCCGATCGCCCTGACCCCGGTGCCGGGGTTCGTCCGCTTCACGCCGCCGCCGTTCAACGTGATCATCTCCAACGTCCCGGGACCGCGGAAGACCATGTACTGGAACGGGTCCCGGCTGGACGGCATCTACCCGACGTCGGTGGTGCTGGACGGGCAGGCGCTGAACATCACGCTCACCACCAACGGCGGCAACCTCGATTTCGGTGTTATCGGGTGCCGCCGCTCGGTGCCGAGCCTGCAACGCATCCTCCACTACCTGGAGACTGCCCTCGGTGAACTGGAAACCGCACTGCTGTGAGGCAGCGCGGTTTCAGCGTCTGCCCGACTCCTGCTCGACGAGGGCCCGCCGCGATTCCTCGTGCAGCACGCCGAGCAGTTCGTGTTCGACGTCCGCGAAGTCGGGCGACGTCATCATCGACAGTTCGCGGGGGCGGGGCAGGCCCACCGTCACCTCGCGGCGCACGGTGGCGGGCCGGGCGGACAGCACGACCACCCGGTCCGACAAGTAGACGGCCTCCCGGATGTCGTGGGTGATCATCAGCACGGTCCACCGGTAGCGCTGCCACACGTCCTGCAACCAGGTCTGCATCTCGGTGCGGGTCAACGAATCCAGGGCGCCGAACGGCTCGTCGAGCAGCAGCACCGGACGGTCCTGGACGACGGTCCGCAGCATCGCGGCGCGCTGCCGCATCCCGCCGGACAGCTGGCTGGGGCGGGCGTCCTCGAACCCGCCGAGACCGAAGACGGAGAACAGTTCCCGGGCCTTGTCCCGCGCCTGTTTCCGGGGCACGCCCTGCACCTCGAGTCCGAGGGTGGTGTTGTCGAGGACGCTGCGCCACGGGAACAGCAGATCCTTCTGCGGCATGTACGCGCACTTCGACGGGCCACTGCCCGCGGGACGCACGGGTTCGCCGCCGATCGTGACGGTGCCGGTGTCCGGTTGGTCGAGTCCGGCGAGCATGCCGAATGCGGTGCTCTTCCCGCATCCGCTGGGGCCGATCACCGACACGAACTCGCCCGGTTCGACGGTGAACGAGACGTTGTCGAGGACGGGACGGATGCCGCCGCGGACGGGGAATCCCTTGCTCAGTCCGGACAGTGCGACGCGCGCGGTGTCACTCATGCCGGGCCCTCTCGTTCTTGATCCAGGGGGCGACGACGCGTTCGACCGCGAATGTGAGCAGGTAGAGGCTGACGCTGATCACGGCGGTCACGAGCACCGCCGCCAGCACGAGGTCGGTGCGGAAGGAGTTCTTCTGCGTGGCCATGTAGATGCCGAGACCGGACGTGGCCCCGACGTATTCGGCGAACACGGCGCCCACCACGGCGTACGTGATGCCGATGCGCAGGGCGGTGAAGAACCGGGGAATCGCCGAGGGCAACCGGACGTAGCGGAATTCCTGCCACCGGGAGGCGCCCATGCTGCGCAACAGCGCACCCGCCTCCCGGTCGGCGGCGGCGAAACCCTCGATCAGGCCGATCGTCATCGGGAAGAACGTGGCGAGGGCGATCACGAGGACTTTCGGCAGCAGACCGAATCCGAACCAGATGATCATCAGCGGCGCGATCGCGATGATCGGCAGAGTCTGCGACACGACGAACAGCGGAACGAACGCGCGTCGCAGCCACGGCGAGAAGTCCACGAGCACGGCGAGAGCCCACGCGAAGAGCAGCGAGACGGCGAACCCGATCAGCGTCACCTGCAGCGTGGCGGAGGCGTGACCGGAGATGGCGTCCCGCGCCTTCCAGCCCTGCTGGACGACCCGCAGCGGCGACGGCAGCACCTGCGGCCGGATACCGCTGACCGTCACGTACACCTGCCACGCGACCACCAGCAGTGCCACGACCACGACCGCGGGCAGCACCCGCCGCAGCAGCGGGGACGTGCCCGGGGCCGGGGTCCGGACGGTCGGGTCAGGGCTGAGCGAGGTACTCATTGGTGAAATAGGTCGACCAGTCGGGTTCCGTGGTCAGCGGTGCCCCGTCGGGGCCGGTGAGCAGGCCGTGCTGGAACAGGAAACCGGAGTATCCCGCCCACTGCTCGGCCGTCTGTGTCCCGACCTTTCCGGACGCGTCCTTCATGTACTGGGAGGACAGCATCTGCTGGCTCTCCCGCACGAGGGATTCGTCCGTGAAGGCGCCGGGATTGGCGTCGATCAACATCTGTGCGGCCTCGTCCGGCCGGTCGGCGGCGAACTGGTAGCCGCGCTGCAGGGCCTGGACGAACTTGCGGGCCTGCTCGGGGTGCTCGTCCATCCACTGCTCGTTGCCCTCGATGACGAGTGCGTACGCGTCCGGGAATCCGTAGTCGGTGTAGTGGAAGTAGCGCATCGGGGTGCCTCGGTGCTCGGCCTCGATGCCCTCCCAGCCGAAGAACGACACGGTGAAGTCGGCGGTGCCGGAGTACACGGCCTCGTACGCCGACGTGCCGAGCGTGACGGTGGTGAATTCGCCCTTGCCGCCGTCGTTCCGGATGATCTGCTTCAGCGTCTCCTCGCCGTCCGGGTCCGCGAAACCGGCGTAGATCTTGCCGTCGAGATCCCGGGGGCGGGTGATGTCGGGGCGATCCGCTTTCACCGCGATGCCCGTCGCCCAGTGCTGCAGCGGGGCCATGACCGATGTGGTCTGGGCGCCCGCGGCCTTCGAGAACGTCGCGGAACTCTGGAAGCTCACGCCGAACTCGGCGTTGCCTGCGTCGACGAGGGTGTCGGGCGAGGTGTCGTTGTACGGCAGCACCTGCACGTCGAGCCCGGCGTCGGCGAACCAGCCCTCCTGCTGGGCGACGAACAGACCGGTGTGGTTGGTGTTCGGCGTCCAGTCGAGTGCGAACCGGATGGTGTCGTCGGACTGCGAGTCGCCGGCGCAGCCGGTGAGCATCGACAGGGCCGAGACGAGGATGACGGCTGCGGTGGCAGCGCGCTTGGTGCGGGAGAAACGCTTGGTGCGGGAGAAAAGTGTCACGACGCCGGCCATTCCTGCTTGTTGAGTGCGGTGTCCCAGAACATGAGTTCGTAGCGGCTGGCGATCGTGAACGCCTCCACCATCGCCTCGCGCTGGGTGTCGGTCGCGGCCTCCGCGGCGGCGTCCACGAGTTCGCGGGCCTTCGCGACGGCGGCGTGGAACTCCTCCGCGTCGTACGTGGTCACCCACTGTGCGTACGGGTGCGACGGGTCGGCGGACAGCACCTCGCGGGCGCTCGCCGCCAGCCGGCGTCCCACGTCCGCGTAGATCCAGAAGCACGGCAGCACCGCGGCGGCGGACACCGCGTACGGCTCGGTGGCGGCGACGGCCGTCAGGTAGGAGATGTACCCGAGGCAGGCCTGCGAATGCTGCGGTTCGACGTCCGACGCGGGGAGTCGCCCGCTGGTCAGGAGGTTCTGGTGCAACGTCGCCTCGACCGTCGCGGCCTCGGCCGCCGAGCCGGCCCAGAAGCCGGCCTCGACGGGACCCGGCGCATGCGCGGCGACCAGGGACAGGGCCTTCGCGTACCCGGTCAGGTACAGGAAATCCTGCTCGATGTACGTGCGGAACACGTCCAGCGGCAGCGTTCCGTCGCCGAGGCGGCGCAGGAACTCGAGTTCGTCGATCGCCTCGCGCAGCACCTTGGTCCGGTCCCACAAGTGGTCCGTGAATCGGGCGTGCTGGCCTGCGCCCGCAGCACCTTGGACAGAGCTATTCACAACGTTGACATCCCTTCGTCAGCATTACCTGAGCAGGTTCCCGGGTGTGTTCTCAGCCCCGCCCGTGCGGAGCACCCCGTGTCAGAACAAGCCGACCCTAGCACCGGCCGTGCCGCGAACGGAAAGGCCCGGGTGGGTGGCCGGGCTCAGCCGGCGAGGAACGCGGCCGCGCCCGGCGGGAGGGCCGCGGGGCCGCGCCTGTAGATCTCGGCGGGCCTGCCCGTCCCGACGACGGCCATGTCGCCGGTGTGCTCGAGAGCGGGCATCATGTGCCGGCGGAACGAGTCCTTCGGGAGGGGGCGGCCGAACACCACCTCGTAGACCCGGCGCAGTTCGAGCACCGTGAACGTGTCGCCGACCAGCCCCGACGGGTCGACGGACCGCGCGTACCGCTCGCGCAGGTCGGCGACGGCGAGCGTGACGACGTCCGCGTGGTCGAACGCGAGGTGCTGCGTCACCCGGTCGCCGTCGACGGGGATCAGCAGGGCGTCGCGGGGGAGTGCCGTGCGGGGGAGTGCCGCCCCGTGTGTCATCGACAGCACCCACCCGCGATCGTCGCGGGCGGGGTCGTCGAACATTGCCAGCTGGTGGAACTCGGCGCCCGCCAGGCCGGCCTTGATCCGCAGGCACCGTTCGGCGGCGTCCCGTAGACGCTCGCCTTCGTGGAGGAAGGTGCCCGGAAGCGCGAGCCGGCCCGAACGGTGCGGGACCACAAGAACTTTCAGATCGGCGCCGTCCACGGTGAGGACGGCGACGTCGACCGCCACGGACGGCCGCGGATAGTCGAGGAGGCTCTTGCCCTCGGGATCGGTCGATGCGGCCACGGAGGAAATGTTAGCGCGCGGTTGATCTATGTCACGTTCGAACGGTCCTGCCTGCGCATCGTTGGTAGTTTGGCGAGAGATTCCCGTACGCGCTGCGTGAGGAGATTCGGCCGTGGATGTCGAGAAGTCAGGCGACACACTCGTCGTCCGCGCCCGGGACGGCGACGTGCGCGGCTACCCCGAAGGCGACGTCTACGCGTGGAAGGGCATCCCGTTCGCCGCGGCCCCCGTCGGCGATCTGCGGTTCCGGGCGCCGGTCCCGCCCGCCCCGTGGGACGGCGTGCGCGACTGCGTCGACTTCGGCCCGATGGCCCCGCAGGGCCACGGCACCGCCGTCCCGATCGACGCCGGACTCGAGATGGACGAGGACTGCCTGTCGGTCAACGTGTGGGCACCCCGGCCCGACGGCACCCCGCGGCCGGTGATGGTGTGGATCCACGGCGGCGCCTACTGCCTGGGAACCGCTGCTCAGGGCATCTACAACGGTCGGATCCTGTCCACTCTCGGCGACGTCGTGCTGGTCTCGTTCAACTACCGGGTGGGGGCGCTCGGCTTCCTCGACCTGTCGTCGTTCTCGACGGCGGATCGGGTGTTCGAGACCAACTGCGGGCTGCGCGACCAGGTCGCCGCCCTCGAATGGGTGCGCGAGAACATCGCGTTCTTCGGCGGTGACCCGGACGAGGTGACGGTGTTCGGGGAGTCGTCGGGAGCCGGGTCGATCACCACGCTGATGACGTGCCCGAACGCGGACGGGTTGTTCCACCGCGCGATCGCCCAGAGCCCACCCGCCACGTCGGTGTACGGCAGCGAACGGGGGGCCACCGTCGCGAAACAGTTCCTCGACATCCTCGACGTGGAACGCGACCGCATCGACACGCTGCTGCGCCTCCCGTACCGCACGATCATCGAGGCCAGCGACACGCTCGTCAACGAGGTCCCGACGAAGATTCCCGGCACACTCGCCATGGCGCCCGTGGTGGACCGCGACTTCCTGCCCCGCTACCCGGTGGCCGCGTTCCAGAAGGGCTACTCCCACCGCATCCCCCTCATCATCGGTTCCAACAAGGACGAGTCGTCGATCTTCAAGTTCATGAAATCGCCTCTGCTGCCGGTCACTTCGGATTCGGTGCAGGAGATGCTGCGGGCGATCGCGACGGATCACCCGGAACTGCCCGCGGCCCGCCTCGCCGACATCCTGTCGGCGTACCCGGACCGCGGGAAACCGAAGGGCGCGCTCGCGATGTCCCGCGACGCGGCGTTCCGGATGCCCGCCCTGTGGGTGGCCGACGCCCACAGCAGGCACTCGCCGACGTGGATGTACCGGTTCGACCAGGCCACGCCGATGCTCAAGGCCGCACGCATCGGAGCCGGGCACGCCACCGAACTCCCGTATGTCTTCGGCAATTTCGACACCCTCAACATCGACCCGACGTTCTGGCTCGGCGGGCGGAAGACGGCACTCGAGGTGTCCGGCCGCATCCAGCGCCGGTGGCTCGCGTTCGCACGGCACGGTGTCCCCGCCGCCCTCGACGGGTCCAAGCACTGGGCCCCCTACGACGAGGAGGACCGTGCCACGTTGCTGATCGACGGCGCGGACACCCTCGTGAAGGACCCGGACCACGAGATGCGGGTCGCGTGGGGCAACGACGTCATGGGCTTCAACTGACCGGCACCTTCTCGTCCAGTTCCTTCAGCACGGGCAGCGCGAAGCACGCCAGTCCGATGATCAGGACCGGGATCGCGAGCACGAAGAACGTCGGCTGGATTCCCCACTTGTCGAGGATGGGCCCGGCCAGCAGGTAGCCCAGCGGACCCGCCGCATACGCGGTGGACGTCATGACCCCGGTGACCCGGCCGCGCATGTGCTCCGGACTGCGAGTCTGCATGGCGTAGTTGGCGATCGGGCCGACCGGACCGAACACCAGACCCTGCAGGAGAGCCAGCGCCAGGATCGCCCACAGCGGCGGCAGGAACGCCATCGCGACCATCGCCGCGCCCAGCACCGTCACCGCCACCACCATCAGCATCCGGCGCGACACGAACGGCGCGAGCGGTCCGTACGCGAGGGCGCCCACCACACCGCCGATGCTGAGCGCCATCAGCACCGAACCCAGCTGTGCAGGCTTGTCGAGCTCGGTGAAGTACACCGGGAACACCACCGATTCGACCGGCATGTACAGCGCGACCACCGCCATGTCCACGAGAGCGATGGTGCGCAGGAGCCGGTTGTGCCACACGAACTTCAGCCCCTCGAGCGTGCCGTGCCAGATGGACGTCGGGCGCGTGGCGGTGTCCGGTCGGCCGGCGTTCTCGAGACGCAGGAACGCGATCGTCGCGACGGACAGCACGAAACCGGCGGCCGCGACCCACAACGTGTTCACCGCACCCACGGTGGCAATGAGCACGCCGCCGATGCCCGGGCCGACGAGATACGCCACGTTGTAATTGGCCTCGTAGAGGCTGTTCATCCGGTCGAGGGACCACCCCGCGGACTTCGTGGCGGCGGGCAGCATCGACTCCCTGGCCGCGATGCCGGCCGGATCGAACGCGGCGCCGATCGCGGCGAGGACGGCGATCACCGTGACGGTGAGGCCCGTCGTGTTCGCGATCACCGGGATGGCCGCCACGGACAGGGCCGACAGGCAGTCGGAGATCAGCGACGTGCGGCGTCGTCCGAACAGGTCGACGAACGTGCCCGCGAACAGGCTCGACAGCAGCAGCGGGAGGGTGGCCGCGCCCGCGACGATCGCGGCGTCCGACGCGCGACCGGTCTGCTCGAGCACGAGCCACGGCAGCACGACGATCACGATCCCGTTGCCCGTGGAGGAGAACAGCGTCGCGACGTTCAGCAGGATCAGGGGCCCGAACCGGCGAGTTACAGCCGTCTCGGTGGCGGTCACGGCAAGGGTCCTCTGGTCGGCTCGGTCGGTGGTCCTTCGACGCTAACAGCGAGGTCGTGGCCACCGCGAGCGAATTTCGGCCGCTACTGGTTGCGTTGCAGAGTCAACTCGGCGAGCGTGCGCGCGCCGTCGCACGGGTCGCCCGTCCCAGACCGTTGCTGCACCCACCACGTGATGACACCGGAGTAGGCGGCGGTGATCCCGCACGCCGCCGAATCACCCGGCCGCCGGGCGCTGAACGCCGACGTGCCCGCGATCGTCGTGGCCTCCACCTGATAGCCCAGCTGGTCGGCCACCGTTCGCTCCCGCTGCAGCGAGTTGTTCTCGAACCAGCCGAACGTGACGTCGATCGATCCGGCGGCGGACGACACCGTCCACATGCACACCGCACCGTAGAAGTACTGGTCGATGCCTGCGCCGTGCAGTGTCTCCGCGATCTTGTCGTCGGGGACGGCGTCGCATTCGCGCAGGAGCTTGTCGAATTGCGGCGAGCCGCCGCCGTCGGAGGACGCGGCGCCCTCGGGCAGGGGAGTGCCCGTGACGGAGGTGCCGCAGCCGGCCAGCACCATCACCGACGCGACCGCCGCGGCGAGTCGCCGGGCGCCGCTCACTTGGCCTTCTCCAGCGTCAGCCGGCCGAGCGCGGTCGGGGCCTCGCACGGATCGGCGGGTGCACTGCCCGCGCCGTAGCGGACCAGCCAGTGCACGAAATCGGAACCGGTGCCGAGCGCGACCTCGCAGAACCCGACGTTCTGCGAGGAGAATCCGCGATGCCCGGCGATCTCGAGGTCGTGGACCTCGTGACCGATGCCCTTGGCCACCGCGCGCTCCCGGTCGATGGGGCTGCCGCGGTACCAGGTGAACATCACGTACCGTTCGCCGCCGTCCGCTTCCCACCGGCACTTGATGCCGTTCCGCGACACCGGGGTGAGACCGGCGATCCCCGCCCGCTCGTACACCTCGGCGTCGGTCAGCGAGCCGCATTCACCCACGAACGGGCCGGGCTGCGCGGCCACCGAGTTTGTCGGTGCGGACGCCGGACCGGCGTCGGAACCACCGCCGGAACCGCAGCCGGCCAGCACTACCGTCGCGGCGAGAAGACATGCCGCGCGGACGGCCGGGCGGAGCGGATCAGACGAGCTCCGCATAGCTCGGATTCTCGGCGATGTACTTCTCCACGTACGAGCACGACGGGATCACGGAGAGCCCACTGGACTTCGTGTCGTCGAGGGCGGCCTTCACCACCACGGCCGCCAGACCCTGCCCGCGGAACTGCGGGTACGTCACGGTGTGGTGGAAGTCGCGGGCGCCGTTCCGCTCGAAGTAGTCGGCGTATCCGGCCAGCTGGCCGTCGAGGTAGATCTCGAACCGGGATTCCGACACGTCGTGTTCCACCGTGGCCGCCACAGATCGCTCCTCTGCTCGTGTGGCGTGCGCGCTGTCCCGCGCACGCTGTCACTCGCAGATTACGTCAGTCCGCCAGGTTGGTGCGCAGCAGCATGACGTTGTAGTCCGACCAGGTGGTGGCCAGGAAATACAGGTCGGATCCCTTCGACCACGGGTGCATGTACGCGCCGTACAGCTCGGGCACGTCCCGGCTGCTCACGAGCACTTCGGGTTCGCTCCAGCCGGATTCGAGGTGGTCGGACCGGCGCATGACCACCGAGTTGCCGGCATCGGTGTACATCGCCACGAACTGACCGAGGTATTCGTTGTACTGCACGGACAACTCGCTGACGGGTCCCGGGATCACCGGTGTGGCGACGGTGGCGTTGGCCTTCACCCACCCCTTGCCGTCCCAGTACTCGTACAGCGAGAGGTTCCGGAGGTCCGCCTCCTTCACCCGCGACAACCGGGCGTCGCCGGACCGCCCCGACGGGGTGCCGAACGCGTAGACGAATCCGTCGTGCTTGACGTACGAGCCCATCTGGAAGTTCTCGGCGCCCGTGCCCGGCACGTTGGGCCGCAGCGTCAGGGGATCGGTGACCCAGTTCTCGCCGTTGTCCACGGAGTACGCGATGCCGGACGCGTTGGTGTCCCACTCGCCCGGGGCGCCCCAGCTGCGCACCGACATGTAGTTGATGTACTGCGTCGCGGCCGGACCCGCGCCGACCGAGATGCCGGTGGTGGGGATGACGGTCTGCTCCACGCCCGGGATCTTCTGGCTCTGGATGATCTCCTTGGAATGATTCGGCAGATCGACCGGGGAATTGTCGATGCCCATCCCGTCGGTGAGGTCCTTGTCGGAGCTGCGCAGCAGGATGTTGCTGCGCCAGTCGCCGACCAGACCGCACAGCGGGTTGTCGCTCAGCCCGACGGTGTCGCCGAATGCGGTGAGGATCTCGCCTCCGCCGTTGTCCCACATGATGCCGAGGTCGGTGCCGAGTACCCGGAACCTGCCGATCGTGTCGTTGGGGCTGCGCGGCCCGGTGATGTGCGCGATTGCCTGAGTTTTGCCACGCAGCTCGGGAAGGCGGCCGTCGCTGCCGTTGAGCCAGGGGATGGGATTGATGCCCTGGCCCGAGCCACTCGATCCGAGGCTGCCGGTTCCGCCGAGGCACGGCGCCGCCGTCGCAACAGGGGGTGCCATCGTGAAAAACGTGCAGGTGGACGCGAGTAAGGCGGGCATCGCCAGGGAGGCGACACGGCGGAGTCTGGTCACGAGCGCACCTCTCTGCGACGAGTCGAGTTCGGTCCGGTCACGCTAGCAATACCTCACCTGTCACACCAGTCCCTTGGATAACCATTGGGTATCGCACCCGACCTGGGTAACTACAGGATCGCTCCGGGGTTGAGTATCCCCAGCGGGTCGAGTGCCGTCTTGATCCGCTGCGTCAATTCCATGACGTCCGGGCCCAACTGGTCGGGCAGCCAGGCCTTCTTCAGGCGGCCGACACCGTGCTCGCCGGTGATCGTGCCGCCGAGAGCGATTGCGAGGTCCATGATCTCGCCGAAAGCGAGATGGGCGCGCTCGGCCATCGCGGCGTCCGCAGGATCGAACACGATGAGCGGGTGCGTGTTTCCGTCGCCGGCGTGGGCGATCACCGCGACCATCACGTCACGCTTGCGGGAGATGGCCGCGATTCCCTCCACCAGCGCAGGCAGTTTCGGCAGCGGGACCCCGACGTCCTCGAGGAGCAGGGTGCCCAGTCTTTCGACCGCGGGGATCGCGAATCGTCTTGCCGCGGCGAACGCTTCGCCCTCGTCGGGGTCGTCGGTGGTGAAGACCTCGGTCGCGCCGTTCGCCGTGCAGGCGTCCGCCATGACGGAAATCTCCTCGGCCGCAATCGCACCGGGGGCGTCCGAACGGGCGATGAGCATCGCCTCCGCCGTCCGGTCCAGGCCCATCTTCAATGCGTCCTCGACGGCGCCGATCGAGGCGCGGTCCATGAACTCGAGCATCGACGGTCGCAGCGTGCGGGTAATGGCGAGCACGGTGTCGGCGGCCGCCTGCACGGAGGCGAACGACGCGACGAGGGTGCTCGCAGGCGGCTGGGCCGGGATCAACCGCAGCGTCGCCTCCGTGACGATGCCGAGCGTTCCCTCGCTCCCGACGAACAACTTGGTCAGCGACAGGCCGGCCACGTCCTTCAGGCGCGGCCCGCCCAGGCGCACGTCCGTCCCGTCCGCGAGAACCACTCGCAGTGCGAGGACGTAGTCGGTGGTGACGCCGTACTTGACGCAGCACAGCCCGCCCGCGTTGGTCGCGACGTTGCCGCCGATCGAGCACATCTCGAACGACGACGGATCGGGCGGGTACCAGAGGCCGTGTTCGGCGGCCGCGGCCTTGACCTCGGCGTTGAGCAGTCCCGGTTCGACGACGGCGATCCGCGTGACCGGGTCCACCTCGATCCGGCGCATGCGTTCTGTGCTGACCACCACGCTGCCCGCCACGGCGGTGGCGCCGCCGCTGAGCCCGGACCCGGCGCCGCGCGGGATCACGGGGACGCGGTGCTCGGTCGCCCAGCGCATCACCACCTGGACTTCCTCGGTGGTCGTGGGGCGGGCGACGGCGAGGGGAAGGACAGCGTCGGGGTCGCGCGCCCAGTCCTGGCGGTAGGACGCCAGGACGTCCGGATCGGTGACGAGGCAGCCTCGGGGGAGCGTGCTCGAGAGCGCCGCGAGTGCGTCGTCGGTGACCGTCATCGTGACTCCTGGAATGCGGGTGTCGGGGACCTCGACGGTAGCCCGGCGGACGACGAGTGTCCCCGATTTGGTCATGCGTCCAACTGAACCGATTCCGACCGTGTTTCCCGGATATCGCTCCAACCTGGACGTTCGGTGCAAAAGCAACCCGCCAATAGCCCATCTGTTAGTTACTTACGCGTAGGAGTCTCACGATGTGGGATCAGGGGGGTGAATTTTTTCGAGGGGTCCACCGATGGGGTATGTACCCGTGCCCGGAGGGGAAAATGCAGGTAGGGGCGTCCCGCGAACCGGGCGGACCCGGACAAATCGGGTGTAACACAGGTCACAATCGTCACTCTGTTACCGGATCGTATCGACCAGGCAATGCAAAAACCCACTTCTACGGGTTAGCGTCTTGCATCGTCAAACACCGGCGAGGCGTTACACCCAAACGGAGATTCTCACGAAATGTGAGCCAGAACACCGTTGGGGCCGGGTTTTGCCGCACCGACCCTGGAAGGACCCGCACCGATGAATGCACTCCACCGAGATCCCAGCAGCTACATCTCCGCGATGTTCTCGTACGAGTTCCTCGATGGTGGAATCGACTACGACTCCATCGAGCAGATCCACCGTGGCGAGTTCGACGAATGGATCTTCGCACTCGCCGGTTCGGGACTGTTCACCAACGAGGAAGTCCGGTCGATGGTCCAGGAATGGCGCCTGAACCCGAAGACCCTCCTGAACACGCTCCTCGCCGACGCGGACGAAGTCACCGCCAAGCGCTGCGAGGTCACCTGGGCCGCACTCGACCGCGTCGCCCCCTTCACCCCGTCCGTGCCGGTCGCCGTCTTCGGCTGACGGCCCTCCCGCCGCAGGGCTCGCCGTCGTCAGACGAGTTCGGTTCGATCTCCGTTCACGACGATCGCCTGATCGTCCGTCAAGGTGCGGTACTCGATGCCGGCGAGCCTCAGAGCGTCGACCGTGCGCCGAACGGCGGCCGCGTCCTCCAAGGGCACCGCGTTCCCGGCCCCTGGAAGCTCCGCAGGCGGGTAATGCGGCACGATCGCGAAGCCCACCATCCCCAATCCGTCCCAGCGCGGCTCCACGCCACACGTCGCGACCACCTCCGCCGGGTCATCGGAGGAGTCGAGACCGTGCAGCGTCGGAGTCATCACACACGCCCCCGCGCTGTAGCCGGCGTACACGAGTGAATCGCTCGCCAACAGTTCCGGGATCACCCGGTCAGCCCCACTCCGGGCCATCTGCGCGCGCAACACGAACGTGTTCCCGCCGCGCACCCACACCAAGCCGAACTCGTCGAGCCGCTGCCTCAGCGCGGCTGCACACGGCTGCCCGTCGTCGCCGACGTAGTCGCGTAGATCCACCTCCTCCGCGGTGAAGCCCAGGCGCGTCAGCGGCATCACGTCACTCACGACCGCCGACGTCCGCGCCGTCCGCGGCCACGCGTCCGCCGCCGCCGCGATCACCCCGACGCGCCCCGGACGGCCGACGAGCGACAGCAGCGGCGCGGGATCCGCACCGAACCGGTACGAGGACAGGAACAGGCGCACCGCGGTCAGATCGTGAACGCGAGGTTGTCGACGATCCGCTTGCCCGCGTCGGTGTCGCCGCGCAACGCGATCTCGTCGCGGTGGTCCGCGGCCGTCGTCCTGCCACCCGCCAGCCGGGTGAACAGCCGGGAGTCGAGAGTCACCGTCGTGGTGGCCTCCGACGGCAGTTCGTCGACCACCGCGGCCCTGCCGTCGACGGCGATGTGAATGTTCCGGGCGAGCGGTCCCGTCAGCTCGAGCGTGATCCTCGACCCGTCCGGGGCCTTGCCGCGCTTGCCGACGAGGAATGCGACGGCGCCTGCGATCTCCGCGAACGCCGTCTCCCCGCGCAGGCCGCCCTCGTCGCCGGGCATCCCGAGCGCGTCCCGCAGGTCGAGCTCGTGCATCCAGCAGTCGAACAGGCGGATGCGCATGAACCGGAGATACGGTGCCGGCCCGACGGGTGTGGTGGCCTCGGCCTCGAACATCTCGTCGGTCATCTCGCCCAGCTCCGACCGCCTGCGGGCGACGATCATCCGGAAGCGCTCGAGCATCTCGGGGCCGGAGCACCCCCGCAAGCCCTCCACCCACTCTTCGTTGAACGCGCCGATCTCGTTGCGCACGTGGGCGAGGCCGCGGACGTCGATGGTGGTGTGCGGCGCGGAGATTCCGGCGAGCAGCGACTCCGTGCCGATCAGATGCGCGGTCACGTCGTGCACCGTCCATCCGGGCAGCGCAGTGGGCGTGAACCACGCGTCGCCGGACAACGAGGACAGCACGTCGTCGAGTACGTCCCATTCCTCGAACAGTGCGTCGAGGATCGGTTCCTTCTGCAGGGCATTCACGGGTCGTACGCCTCCTTTTGCCTCAACTCTAGGACCTTCTGCCGGAGAGTCCGAGCATTTTCGCCGCGGGCGGGCGAATGCGCCGGTGAGAGCGTCGAAGGCCTCCCCGTCCGGGGTTCGGTGTGGTAGACCGATTGTGAGAATCTCCATTAACAAAAGGAGTGCGGATGTTCCCTGGAAACTTCGTGGCGACCACCCCGGACAAGCCGGCCGTCATACGTCCCTCGACGGGGGAGCGGCTGACCTACCGGGAGCTGGACGAGCGGTCCACCCGCCTCGCCCGGCACCTGCGCTCGCTCGGCCTGAAGGTCGGGGACCACCTGGCGCTCGTGTCGAGCAACGACCTCCGTGTCCTCGAGGTGTACTGGGCTGCGCTGCGATCCGGGCTGTACATCACCGTGGTGAACTGGCACCTCACCTCGGAGGAAGCCGGTTACGTCGTCGACGACTGCGGAGCCGAGGTTCTCATCGTGTCCGCCGACGCGGCCGGCGCCGTGCCCCGCGACCCGCATCAGCTGCCCCGCGTCCGCCACCGGCTCGTCTACGGCGGTGCACTGGACGGATTCGACAACTACGAGGACGCCGTGGCGGCGCAGTCGGCCGCACCGCTCGATTCCCAGCCCCGCGGACAGGACATGCTGTACTCGTCGGGCACCACCGGCAGGCCCAAGGGGATCAAACCCGCACTCCCCGAAGGCGAAGTGGACACGACGACGGACCCGTACACGGCCGTGTTCGCCCCGATGTACGGATTCGATTCCGAGACCGTCTATCTGTGCCCGGCACCCCTGTATCACGCCGCGCCGCTGCGCTTCTGCGGCACCATCACCTCCGTCGGCGGCACGATCGTGCTGATGGACCGCTTCGACGCCGAGGAGTCGCTGCGGCTCATCGAGGAGTACCGGGTGACCCACAGTCAGTGGGTTCCGACGATGTTCGTCCGGATGCTCAAGCTGCCGAAGGACGTTCGCGACAAGTTCGACGTGTCGAGCCTGAAGGTGGCGATCCACGCGGCCGCGCCGTGCCCGCCTGACGTCAAGCGGTCGATGATCGACTGGTGGGGACCGGTCGTTCACGAGTACTACGCCTCCACCGAGGGCGCCGGTGCCACGTTCATCGACAGCGCACAGGCGCTCGCCAAGCCCGGGTCGGTGGGCCACGACGGGGTCATGGGCATCGTGCACATCTGCGACGAGACCGGCGCGGATGTCCCCGTCGGCGACGTCGGAACCGTCTACTGGGAACGGGACGAACGGCCGTTCGAGTACCACAACGACCCCGCGAAGACCGACTCCGCGACGCACCCCGACCACCCGACGTGGACGACGAGCGGCGATATCGGGTACATCGACTCCGACCGCTTCCTCTACCTCACGGACCGCGCCGCGTTCATGATCATCTCGGGCGGAGTGAACATCTACCCGCAGGAGTCGGAGAACGTTCTCACCATGCATCCCAAGGTGTTCGACGTCGCGGTGATCGGGGTGCCCGACGAGGAGATGGGCGAACAGGTCAAAGCCGTCGTGCAACTCGTCGACGGGGTGGAGCCGTCGGACGCCGTCGCCCGCGAGCTACTCGACTACGTGCGGGAGCGGGTCAGTCACTACAAGGCGCCGCGCAGCATCGACTTCTCCGACGACCTGCCGCGCACCCCCACCGGCAAACTCGTCAAGCACAAACTCCGCGCGCGGTACCTGAACGCCGGCTGACCCCCCGACCGTCACCTGTCCCGCGCCGCACCGCAGCGGGGGCAGGTGCTCGCGGTCCGGTCGGTGAGGAACAACCCGCAGTCGGGACACACGCGGTCGAGCCAGCACACCGGATCGCCGCCGAGGTCGTCGTCCGCCTCGGCGATGGGCGGGACCTCGTCGCCGGAAGGCGTCACAACCGATCCAGCATGTATTCGGCGAGGACCTCGGCATGACTGTGGCTGACGTCCTTCGTCGCCGTGAGCAGAACGATCGGCCGCCCCTGCGCGAGTTCCTGCACCCGCGCGACCGCCTTCCGGCCGGTCGGCGAATCGAGCTCGTGGACGTACCGCTCGCGGAACTCGCTGAACGCGGCGACGTCGTGCGAGTACCAATGACGCAACTCCGTCGACGGCGCCAGGTCCTTGGCCCAGTCGTCGAAATGGAACGCGTCCTTGCGCAGCCCCCGAGGCCACAGCCGGTCTACGAACAGACGTAGTCCGTCGCCCTCGGTCGGATGGTCGTAGACCCGCTCGACGATCACCGGCGGATCCGCGGTGACGTCCTCCGCGCTCCGTTCCTTCGGTTTGCTCATGGCCGAACCTCCGCTTCCTTGCGGCTGTCTACCGTCAGACTACGACGAATCGCCCTGTGATCGGGTTCACAAACGAGCAGAAAGATCTGTGAGAACGACTGTTCGGACTCGATTCAGACGCGTACGCACGGCGTTCTCTGTTCCCTACGTCACGCGTTCTCTGGCTACTATCAGCTAACTCAGTCGAATCGGGGGAATTTTTTCCCGCTCGTCATCGGTTGATCGCCGCTCGTCGCGGCACACACACCATCTACCGCAGGAAGTCGATACATGGATACATCGCAGAGCGCGTCCACCGCGCGCCCGACGATCGGCGTCGTTCGGGAATCGAACGACGGTGAGCGTCGGGTGGCGTTGGTGCCGAAGATCGTGGCGTCGTTGATCGCCAAGGGCGTCGACGTGGTGGTCGAGTCGGGTGCCGGGTTGGGCGCGTTGATTCCGGACGAGTTGTACACCGGGGTGGGCGCGAAGATCGCCGACCCCTGGTCGGCGGATGTGATCGTGAAGGTCGCGCCGCCGTCGGACGAGGAAGTGGGCCGGCTGCATGCCGGGCAGACGTTGATCGGGTTCCTCGCCCCCCGCAATCAGGACAATCAGGTAGCCGCGCTGAAGACGGCCGGCGTGCAGGCGTTCGCGGTCGAGGCGATCCCGCGGATCTCCCGCGCCCAGGTGATGGACGCACTGTCGTCGCAGGCGAA
>NZ_WXYH01000339.1:0-51212 GCF_009872365.1 Rhodococcus sp. T7
GGTATTACGACGTCCTCGCCGCGATGGCCAAGATCTCGACGGCCAGCCCGTTCATGCGACTGCCCGCCCTCATCGCCGGCATCCTGTGCTGGATGGTGATCAGCCGGGAGGTCGCTCCGCGCCTCGGCCGGTCGGTCCGGCGCAACAAGGTGGCGCTGTGGACCGGCGGACTCGTGTTCCTCGCGTTCTGGCTGCCCTACAACAACGGTCTGCGGCCCGAGCCCATCGTGGCGCTCGGCGCCCTGCTCACGTGGTGCTCCATCGAGCGTTCCATCGCGACCGGACGTCTCCTCCCCGCGGCCGTCGCCGTCCTGATCGGCGCATTCACTCTCGCGGCCGCTCCCACGGGCCTGATGTGTGTGGCCGCCCTGCTCGCCGGCGCCCGCCCGCTCGTCCGGATCATCGTCAAACGTCACCGCCAGGTGGGGACGCTGCCGCTGCTCGCGCCGATCGCGGCGGCGGGAACGATCGTCCTCGTGGTCGTGTTCGCCGACCAGACCGTCGCCGCGGTGATGGAGGCCACCCGGGTCCGCACCCTGATCGGCCCGAACCTCGAGTGGTACAAGGACTTCCTGCGCTACTACTACCTGTTCGTCCCGACCGTCGACGGTTCCGTGGCCCGCCGCTTCGCGTTCCTGACGATGATCCTGTGCCTGCTGACGACACTGTTCATCCTGTTGCGCCGCAGGCGGATTCCCGGTGCCGCCACCGGACCGTCGTGGCGCCTGCTCGGCGTCGTGTTCGGCACGATCTTCTTCATGATGTTCAACCCCACCAAGTGGACCCACCACTTCGGGGCGTACGCGGGCATCGCCGGTTCACTGGCCGCACTCACCGCCGTCGCGGTGTCGGCGTCCGCGCTGCGCTCGCGCCGAAACCGGACGATCTTCCTGGCCGGACTGCTGCTCATGCTGGCGTTGACGTTCGCGGGCATCAACGGTTACTGGTACGTATCGAGCTACGGCGTGCCGTGGTTCGACAAGACCGTCTCCATCGGCGGCCGCCAGTCCAACACGTTCTTCCTCGTCCTGTTCGGGCTGGCCGTCGCCCTGGCCGCCTGGCAGTACCTGCGTGAGGGATTCGCCGCGCCCCCCGTCCGCGCGAACACCGAGAAGGGCAGGCGGATCAGGAAATTCGCGGCCGCCCCGCTCACCGTCATCGCAGGCATCATGGTGCTGTTCGAAGTCCTCTCCCTACTCAAGGGCGCCGTCTCCCAGTACCCGGCGTACTCGCTGGCCCGCTCCAACTTCGACTCCCTCGCCGGGCAGACGTGCGGGCTCGCCGAGGACGTCCTCGTCGAGGGCGACACCAACGGCGGAAACCTCACGCCCATCAACGATCCCGCGCAGCCGCTGGCGAACCCCGCCGACCCGCTCGGCGGAGCGAACCCCGTCGGCTTCTCCCCCAACGGGGTGCCGTCCGACCTGACCGCGGACTACGTCGAGGTCAAGCAGGGCATGGGCAACACCGACAACCAGAGCGTCGGCCCCAGCTTCGAGACCGGATCGAGCGCCGGAACCTCCGGCGGCACCGGGAATGTCGGCGTCAACGGCAGCACCGCCAAGCTCCCGTTCGGGCTCAACCCGGCCACGACACCCGTCATGGGCAGCTACCAGGAAGGCGTGCAGGAACCGGCGACACTGTCGTCCAGCTGGTACGCCCTCCCCGAGCGCAGCGACGACACCCCGCTGATCGTCATGTCCGCGGCGGGCCGCATCTGGTCGGTCGACCCGACCGGCGCCCTCACGTACGGGCAGTCGCTGCTGCTCGAATACGGCAAGCGTCAGCCCGACGGCACCGTCCAGGCCCAGGGCACCTACCTGCCCAAGGACATCGGGCCCGCGCCGTCGTGGCGCAACCTGCGCGTGCCGATCAGCGAACTGTCCCCCGACGCCGACTCCGTGCGGATCGTCGCCAACGACCCCAACCTCACCGGCGACCAGTGGCTGGCGTTCACCCCGCCGCGGGTCCCGAAGCTCGAGACCCTGAACTCGACGATCGGCAGTTCGCAGCCCGTGCTGCTGGACTGGGCCGTCGGACTGCAGTTCCCGTGCCAGCGTCCGTTCGACCACCAGTACGGGGTCGCGGAGATGCCGAACTACCGCATCCTCCCCGACCGTCCGCTGGCCGTCAGCTCCACCGACACCTGGCAGTCCGCGGAGAACGGTGGCCCCCTCGGCTTCACCGAACTGCTCGCCAGCGCCACCGCCATCCCCACGTACATGCGGGACGACTGGGGACGCGACTGGGGCTCCCTCGAGCGCTTCGACCGGTACTACCCGGACGCCACCGCGGCCACCGTCGACACCGAGACCGCCACCCGGTCCGGTCTGTGGAAGCCGGGCACCCTGCGGGTGTACCCCACCCCGTAGCGGGCCCGGGGGTGGAGTTGTCCACAACTTTCCGTCCATCCACAGGCCAATTTCCGACCTGGGCTTTTCGGCGGCGGGCCGCTGCGCCCAGGGCAGGCTCGAACCCATGCGAAGTGGAAGCTGGGCCGAAGACCTCCCTGGGACAGCAGCTGTCGGCCGCGACGGAGTAGTCCGCGTCGCTGCCCTCGAGCGGCTGGGCGTCGCGAGGGGCACGATCGCCTCGCGCTGCCGCGCCGGAGGTCCCTGGCAGCGGATCCTCCCCGGCGTCGTCCTCCTGCACGACCGGCCACCGACGACGCTGCAGCGCAACCTGGCGGCGCTCGAATACGGCGGCCCGGACGCGCTCCTGTCGGGGCACGCCGCGCTGGCCGCGTTCGGGTACCCGGCGTCACCGCCCCGGAACGACGTGCTGCTGCTCATCCCGTCCACCCGGCATCGCCGGGACTGGTCGTACGTGAAGGTCGAGCGGACGCGGCACCTGCCCGCACCCGTCCACCGGGGGCTCCTGCGTCTCGCTCCGCCGCCGCGATGCCTTCTGGACGCCGGACGTCGCACGCTCACCGCCGAGGCCTGTCACGCGCTCCTGGCGGAAGGCATCCGGCGCCGCGACGTGACGGTAGACGAACTGGTCCGTGAACTCGCACACGGCAGCGACCGCGGAAACCACCTGCCCCGGGCCGTCCTGCGTGAACTGACCGAAGACGCGCATTCCGTCGCCCGGGTCCACGCGCAGAATCTGTATGCGACGAGCGGGCTTCCGCCGATGCGGCACGACGTCGACGTGCTGTCCGCGGCCGGACTGTGGGTCGCCCGACCCGACGGCTGGCTGGACGACGTCGCCGTCGCCTGGGAGATCGACTCGCCGAAGTACCACTTCTCGCCCGAACTACACGAGGCGACGAGGACGCGGCGGGCCCGGATGCAGCGTGAGGGAATCGTCGTCGTGACGCACCTGCCGGAGCAGATCCGGACCGACCCGTCGACCGTTCTCGCCGACCTGCGCGCCGCGTACACGCTGGCCGCGTCGCGTCCCCGGCCGCCGGTGTTCGTGCACACCGAAACACACCTGCGGTCGGCATGACTGCCGACCGCAGGTGCGGAAACGAACTACAGCGGCATCGAACTACAGCGGCATCAGGTCGTGCTTGCGCGGGTTGCGCTGCACCGTCTTGTCGCGCAGCATCGTCAGCGCCTTGCGGATCTCGAGCCGGGTGGTGGCGGGCTCGATGACGGCGTCGATGTATCCGCGCTCCGCGGCGATGTACGGCGTCGCGATGTTCTCGTTGTAGAAGTTGATCAGCTGCCTGCGGACGGCGGGCGCGTTCTCGCCCGCGGCCTCGATCTGCCTGCGACCGATGAGGTCGACAGCGCCCTCGGCGCCCATCACCGCGATGCGGGCGGTCGGCCACGCGAAGTTGATGTCGGCGCCCAACTGCTTCGAGCCCATGACGGCGTAGGCGCCGCCGTAGGCCTTGCGGATCACGACGGTCACCTTCGGCACCGTCGCCGTCACGAACGCGAAGATGAACCGGCCACCGCGCTTGATGACACCGATCCGCTCCTGCTCGAGGCCGGGAAGGAAACCCGGGGTGTCGACCGCGAACACCAGCGGGATGTCGAAGGCGTCGCAGATGCGGATGAAATGCGCGGCCTTGTCCGAGGCCTGGGCGTCGAGCGCACCCGCCGCCACCAGCGGCTGGTTCGCGATCACCCCGACCGTGCGGCCGTCGACGCGGGCGAAGCCGGTGATGATGTTCAGCGCCACCTGCCCGCCGATCTCGTGGAACTCGCCGTCGTCGAAGATCCGCAGCAGGATGTCGTGCATGTCGTAACCGGCGTTGTCGGCGTCCGGGATGAACGTGTCCAGATCACGGTCGGAGTCCGTGATCTCCGGCTCGAGACCAGGATTGACGACCGGCGGCTTCTCCATGCAACTCGACGGCAGGAAGCTCAGGTACTTGCGCACCCACTCGAACGCGGCCTTCTCGTCGGGCGCCACGTGATGCAGGTTGCCGTACTGGGCCTGGTTCCGGGCACCACCGAGTTCGTCGAGGCTGACGTCCTCGCCGGTGATCTTCCGGACCACCTCGGGCCCGGTGACGAACATGTACGACTCCTCGGTGGCCACCAGCACGTCGGTGTTGATCGGCGCGTACACCGCACCGCCCGCGCACTTGCCGAGAATCATCGAGATCTGCGGGCACATGCCCGACAGCGGCTCCTGCCGACGGCCGAGTTCCGCGTACCAGGCGAGCGACGTCACCGCATCCTGCACCCGGGCTCCGCCGGAGTCGTTGATGCCGACACAGGGGCAGCCGATCTTCGCGGCGAACTCCATGATCGCGGCGACCTTGCGGCCGAACATCTCGCCGACCGAACCACCGAACACGGTCTGATCGTGCGAGAACACCGCGACCGGGCGTCCCTCGACGGTCCCGTGGCCGGTGACGACGCCGTCGCTGTACAGCGCGTTCGGGTCACCGGGCTGACGCATCAGACCGCCGACCTCGATGAAACTTCCCGGGTCGAGCAGCATGTCGATGCGTTCGCGCGCGCTCGGAATGCCCTTCTTCGCGCGTTTGGCAATAGCCTGCTCGCCCGCGGGTTCCTTCGCCGTTTCCAGCTTTTCGCGCAGTTCGGCAAGCTTCTCTGCGGTCGTGGTGGTCACTGATGCGCTCCGGTTCCGGCGGCCTGGATCGCCGCCAGCTTCTTGGTGAGGTCGGCACCGACCTTCGCGATGTACGGCTCGTCGACGATCTGGATGTGATCGCCGCCCACGTGGATGATCTCCAGGTTCTTCACCGCGTCGCCCCAGCCGCCGTCCGGCTTCCGGGTCTTGAACGCGGGCTCCAGGTTCATCACGTCGTCGTGGTAGCGGTCGGCCATGTACAGGACGACGTCGCCGTCGTACTGCTCGAGTTCGGCAGTCTGGATGGCCCGGTTGTCGAGCCACGACGTGCGCTGGTGCTCGATGATTCCGCCCGGAATCTTGGTGCCACTCAGCTTGAGCAGTTCCGTGAGGATCTTGATCTGCTCTTCGTCGCTTTCCGCCGCCGCGAGCTTGTCGTACGGCAGCGGGTAGTCCACGTTGTACGTCTTCTTCGCGAACGCCGCGTACCGCTGCCAGCGCTTACGGATCTCGTCAGGAGTGTCCTCGACCTTCTCCCCGGCCATGACCGTGTCGATCAGGCCGACGATCCGGACGTCCGCGCCCGACTCGCGCAGCAGCTTCGCCACCGCGTACGCCAGCACACCGCCCAGCGACCAGCCGTACAGCACGTACGGTCCGTCGCCCTGGATCTCGCGGATGAGCGGCAGGTACTCCGCCGCCCGCACGTCGATCGGACCCTCGGTGCGCTCGAACCCGTACATCGGCGTGCCCTCGGGCAGACGCTTCAGCAACGGCTCGTACGCGACCGTCGACCCACCGGCCGGGTGGAACACGAACACGGGGACGGCGTCGGATCCCTCCGGGCGAGCCCGCAGCGCGCGGACGAGCCCGTCGATCTTGCCGGAATCCTCGAGGAAGCCGCGCACCACATTGGCCAGTTCCTCGATGGTGGTGGAATCCAGGACGTCGTCGAACGTGATCTCACCGTTCGCGCGCTCCGACAACCGGGCGGCCAGCTTCTCCGCCGTGTCGTCGTTCAGGATCGGCAGCGTGTTGAAGATGCCCTTGGCGGACTCGCCGGTGACGACGGCCCACGTGGCGAACGTCAGGCGCTCGGCGGCGTCACGCGGCGGAACGTCCGTGCCGGTCGCCTCGGCGAACGCTTCCTTGCTGTCCACAGCGGCTTCCTCGGGCGCAGCCTGCGCCTCCGAAACATCGGGAGTGGCCGCGATGATCGCCTCGGCCTCCGCCTCCACGGACGTGTTCTCGGCATCGAGCGGAGCCGCGGCCTCCGAAGCTTCTGCAGCCTCCTCCGCTTCCTTCTCGGCCTTCTGCTTGTCCGCCAGCGCCTGCACCTCTTCGCGGTTCTCGACCGCGTAGCGCAGGTACTTGCCGACCTCCATCAGGTTCGCGTCGCGGACCGCCTGCAGCTGCAACTGCGGGATGTCGAACTCGTACTCGACGCGGTTCTTGATGCGGACGGCCATCAGCGAATCGAGGCCCAGCTCGATCAGCGGGATCTCGGCGGGCAGGTCCTCGGGGGCGTAACCCATCGACTCGGCGACGATCAGCGCGAGACGGTCTTCGAGCGTCTGCGAACCGTTCGGGTCCCACTTCTCGCCGATGTCCTCGACGACCTCGGGCAGCTCCTCCACCGGAGACGCCGCCTGCACCGGCGCCGCGACGACGGGCTCGGGCAGTGCGTCCCCGGACGTGACGGCGGCGTCGAACAGCAGCGTGAAGTTCGCGCCGCTCTTCGCGTGCACCTGCAGCGACGCGCCACCCGGATGCGGGTTGAGCGTGGTGGTGAGCGTTCCCTCCGCGGGCGCGTGGGCGTGCAGGACGGACGCGGCGAGCGTCACGTCCGACAGCACCTGCGACGCGGCGGCGGTGACCAGTGCGGGCAGGTCGGTGACCGCGCCGGCCTGGACCTCCCACACGTGGCGGCCGTCGGGCAGCGACACGTGCGCACCCGGAACCCGGGTGTTGCCGCCCCCGTCGATCCGGGTCTCCACCCAGTACGGCTTGCGGATCCACGCGGTGCGCGGAACGGCCGCGAAGTCGCCCTCGGGGAGCAGCGAGGACAGGTCGACGGCGTGCCCGTGGACGTACAGCTGCGCGAGCGCGGCGAGAACACCGAGCGGCTCGTCCTCCTTGCGCTTGAGCGTCTGGATGAGCTGCATGTCGTGCAGGCCGGCGTCGAACGCGGTGGCGGCCACGGACATCAGGGCCACCGGGTTGGGTGCCAGCTCCACGAACGTGGTGTGCCCGCTGCCGACGGCGAGGCGGACGGCGTTGGTGAAGTACACGCTGTGGCGCAGACCCTTGGTCCAGTACTCCTCGCGGTGGATCGGCTCGTGGCCTGCGCGGTAGTAGGTGTCCTGGTCGACGGACGAGTACACGCCCAGCTTCAGCTTGGTCGGCTCGATGCCCGCCAGTTCCGCGGCCAGTTCGCCCAGCAGCGGGTCGACCTGCGAGGTGTGGCTGGCGCCCTTCGTCTTGAGGACGCGGGCCATCTTCTCCTCGCCCTCGGCCCGCGCGACGATGGCGTTGACCTCGGGCTCGGGGCCGCCGATGACGGTGTGCGTCGGAGCCGCGTACACGCAGACCTCGAGGTGCGGGAAATCGGTGAGAACGGTCTCGATCTCGGATGCGCTGTACTCGACGAGCGCCATCAGACGGATGTCGTCGCCCTCGAGCGTGGCCTCGGCCTCACCCATGAGGCGGGACCGCGCGCAGATCACCCGCACCGCGTCCTCGAGCGGCAGACCACCCGAGATGTACGCGGCGGCAGCCTCGCCCATGGAGTGGCCGACGACGGCCTCCGGCTCGGCGCCGTGGTGACGCAGCAGCGCCGCCAGACCGATCTGGATGGTGAAGATGCCGACCTGCGACGTCTCGACGTCGTAGTCGATCGCGTCGTCGAGGAACTTCTCCTTCATGGAGTAGCCGGCCTCGTCCTCGATCAGCGCGTCGACCTCGTTGATGGCCGCAGCGAACACCGGGTTCTCCAGGTACAGCTGCTTGGCCATCTTGCGGTGTTGCGAGCCGAAGCCCGACAGAACCCAGACGGCGCCCTTCGACGACGGCGAATCCGCGGTGAACACACCCTGGCCGGGCTTGCCTGCGGCGACGGCCCGCAGACCGGTGACGGCCTCCGAGCGGGTCTTCGCCAGGACGACGGCCCGCGAGCGGCCGTGGTTGCGGCGCGCGAGAGCGCGGGCGACGTCGGCGAGCGGGGTGGTGCTGCCCTCTTCCGTTTCCAGCCAGTCGGCCAGATCGGCGGCGGCCCGGCGGCGACGCGACGGCAGCGCACCGGACACCGCGAGGACGACCGTCGGCTCGGTCTCGGCGACCGCCACCTCGGCGGGGGCGACCGTGTCGGCGGGCTCGGCGGTGTCGTCGACGGCAGGCCCGGTGTATTCGCGCACGACGACGTGCGCGTTGGTGCCACCGAACCCGAATCCGGACACACCGGCGACGGCCGTCCCCGTGTAGCGCGGCCACGCCGCACCCTCGGGAATGACCTGCAGGTGCGCCTTGTCGAACGCGATGTACGGGTTGGGTCCGGCGAAGTTCAGCGTCGGGGGAAGCGTGTCCTCCCGCATCGACAGCACGACCTTGATCAGACCCGCGGCGCCCGCGGCGGCCTCGAGGTGACCGAAGTTGGTCTTGGCCGAACCGAGCAGCGCTGGCTTGTCGTCGGCACGTCCACGACCGACGACGCGTCCGAGCGCGTCCGCCTCGATGGGATCGCCGAGGATGGTGCCGGTGCCGTGCGCCTCGATGTAGTCGACGCCTGCCGGGTTAATGCCCGCGTCCCGGTAGGCGTGCCGCAGGACGTCGGCCTGCGCGTCGGGGTTCGGGGCCGCGAGACCGTTGGAGCGGCCGTCCTGGTTGACGGCGCTGCCTGCGATGACGGCGAAGATCTCGTCGCCGTCGCGCTCGGCGTCCTCGAGCCGCTTGAGGACGACGAGACCGCCGCCCTCGGCGCGGATCATGCCGTCGGCGTCGGAGGAGAACGCCTTGATGCGGCCGTTGGGGGCCATCACACCCAGCTGGTCGAAGCCCAGCGTCGCGGGCGGCGCGACGAGCATGTTGACGCCGCCGGCGAGCGCGAGATCCGACTCACCGGACCGCAGCGAGCGCACCGCCTGGTGCACCGCGACGAGCGACGACGAGCAGGCCGTGTCGAGGGCGATGGACGGTCCGCGGAAGTCGTAGAAGTACGAGACCCGGTTGGCGACGATGGACGTCGACGTACCGGTCAGCGCATACGGGTGCGCGTGGACGGGGTCGCTGACGGCGAGCAACTGGTAGTCGTTGGCCGAGCTGCCGATGAACACACCGACCTGCTCACCCTTGAGGTCGCTGGCCGGGATGCGGGCGTGCTCGAGGGCCTCCCACGTCAGTTCCATCGCGAGACGCTGCTGCGGGTCGACGTTCGCGACCTCCAGCGGGGACATCGCGAAGAACTCCGCGTCGAACGTCTTGACGTCGTCGAGGTAGCCACCCTGGGTGTTGGCCTTCTCCACGGCGGCCTTGATCTGCGGGTCGGAGGTGAACTCCTCCCAGCGGCCCGCGGGCAGGTCGGAGATGCCGTCGCGGCCCTCCGCGAGCATCTGCCACATCTCGGCGGGTGTCTTGCCCGCGCCCGGGAAGCGTGAGGCCAGGCCCACGATCGCGATGTCGTGCGCGTCCGACGTCGGCGCCGACGCGTAGTACGCGGCGTCGGCCGAGTCGTCGGGCTGCTCGGGTTCGCCCTCGATGATGCGAGTGGCCAGCGATGCGATGGTGGGGTGCTGGTAGGCGACCGTCGCGGTGAGCGTGACTCCGACCAGTTCCTCGATCTCGCCGCTGAGTGCGACGGCGTCGCGGGACGACAGACCGAACTCCTCCATCGGGCGGTCGTCGGTGATCTGACCGACCGGTTGCCCGGTTGCGTCGGCAATCCAGTTGCGCAGCCAGTCGCGCAGCTGCGCGACCGTCATGTCACCCGTGCTGGTCCGGTCATCATCTTTTTCAGCCATCAACTCACCAAGCTACCCGTCAGGAAGTGGACTATTCGGAAACGCTGTCGGGGAACGCCGTCTGCGTGTATCCGCCGCGCAGGGTCCCCTCGATGTAGCTCGCCTTGCACGCGCGGCGGGCGATCTTGCCGCTCGACGTACGAGGAATCGAGCCCGCGGGCACCAGCAGGATGTCGCGTGCCGTGACCCCGTGCCTGGTCGACAGCGCGGCACGCACCGTGTCGGCGACGGGCTGCGGGTCGGCCTTGCCGGCTCCCGGTGCGCGTTCGGCGACGATCACCAGCTGCTCGGAGGAATCGTCCGCGTCGTAGTTCAGGCCCGAGTGCGTGTTCTCGAACACGACGGCGGGCAGCTGGTTGGCCGGGACGGCGAACGCGGCCACGAAGCCGGGGCGCAGCGCGGTGCTGGCCTCCTGCGCCGAGAACTCGAGGTCCTGCGGGTAGTGGTTGCGACCGTCGACGATCACGAGGTCCTTGACGCGGCCCGTGATGAACAGCTCGCCGTCGATGTACACGCCGTAGTCGCCGGTGCGCATCCAGTTGGCGTCCTCGGACGTACCCTCCGCGTGGCTGCCCTCGGCGAGCCGGTTGGTGAGTTTGTTGTGGAACGTCTCCGCGGTCTCGTCGGTGCGTCCCCAGTAGCCGATGCCGATGTTCTCGCCGTGCAGCCAGATCTCACCGACCCGGTCGTCGGGCTGCTCGATGCGCGACTCGGGGTCGACGATGGCCGCCCACTGGCTGCGCGCGACGTAGCCGCAGGACACCTGCGGGATGGCGTTCTCGGCGTCCTGGTCCACCTTCACGACGCGACCGGCGTTGAGCTCGTCGCGATCGACGTAGATGACGCGGGCCTCGTCCGAGTGCCGGGTGGAGGACACGAAGAGCGTGGCCTCCGCCATGCCGTACGAGGGCTTGATCGCCGTCTTCGGCAGGCCGTACGGCGCGAACGCCTCGTTGAACTTGCGCATCGACGACGTCGTGACCGGCTCGCTGCCGTTGATGAGGCCGATCACGTTGCTCAGGTCGAGGCTCTCGCCGCTCTTCGGCAGGCCGCGAGCGGCCGCGTGCTCGAACGCGAAGTTGGGTGCGGCCGCGAATGTGCCCGCACCGTCCGACACCGCGGCCAGTTCCTTGATCCACCGGTACGGCCGCTGCACGAACGCGCGCGGACTCATGATGGTGATGTACTTGCCGCCAAGGGCGGGCAGGATGACGGTCAGTAGCCCCATGTCGTGGAACAGCGGCAGCCAGGTGACGCCGCGCGAGTTCTCGTTGAGCTCGATGGAGTCGACCATTTGCAGTGCATTCGTGCCGACGGCGCGGTGCGTGATCTCCACACCGGCGGGCACCCGGGTCGAGCCGGACGTGTACTGCAGGTACGCGATGTCGTCGAGATCGATCTCGGGGCGCACCCAGGACTCGCCGACGCTGTCGGGGATGGCGTCGACGGCGATGATCCGGGGGCGCTCGGCGGCCGGGAGGGACCGGAAGAACTGTCGAACACCCGCGGCGGAGGAGGTGGCCGTGAGGATGGCGGCAGGCTTGCAGTCACCGAGGACGGCGTGCAGACGGTCGGTGTGGCCGGGTTCGTCGGGGTCGAACAGCGGCACCGAAATCGCTCCGGCGTGGATGGCGGCGAAGAAGGAGATGACGTAGTCGAGACCCTGCGGCGCCAGGACCGCGACACGGTCGCCGGGTTTGGTGACCTGCTGGAGGCGAGCCGCGACGGCGCGCAGCCGGTAGCCGAACTGTTCCCAGGTCAGCTCCTGCGCTTCGCCGTCCCTGTCCCGCGAGTAGTCGATGTAGCGGTATGCCAGCTCGTCCGAGTTCTCCCGGGTGTGCCGCTGGACGTAGTCGACCAGCGTGCTTCCCGAGTCGAGCCTGATGTGGCCCTTCTCGTCGATAAAATCATCGAACTTCGCGTTCATTCCATCTCCTCCGAAGCGATCACACAGGCATGCCCCAGCATGACTGCGCCCCAGACTTCCTTCGCCGAATCGGATCTTGTAAAACTCGTGGGAAATGACGTAACACGCCACTCACCCGAATAAGTTCATCGATTCCAAACCATCGATATGTTACAGATTGGCATCGCCGCCCTCGGTACGCTGCGTCTACTCGCCCTTCAGTTGGGAGATGATCGGCGCGAACGCATCCATCTGTGTGGGGAACACACCGACGTAGGACATTGTCGTCTTTTCTCGCACCATACGGATCTGATCGGCGATCTCCTCGAAGCTTCCGATCGCGAGATACGGCGAGCTCAGGATGTCTTCGACGGACAGCTTCACGTCGGCCTCGATGTTGGGCGGGAACCCCTGGTCGATTGCGGCGAGCGCCATCTCGGCGGTCTGCTCACGGTCGTCGGTGATGACGATGGTGGTGATCGTCCAGTTCAGTTCGATGTCGTCGAACCGGTCACCGGCAGCCTCCCGGATCCGGTCGACGCGCTCCATCGTCTTCTCGAGCGTGACACCCGACAGGAGGAGCTTGCCTTCCTTGCTGGTCGGCGTCGCCACGGAGATGATGTCGGCGTACTTGGCGGCGAGCGCCAGCATCTTGGGGCCGCCGCCGCCGACGGCGATCGGGGGACGCGGACCCTGCCGCGGCCGCGGGCTGCCCGTCAGGCCCTTGATCTGGTAGTACTTGCCGTCGAAGTTGCACTCCTGACCGCGCAGCAGCACATCGAGAATCTGCAGGGTCTCCTCGAGCTTGGCGATCCGGACGCCCGGACGCTCGTAGTCGATGCCGCCCTTGTCGAACTCTTCCTTCATCCAGCCTGCGCCGATGCCGAGTTCGAGGCGGCCACCCGACAGCACGTCGATGGTGGCGGCGTCCTTGGCGAGGATCGCCGGATGCCGGAAGCCGTTGGCGAGGACGGCGGTGCCGAGCCGGATCTTGTCCGTCGCGATCGCGAGCGCACCCAGCGCGGCGATCGGTCCGACCTGGTTACCGAGGTGGTCGGGGATCATGAAGCTGTCGAACCCGAGTTCCTCGGCCTTCTGCGCAAGCTTGACGAACCGACGCGCGCCGCCCTCGTCCGCGTTGCCCTCTCCGCCTGCGGCGAATCGGAACTTACGCAACGAGCTGACGTCGGAACTCATGAATAGCTTCTCCTGTGGTGAAACGCCCCCGTTCAGGACGTGAACATCGGTGGGTCGGGCACGGGTGGTGCAGCAACAGTGCAGCACTCTACCGGTGCCGGGAAACGCACACTACCGGCGAGTACGCGTCGTGCCTATCTGTTCGGGACGATTCACGGCTCACCGACCACGGTGAACCCACCCGCCACAAAATCAACTGTGGGCCGGGGTCGGGGCGGCCTCTATCTTCTGGGCTGCCCATCCGGCGATCCACTGCGTGGCCGTCGTGCCGGAGTCGTCGACGACGTACGAGTTGTACATCGCGTGGACCGGGTTGTTGTTGTACTCGAGAAGACGCAATCCGCTGCCGATCCAGTTGCTCGGCTTCAGCGCCTGCGCCGGCGCGTCGCAGATCCCGTCCGTGGGGGCGCAGATCTCGACCGCCCGGTCGGCGAGTTCCCCGAAACCGCCGGGCCGCGGACCGGTCATCGTGATTCCCGGGATCTGCAGACCGGCCAGGGACAGTTCGGCTCCGACACCGGCGACCGGCTGCCCGACGTTCGTCGCGGCGGCCGGGTCGCGGCGACCATCGGCGATGAGCCCGACACCCAGCACCAGGTCCGCCGGAACAGGGCCGTTACCTGCGCCGATGCTCGACGCGACGTCGCCGGCGATGACGGCGCCCTGGGAGAAGCCGGTGAGCAGGAAGCTGGTCAGCGGGCACTCGGCGTGCCGGCGGATCAGGATGTCGTTGGTGGCGGCGGTGCCGGCGCCGCGGCTGTTGTTGTACGACTGCTGCCCGTCCGGCGGGAACGCGACCGGGTTGGAGAACTGCGCGACGTACGGAACCGTGTACACGTCGGCGCGCGAGGACTCGAACTGCTCCTGCAACGGCCGCGACACGTTGAGCATCAGCGACGCCGGGTTGGCCGTCGGGTTGTACGGGTCGTCGGTTGCGCTGGACTCCCACGTGCCGGGGACGACGACCACCTGGACGTCGGGACAACTCGCCGGCTGGGCATTGGGACGCTCGGGACCGGGCGGGGTCGGGATCGGTTTGGGCAGCCGCCCTGCGAGCAGATACCAGAGCGCGATCACTGCGCCGAGAATCACCAGCAGGATCACGATCAGCACCAGCAGTTTGCGCAGGAGGCTGCTCTTCTTCTTCCGCGTTCCGCGCCCGGTCACCGACATCGGCGTCTACTTGCAGTAGGTCGCGTGGGCGACGTTCATGTAGGTCGTGGCGTTGGCCGTCGCCTGCTCCTGGGTCAGTTCCTTCCCCGCAGCGGACGCCTCGGTGCCGACCATCGCTGTGACGAACACCATCGTCTCGGGGTCGCTCTTACCTTCGGCCTTGGCCTGGCAGATGAAGTCGGCGGTGCTGACGGCCATGGTGCCGTCGGCGGCGGGCTCGATGCCCTTGGCCTTCAGCGCGTCGAGGAACTTCTGGCCGTCGGCGCTGACCGGGACCTCGCTGGGGCCGGGGAAGTCGCCCGGAACTTCCTCGGGCTGCGCGGGCGGTGCGGTGGCCGCTTCGCCGGGGCTCGTCACCGGCGCGGAGGCAGACGCGGACGCGCTCGCGCTGGGCGCGGCGGACGCCGAACTCTCGGCGGAACTGGACGCGGCCGCGGACGTCGTGGGCGCGCTGGTGGACGGGTTGGACGTCGCCGTGGAGTCGTCGCTACCGCACCCGACCAACAATCCGCTCGCTGCGACGGCGAGCGCGCCTACCGCGATCGACCGTCGGAAGGTGGTGCTGATACGTGAGTGCTGCGGCATCTATTTCCGTCCTTGCTTTCCAAGTCGTTGTCTCTCGACAGGGTACAGACGCAGTTCGGGCGGAAACCTGGTCCGCCGGACCCGGCCCCGCCCGCTGCGTGTGAGATTTCTAGTGCGGTCCGGCCATCAGTGAATCTCGGCCTTGTTGTCGATCACTGTGACGAATCCGGTCTGGAAGTTCTGCTGGACGCCACCGGGAATGGCGAATTTGTCGCTGATCGGGAAGCCGAGGCGGCCACCCTCGTAGCCTGCGCTCTTCCAGGCGTCGAAGATCGGCCCGTTCTCGACGGCCCAGGCGCCCGACAGCGGACTCCAGTAGATGTTGCCGCCCTCGAACTGGTTGAACCGGCCGCCGTCCTTGACGGGGATCTCGCTGGTCTTCGGGAATCCGAGCCAGCCGCCCTCGTAACCGAGTTCGGCGTATTTGCCCATGATCATTCCCTGCACGCGGTGGGTGCCGTTGGCAGGACTGAAGTACATGGCGCCGATCTCGAAGCCCTGCACCGCGCCGTCCTTGCCGGGCGTGGGAACTTCCTCGGCCACCGGGTATCCGAGCGGTCCGGACTCCCAGCCCTGCCGTGCCCACTCGTCACGGATCGCGCCGCGGACGGCGTGCGCCCCGGTCTGCGGCGACCAGTAGACGGACCCGTGCTCGAAGTGGTTGAAGCGACCGCGTCCGTCGGGGGTGGCCAATTCGGGCGTCGTCGGGTAGCCGAGCGGCCCGCCGGGACCGCCGGTCGCCTGGTAGACGCCGCCGATGGCACCGGCCACCGGCTGTGCGCCGGTGTCGGACTTGGCGAAGATCCGGCCGTTGCGGAAGTCCTGGACCGTTCCGCCCGCGAGGCTGTATTCGGGGGTCAGGCAGTCGCCGATCCACGGGTTCGCGCCGGCGACACCGGCGATGGAGCCACCGGTGGTGCACACCGGCTTCTCGGGTTCGACATTGACGGCGCTCGCGAGCTGCGGCCACAGCTGGTGCAGTTCGAACTGCCAGTACGGCCACGAGTGCGTGCCGGACGGCCGGTAGTTGACCTGGGCGGGGATGCCCAGCTTGTTGAGTTTGGTCGCGAACGTCTGGGACGTCAGTCGCGAGAGGATCTCGAGTCCCATGCCCGCGTAATTGGTGCTGACGCCCGGGATTCCGGACGGCTGGTCGTACGGGCCCGTGGTGCCGCTGCCGCTGGAGATGTACAGGCTGACGCCCTTGAGCTTGTCGGCCAGCAGGTACGGGTCGTGTTCCTCCCACGCGGAACTGGTCGGGGGACCCCACATCGCGTCCGCGTCGAATCCGCCTGCGTCGCTCATCGCGTAGGCGACGGCCTGCGGCATGCCGAGGGCCGTTGTGGTGAGCATGCCCGACAGCGACGCGGCGAACTTGAAGAATCCCTGGTTGCGGGCCGCGAGGAACATCGCGGACGTGCCGCCCATCGACAGTCCGACGACGCCACGTGTCTGCGTGGTGCGCCAGTCACTTTCGAGGATCGGGGGCAGTTCCTTCGTGAGGAACGTCTCCCACTGGTAGTTCTGGCCGTTGTCCTGGGCCACCCAGTCGGAGTAGAAGCTGGACTGGCCGCCGACCGGGAGGACGACGTTGATGTTCTTGTCCGCGAAGAACGATTCGGCGTCGGTCTCGAGCGTCCAGCCGTTCTCGTTGTCCTGCGCGCGGAGGCCGTCGAGCATGTAGACGGACGGGAACTTCTCCGTCGGCTTCGAGTTCCAGTCCCGCGCCAGCAGCATCTGCACCTGGATCGGCACACCCATCGACGGAGAGTTGATCCAGATCGCCACGCGACGGTCGGTGAGCCAGTCGACGTGATGGATCGTCGCGCCGCCCGGGGCCTGAGTGGCCACCGGAGCCTGCGCGGCGACGGGCGCAGCCGAGACGGTGGCGGTCTGGGTGAACCCGACCGCCACCGGCACCACGAGCACAGCGGCAAGCGAGGCGAGCGCGCGCCTTCGAACGTTTCCGGTCGACGAACGCTGACGTTCTGCCCTGAACAGGCCTACTCGCATGACGTTCACTCTCTCTCTGCGCGTCGAGGCCAACACGGAGCACGGCCTCGCGTTCCGGTTCTTTCTACACGCAAACAACTGACGAGTGGGAGTGCCGCGCTGTTACAGCTGGTGCAATTGTTACTTCCGAGCTACCCGATCGTGTTGCCGAGGTCGCCTGCCAGATCGTGGATCTGCTGCTGCCAGTAGCGCCACGTGTGGATGCCGCGCGGCGGGAAGCTGTAGGTGACGTTCTTCGCGCCGAGGGTCGCCATCTTGACCTGGAAGGCACGGGTGTTCGCCAGCGACAGCGCCTCGAGGCTCGCACCGGTGGTCGCGTTGAACACGTCCATGGGTCCGGTCGGTGCGGCTCCGCCGGGGGCGGGGATGCCGTTGGCAGCCGACACCCACAGGCGGGTGTTGTTGTCGCGAAGCTTGTTCGCGAAGACGAACGGGTCGTTGCGCAGCCACGCCGGGTTCCACGGCGGGCCCCACATGGCGTCGACGTTGTAGCGGCCGGCGTCGAGCATCGCGATGCGGATCGCCTCACGCATGCCGGGAGCCGAGATGTTCAGGTAACCGGACAGCGAGCCGGCGTAGTTGAACTGCTCCGGGTGGTAGGCGGCGAGCGTCAGGGCGGCGCTGCCACCCATCGACAGGCCGATGACACCGTTGCGGGTGGGCTGGAAGCCGAGGCGGTTCGCCAGTGCGTCGCGCAGTTCCTCGGTGAGGAACGTCTCCCACTTGTACGGGGTCTTCTGCCCGTTGAGGTTCGAGTTCGACAACCAGTCGGAGTAGAAGCTGGACTGCCCGCCGACCGGCTGGACGACGTTGATGTTCTGCGAGGCGAGGAACGGGCCCGCGTCGGTGTTGACTTCCCAGCCGCTCAGGTCGTCCTGCGCGCGCAGACCGTCGAGCAGGTAGACGACACGGTTGGTGTTGCCGTCAGCGGCCCGCCAGATGCGGCTCTTGATCGGACCCATGGAGGAGTCGACCCAGAAGTCCTGCGCTGCGGGGTCGAAGGCTGCGGATGCGGTTGCGCCGCCGCCCACCATGGTCACGCCCAGTGGCAGTGCGACCGCCAGAGCAATTGCGGCGGCGGTACGCCTGGCCCATCCGCTTGTTCTCGTCGAACCCCCAACTCGCATGAACTCGTCTTCCCTCCGCTTGATGCGTCTCGCGCCGCGGCCGCGGCAACCTCTTGACAACTCTCGTGAAAATCTCACGTACAGACGCCACCCGCGCAGCGCTCGCTGCGCGGGTGGCGTCTCGACGGGATCACCTTACTGACAAAGGGACCCGTTGTGCACTCCCGGGGGGAACGGATTTCGAGGTTTTCCTCTCACCCTCCGATCCCGGACGCAGCACTTTTCAGAACGCACGAGCGCCGCCCCGCCGGTGAGGCGGGGCGGCATTCGCCACGAACGTGGTGGCGTCTAGATCACCAGGCGCCGAGCGTGTCCAGGATCTGGCCGCGAGCCTTCCACAGCTCCGAACCCCAGTACGGCCACGAGTGCGTGCCGTTGGCGGGGAAGTCGAAGGTGGCCGGCACACCGAGGCTGGCCAGACGCACCTGGAAGGCGCGGGTGTTGGCCAGGGCGAGGGCCTCGAGGCCCATGCCGTTCGCGGTGTTGTAGTAGTCGATCGGCGCACGCGGGTGGTCGAATTCACCGGGCAGACCGCTGGCAGCCGAGATGAACATCGACAGGCCGTTCAGGCGCGGGGCGAACACGAACGGGTCGTTGCGCAGCCACGCCGGGTTCCACGGCGGGCCCCACATCGAGTCGACGTTGAAGCGGCCGGCGTCGAGCATCGCGACGCGGATCGCCTCACGCATGCCGGGAGCCGAGATGTTCAGGTAGCCGGACAGCGAACCGGCGAACTTGAACTGGTCACGGTGGTACGCGGCGAGCGTCAGAGCGGCGCTGCCACCCATCGACAGGCCGAGGACGGCGTTGTTGGTGCGCGAGACACCGTAATTGGCCAGGAAGTCGGGCAGTTCCTGGGTCAGGAACGTCTCCCACTTGTAGGTGACGGGCTGACCGTTGAAGTTGCTCGCCGAGTACCAGTCCGAGTAGAAGCTGGACTCGCCGCCGACGGGCATGACGAGCGTCACGTTGTCGTTGCGGTACTGGTCGAACGCGTTGGTCTCGAAACTCCATGCGTTGCGGTCGTTGCGGGCCCGCAGTCCGTCGAGCAGGTACAGCGCGGAGCTACCGCCGCGGGCCGCCCACTGGACCTGGACCTTGATCGGTCCCATGGAAGAGGGAACCCACAGTTCCTCGTAGCCACCGGCCGGCGCGGTCTTGGCGGGCCCCGCGTGCGTCGGTGCTGCTGCAGCAACGGCTCCACCAGCGATTCCTGCGCCTACAGGCAGTACCAGTGCGACGGCACCGATGGCCATCGCACGCTGCTTGAGGCGCTGAGACAACCTCGGTCTGGCAAAACGCATGAATACTGCTCACTCTCTTCGTCTGCGGACTCCGCCAACTGGGCGGCTCCGGCGGATTCCGTCGGGGAACAGGCGACCTGCCGGCCCCGGCGCGAGGCCGGGTCGGCAGCGGACCTCTTCCAAGTCACACTGCGCTTGGTGGACTGTATGTCACACGAACTTCCCTGACAAACGCTCGCGGAGCGCTTTTCGGGGAACTTCCAGACCACCGTCACGATGACTCATCATCGACGTACATCGTCGCCGACAGTTCCAGCGTTACACAAACGAGATCTGATGTTCCGACATCGAGATCTGCCCGGGACGCCCCGGTGACACAGGCCCCGCCCGGTACGCCCTATTTGGCCGGTTCCGGGAACGGCGGCTCGAGATTGCACCGCTGAATTTCATATGCGGGAACGCGCTCGATTCGATAACTCGCGAAATGCAGCGCATCCTTGAAATTCTGTTTGAAACGCGGCCACGTCAGTTCCGAGCGGTACGACGTCAGCAGGTCCTGCGTCTCCGGACAGGTGAGCGCGACCCGCGCCTCCGTCACCCATTCCTCGTCGAGGAATCCGGGCATCCAGGGGTGCTTGTCGATCATTCCGGTGTCCACCACGACCCAGTCGGGGTAGAGGGCTTTGTCGTGCCCGATACGGCCGTCGTCCAGCCGCTCGGTGTGCGCCGCAAGCGGGTACGCCAGACCCATCTGGTCCAGCACCCGCACGTCGAGGCCGACGTTCATGCTCGTCATGCCGAGGTTCAGGAAGTACACGGTGTGGCCTGCGCCGTCCTCCGGGATCGGAAGGGGCGGTGGAACGACGAACCAGTAGGTGTAGTCGGCGGACGGGATCAGCAAGCCGCCGTCGGGGGTGTCCGCGATGGTCTGGACCATGGCGCGCATCCGCGGGTAGTCCAGGTAGTCGTCCGCGCGAATCGGGTGCGCATGACCGGTGTTGAGAACGTAGAACGCGCGTTCGTCGACAATTCCGGAACGTCCTATTACGACACCTTCCGGCATTCCCGTCGTGTTCGAGGCGAAAAACGCCCACACGACCGTGCCGGCCCACAGGAAAGCCATTGCCAGGAAAATCGACGATTCCCTGTTACGGCCCCATGATGCGCGGTCCGGAATTCGCACCGGAATTACCGCGACGGGCACGATGAAACAGAACAGAACGGGCAGAAGGACGCGGCCGTGCATGAAGTCGCCACCGACGCGCAACGAGTACAGACCGAGGATCAGGCCGCTCGCGAGGACGAAGACGACGACGGCATTCTGCGTGCGCAGCCATCCGCGCAGGCGCGTCAGCCGATTCCCCTCGGTGTGACGAACACCATGCTCGATGTCCTTGTCCCGGCCGCGCCAGGCGATCACGGCGCCGGCGAGCAGGAAGACCAGCGGCAGCCACAGCAGGTACGGGCCGAGCAGGTTCCACAGGTAGGCGAAACCCTGCGACCACTTCGCGCCGCCCGCGTCCTTCGACACCGCGGTGTTGGGGTACGGGAGGGCGTAGTAGCCCATCCGCCAGATCTGGTAGCCCACCGGGACGATGCCGGCGACGAACACCATCGCCACCCGCACCACCCACGTGAGGCCGGGCGCCAGGAAAATCATGGCCAGCGACAGCACACCCAGGATCGCCAGTTCGGGGCGCACGAGCGGGCCCATGCCGGCGATGAACGCGAGCGTCAGCACCGAGGTGGTGGACGGGGTGGCCGCCTGACTCCACCGGACCAGCAGCAGCCAGAGCAACGCGATCCAGAAGATGACGAGGCAGCTTTCGAGGCCCGACGTCGCGAAGTCGCGGGCCGGGGGCACCGCGATGTAGACGAGCACACCGGCGGGCATCAGGAACAGCGTGCCGCCGCCGGCGAAGGATCCACCGCGGTACAGCCGCGCGGTGCCGAACATGGCGAGCACGATCGCCGCCGTGGACAGAATCAGCGCGATCGTCAGTACCACGTATTCGAGCCGGGCCTGGGACAGCCAGCTGAACGCGTAGACGATGTACGTCCACGCGGTACTGGTGTTGGCCTCGACCCGCTCGCCCGAGTTGAAGACCGGACCGTTGCCCGCGAGCAGGTTCCGGACCGTGCGCAGCACGATCAGACCGTCGTCGGCAATCCATCGCCGTTCCCAGGCACCCCAGAACATCAGGAGAGCCGAGATGGCCACACCCCCGAGGAAGACCACCCTCGAGAGGATGGCCTTCCGGTGGCGTTCGGTGGTCCGCTCCGCGGCGGCGCCCGATTCCTCGGCGTCGCCTACCAAGTCAGACGAGGTAGACAGCGACACCCACCACTCCGATCCAGGCAATCGCGAGAAGTTGGAGCACGCGGTCGCCCAGCGCGATCTCCTCGGGCTCCCCCGCCTCGCCGCCGTCGACGTCCACGGCATAACGCAGGATCGCGATCGTGAACGGCACCATGGAGATGGCGTACCAGTTGGTGCCCTTCAGGTCGTCCTGCTGGAACGCCCACAGTCCGTAGCAGAGCACGACCGCGGTGGCGCTCAGCGTCCAGACGAACCGCAGGTACGTGGTGGTGTAGTTCTCGAGGGACTTGCGGATCTTCGCGCCGGTGCGCTCGGCGAGCTGCAGTTCGGCGTACCGCTTACCGGCCGCCATGAACAGCGAACCGAATGCCATGACGAGCAGGAACCACTGCGACAGCGCGATCTCGGCGGCCACACCGCCGGCGATGGCGCGCAGCAGGAACCCGGACGAGACGATGCAGATGTCGAGGACGGCCTGGTGTTTGAGGCCGAAGCAGTACGCCAGCTGAATGCCGATGTAGACGGCCATCACGACCGCGAGCTGCCAGTTCGCGAGGAACGACAGGGCGATCGAACCGCCGAGCAGCACGACGGCCATCGCGAACGCCAGGTTGACGGGCAGCACACCGGCCGCGATGGGGCGGAATCGCTTGGTGGGGTGCGCGCGGTCCGCTTCGACGTCCATCGCGTCGTTGACGAGGTAGATGCCGGACGCTGCCATGCAGAACACCACGAAGGCGAGCGCAACGGGAAGCAGGACGGCGGATTCCGTCGCCGTGCCCGCGGCGACGGGAGCTGCGAGGACCAGGACGTTCTTGACCCACTGACGCGGGCGGACGGCCTTGACGATGCCCGCCGCCAGGGATGTCGGGGGTCCGGTGACGACAGCCGGTTCCTCGCTCATTTTTCTCCAAACTTCTGCTCGGCCTTCAGCACCGCGACCGCGGAGGCGGCCCCCAGGGCAGATCCGGCGAGCACATCGGTCGGGTAGTGCACTCCCAGAACGAGCCGGGAAAGCAGCATCGGCGGTACCAACAACGCAGGCAAGGGTAGCCCGGTGAGTCGGCCGAGCAGCACGGCAGCCGCTGTGGTGGATGTCGCATGCGAAGAAGGGAAGCTCAATTTGCTGGGCGTCGACACGTTGACCTGGATCGACGGGTCGGTCGGCCGCGGGCGGCGGACGATGCGTTTGATCACGATCGAGGCGGCGTGGGCGCCGACGGCACCCACTGCGACGCCCGCCCACTGCCGGCGACGGGGCTTGTCGAGCGCCGCGCCGATGCCGGCGACGGCCACCCACCCGAGGGCGTGCTCACCGAAGTGCGACATTCCCCGTGCGGTCGAGACGACGCCGGGACGGCTCGCGATCGTCGACTGGACGGTCTGCAGGATCTGGATCTCACTGGATGCCGAAGACACGTTCCCACCTCTCCTTACTGGTCAGGGCAGGAACGGCGTCCTGGTACTCGCGCTTGAGTTCGGGGAATCGCTGGGCCAGTTCGCGGCGCAGCCGGATCGCTTCCTTCAGCAGCGCGAGCGCAAGCTTGGGGTTGCGCTTGCGGTAGACGACTCCACGGCCGTCCGCGGTGGTGACGGTGACACCGTCCACCTGGGACAGCAGGAACCACCGCGCGTCGAGGGTGGGCACGTTGAGCTGGGGACGCTCGTGGTGTTCCTCGTGGGCCGGCTTGACGTTGTGGACGAGGCCCTTGCCGAGTCGCACGATCTTCGCGAGCGGGTTGCGGGGCTCACCGACGGCGCCGACCTCGGCGCCCGAGGGCAGCGGCAGGTCCGTCGACGACGGCACGACCACGGCGTCCGGGTACTCCTTGCGCATCGCGTGGACGTTGCCGAGCGCGGTGGGAAGCAGTTCGAAGATGTGCTCGGGGCCCTGCAGGAAGTCGGCGATGGCCTGGTTCTGGATCGCGACCGTCGAGTATTCGAGGCACAGCAGGTGCTTGATCGTGGCCTTGACCGTGTTGATCACGAGGCCGCGGCCGTTGCCGGGCATGTGCAGCGACGCGACGACGAGACGGTTCCGCAAGTGGAAGTACGCCTGCCAGTCGATGGCGTCGTCCTTGTCGCTCCACGCCATGTGCCAGATCGCGGCACCGGGCATGGTGACGGTCGGGTAGCCGGCGGCGCGGGCGCGCAGGCCGTACTCCGCGTCGTCCCATTTGATGAACAGCGGCAGCGGCTGACCCAGTTCCTCCGCGGCCTGCCGCGGGATCATGCACATCCACCAGCCGTTGTAGTCGACGTCGATGCGGCGGTGCAGCAGGCGGGAGTTCTCGCGGTCGCTCAGCGGGTAGCGGGAGAAGTCGTGGTCGTACTCGACGTTCGGGGCGGCCGTCCACATGAAGATGCTGCGGTCGACGACCTCGCCCATCGAGTGCAGGTGGCTGCGCTCCTGGAGGTTCAGCATCTGCCCGCCGACGAGCATCGGCGACTTCGCGAACCGGGACATGGCGAGCGCGCGGAGGATCGAGTCGGGCTCGATCTCGATGTCGTCGTCCATGAACAGGATGTGCTGGCAGTCCGTGGTCTTCAGCGCCTCGTACATGATGCGGCTGTAGCCGCCGGACCCGCCGAGGTTCGCCTGGTCGTGCATCGCCAGCCGGTCGCCGAGCGCCTCCGCGGCCTCCGTGAAGCCCGGCTCGTCCTTGACCTTGCGAGTGCCCTGGTCCGGGATGATGACGGCCTTGACGACGTCCATGACGAGCTCGTCGGACGCCAGCGCCGTCAGCGCCTTGACGCAGTCGGTGGGCCGGTTGAACGTGGGGATGCCGACGGCGACGGTGGCCTCACCGGGGGCGTCGACCGGCGCGTACCAGCCGGCGCTCTCCAGCACGACCTCGGTGTCGCTGGTGATGTCGAACCAGATCCAGCCACCGTCCTCGAACGGCGCCAACTCGATCTCGAACTCGAGGGAGGCGTCGCCATCCTGGAACTCGCGCCCCTCGACGTGGATGCGCGACGAGTCGGCCTTCGACCGGTACACGTCGATGCGGCAGTGCCCCGACAGCTCGAGCCGCAGCACTACGGAGTTCAGCGTGCTCCACCGGCGCCAGTAGCTGGCCGGGAACGCGTTGAAGTAGGTACAGAACGACGCCTCGGACTCGGCACCGACCGACAGCGACGTCCGCGACAGCGAATGCGCGCGGCGGCTGTTGGTCTTCGCCTCCTCCAGGTAGAGGGTGCGCACGTCCAGCGGCTCACCGGCGCGCGGCAGGATCACCCGCTGCAGCAGCGACTTGCCGAGAAGCGGCGCGTCCTCGGTGACCTTCTCCGATTCGAGCAGATGCCGGGCGCTCATTCGGCCTCCCCCACGAGGTCCGCACCGGATTCGAAGTGCGGACGCAGGGAGTTGTCGAACATCGACAGCGCGCTGGCGATCGCCATGTGCATGTCCAGGTACTGGTAGGTGCCGAGACGGCCGCCGAACAAGACCCTGTTCGCGGACATCTCCTCCTTCGCGCGGTCGCGGTAGGCGGCGAGCATCGCGCGGTCGTCCGGGGTGTTGATCGGGTAGTACGGCTCGTCCTTGCTCTCCGCGAACCGGGAGAACTCCCGCATGATGACCGTCTTGTCCTTCGGGTAGTCCCGCTCCGGGTGGAAGTGGCGGAACTCGTGGATCCGAGTGAAGGGCACGTCGGCGTCGTTGTAGTTCATGACCGGCGTTCCCTGGAAGTCACCGGTCTCGAGCACCTCGGTCTCGAAGTCGAGGGTGCGCCAGCCCAGCTCGCCCTCGGAGTAGTCGAAGTAGCGGTCGAGGGGGCCCGTGTAGACGACGGGGGCGTCCGGGCTCTCGGCGCGCAGGTCGTCGCGGACGTCGAACCAGTCGGTCTCGAGCCGGACCTCGATCTTCGGGTCCTTCGCCATGTTCTCGAGCCACGCGGTGTAGCCGTCGACGGGCAGGCCCTCGTACGTGTCGTTGAAGTAGCGGTTGTCGAACGTGTACCGCACCGGGAGGCGGGTGATGTTGCCCGCGGGCAGATTCTTCGGATCCGTCTGCCACTGCTTGGCGGTGTAGTCGCGCACGAACGCCTCGTACAGCGGCCGGCCGATCAGGGAGATCGCCTTCTCCTCCAGGTTCGACGCCTCCTTGGAGTCGATCTCGGAAGACTGTTCGGCGATCAGCTTCCGCGCCTCGTCCGGGGTGAAGTAGCGCCCGAAGAACTGCGACACCAGACCCAGCCCCATCGGGAACTGGTACGCCTGCCCCTTGTGCAGCGCGAACACCCGGTGCTGGTAGTTCGTGAATTCGGTGAACTGGGTGACGTAGTCCCACACCCTCTTGTTCGAGGTGTGGAACAGGTGCGCTCCGTACTTGTGGATCTCGATGCCGGTCTCGGGCTCGGCCTCCGAATAGGCGTTTCCGCCCAGGTGATGACGGCGGTCGAGCACCAGCACACGCTTACCCAGCTGTGTTGCTGCACGCTCGGCGACGGTCAGTCCGAAAAATCCGGAGCCGACGACGATGAGGTCGTACCGGCCAGGGGCGGTTGTCTCTGGGGTTGCAGCGGTCACGATGAACCAGGGTAAGCGACTCCGCGACCTGTGCGCGGCCAAGGGGTGCAGGGACCCCTTCGGCACGCACGAGGAGTTCTCCCTGTATTCACCGGTTTTGCAGACCTCGTTGTTCCCGCCGACGCGGCGATCGCGCTTCATGAGCGGGTGCGCATCGTCCAGCTGGCGAACTTCTACGGACCGCGGTCGGGTGGGCTCCGCACCGCCCTCCACAACTGGGGCCAGGGGTACGTCGGACGCGGACACGAGGTGATCCTCGTCGTCCCAGGTCAGCGGGACTGTGAGGAGCTGCTGCCGAGCGGGGTCCTGCGGATCACCCGGTCCGCCCCGACCATCCCGTGGACCGGCGGTTATCGCGTCGTCGATCCGCGCCGGGTGGCCGACGTCGTCACCGGTCTCGGACCGGACGTCCTGGAGGTGTCCGACCGGCTGACGCTGCGCGGTTTCGGGGCCTGGGCCCGGGCCCGCGGAGTACGCAGTGTCGTCGTGTCACACGAGCGCCTCGACCGGTTGCTCGGCCAGTTCGCTCCGCGGCGCGTGGCCCGCGACTGGGCCGACGTCGCGAACCGCCGGATGGCGCGCAACTACGACGCCGTCGTCTGCACGACGGACTTCGCGAGCGAGGAGTTCACCCGGATCGGGGCCCCCAACCTGCACCGGGTCCCGCTCGGTGTCGACCTCGCGATGTTCCACCCCGGCAAACACGACCAGGTGATGCGCGACTCCTTCGCCGATCCGGCGCAGCGTTTCCTTCTGCACTGCGGCCGGTTGTCGGTGGAGAAGCAGGTGGAGCGGAGCATCGACGCCGTCCGGCTGTTGCGGCGGCAGGGGCACGACGCCCGGCTCGTCATCGCCGGCGACGGCCCCCGGCGCGACGCGCTGCAGTACCGGGCCCGGGGGCTTCCCGTGCACTTCACCGGGTTCATCAGCGACAAGGGCCGCCTGGCGTCGCTGTTCGCGTCGGCGGACGTGTCGCTGGCGCCCGGACCGCACGAGACGTTCTGCCTGTCGGCGCTCGAGTCGCTGGCGGCGGGCACCCCGGTAGTCGCGTCACAGTCGTCGGCTCTCGCCGAGATCATCACACCCGGCTGCGGCGCCCTGGCCCGGGACCGGGGCCCGGCGTTCGCCGAAGCCGTGAGCGGCATCCTCGAGATTCCCTCGCGCACCCGCCGGGCGTCGGCCCGGCGGCGAGCCGAGGACTTCGGCTGGGCCGAGTCCGTCGACGGGATGCTCGCGGTGCTCGAGGGATCCGCTCCTCTGTCTTCGGTCTAGCGTGTTCGGCCTAGCTGCCGCCGGTCGGGAGCCACTCGCGGAGCACGCTGGCGTCGATCACCTGCGCTCCCAGTTTCTTCGTCCAGATGATGGTTCCGTTGGTGAACATCCGGAACTTGCCCGCCTCCGACGGCAGCATCATCTCGGGACCGATCGGCGCGCCGAGTGTGCTGTTCACGCCGCCGAGTTCCTTGTACTTCTCGGCGATCGGCGAACCCTCGGTGGTGCCGACGGTGTCCTCGCCCGCGGAGGCGAGGATGGACGGATCGGGTTCACCGGGGACGGCAGGCGGCGCCGGCACCGCGAGTCCGTCACCGAGCGTGAACCAGTCGGACTTGAGCTTCAGCTTCGCCCTCGCCTCGGTGCCGGTCGCCTCGGCGGTCCCCGACGTTCCGACCACCTTCACACCGGTGACGCGTCCGCCGTCGACCCCGAAGTTGTTGCGCGTGACCACCTCGAACGATTCGAGTTCGCCGACGTTGAACGCGGACGCGATGTCGCCCGCGGTGAGGGTCACCACCCAGTCGTGGTTCGGCGACACCGTGTCGCCCTGGTCCTCGACGGCCGGGAACTCGCCACCCGCGGTGTATCCGCCTGTGGACGAGGAGAATTCGGCAGCGACGGGCTTGTTGTCCTTGGTCAGGATCATGCCCTTGGTGGAGCGGACGGCGTCCGTGGTCCGCGGGTCCTCCTTCGCGGAACCGCCGTAGACCTGGCAGCTCTGGGTGTCGCAGGTCTTCGCGTACTCTTCCCGGTTCTCGGCGGCGGCGTAGGAGCGGGCGGCGACGGCCTGCGCCCGAAGCGCCTCGGCCCCACCGGTGTCGGCCCAGCCGGCCTTCGCCTCGGCGGGCACCACACCCAGCAGGTAGTCGTCCATGTCGACGACGTTGACGGTGCGCACGGCGGCGCCGTCGAGCGCGACCCCGAGGGCGCCGCGGTAGGGGGTGTCACCGGCGCACAGCTTGAGGTGTTCGTTCGCGGGACGGTCCGGGGCGAGGTCGATCGGGTCGACCCACGGGTGGTCGGTGGCGTCCTGCCACAGGACGTCGCCGGCACATCCGCGGGTGACGACGACGTTGGCGCCGCCGTCCGAGGTCGGCGTGAGATGGACGGCCTCACCCGGTCCGACGGGCTTGCCGGCGACGACGGCGCCGGCGTCCGAGTAGACGTCGAGCGGCTGGTCGTCACGCGCCTGCAGCCGGACGCTGATCTGCGCGTCGGCGAGGGTGCCGAGCGTGGTGCCGCCGTAGTAGTGGCCGAGGATGCGCTCGGCCGCCCACCCCTGATCCTTCGCGTATCCGTAGGCACCCCACTGGCCCATCCCGCGACCGTGGCCGTTGCCGTGCCCGGACAGCGTGAAGGGCGTGTCGGAGGCGACGGTTTCCCGGACGTCCTGCCCGGAAGAGCGCACCTGCAGGACCACGCCGGTGACGGCGCCGACGACGAGGACGGGTGCGATGCCGAGTGCCGACGTGCGCAGAAGCTTGGCCCTGAACCCGCGCGGGGCGGGAGGTCCCGCGATGTACCGCCTCCTGCGAGTCCAGGCAGGTCTACCTGCACGAACCCCGAATTCGGTCTTCGCCATCACTGCACTCCTCATCGCTGAACAACGAGCGCCGAGACGGGGCGTGCACCTCGTCTCAGCGGGTCCGAGAAATTCGGGATAAAGTCTCAATGTAAGGTTGAGCGTTATGGACCTGTGTGACTAGTGTGGCAAGAGTGATTGGAGTTAGCAACAACAGTCGCTCCCGTCACACAAGCATCACGAGTTGCAGACACGCGAGGTCGCTCGCAGGAAACTACAACTGAGGAGAGTCCCCCTTGCCGCACCGTCGACCGAAGCCCTCGATCGTCCTCGGGGCTGTCGCCGCGCTGGCTGTCGCAAGTCCCGTTGCGGTCTACGGCATCAGTAGCGCACCCTCGGACATCCGATCCACGAACGAAACCTCCAACTCCGCCGTGTCCACCGAGATCGCGCAGGTAGTGCTGTCGCAGATCCCGGACATCGTGATTCCGCTGAAGGAACTGACCGGGCTGAACCTGCCGGACGTCAACATCGGCGACCTCCGGAACCTGAAGATCCCGCCGTACCTCCACATCCCCAGCAACGTGCAACTACCCGGCGGAATCCAGATCCCCAGCCTGCAGATCCCGCTGAAAATCCCCGCCCCGGGCGACGTCTCCGACCCCGCGATCCTGCCCCCGGCCGACCAGCAGCCCGGCGCGATCGTCAAGGAACTGTCCCGCGACACCCCGTTCAGCATGGTGGCGCTCACGTCCGAAACTCTCGCGTCCGCGGAGTCGAAGGTCCGTGCGCTGCAGGCCGACGGAACGTGGGGACAGTGGGTCTCCCCCGACATGATCGACACCCGCCGCACCGACAAGACGGCGTCGGACGGCAAGGTCGCCACCGAACCCGTCTACGTCGGGCTGACGAAGGCGATCCAGATCCTGACCCCCACCTCCGCACCCGCGCAGGCGGGCGCACCCGCGCCGGGCGCGGTTCCCGCACCGGCACCCGAAGCCCCCGCTCCCGCCCCGGCGCCCGCCGCTGACGGGGCGGCGCCGCTCGGGTACATCCCCGCCGCCGTCAACACGCCGCTGCGACAGCAGCCTGCCCGGGCGGGCGCCGACGACGTCACCGCCGTGCTCATCGAACCGGGCAGCAGCCCCGGCGACTCCACACTGAGCGACATCGCGAGCCCGCTCGACAGCGGCGGTCCCAAGGTGATCAGCCGCCAGCAGTGGGGCGCGGACGAGTCCATCCGCTGCCAGGACCCCGACTACGACGACTTCATCGGCGGTGCCACCGTTCACCACACCGCGGGCGCCAACGACTACTCGAAGGCCGAATCAGCCGAGATCGTCCGCGCCATCTACGCGTACCACGCGCAGACGCTCGGCTGGTGCGACATCGGCTACAACGCGCTGGTCGACAAATACGGCCAGATCTTCGAGGGCCGCGCAGGCGGTCTCGACCGTCCCGTCCAGGGCGCACACGCGGGCGGGTTCAACGAGAACACCACCGGTGTCGCGATGATGGGCGACTTCTCGTCCGAGGATCCGCCGCAGGCCACCCTCGACGCCGTCGGCAAGTTCCTCGGCTGGAAGCTCGGCAAGGCCGGACTCGACCCGCTCGGTGAGACGACGATGTACTCCGAGGGCACCGAATTCACCCCGTACGCGGAGGGTGAGGCCGTGGACCTGCCGGTGATCTTCGCGCACCGCGACGTCGGCAACACGTCCTGCCCGGGCGACGCGGCGTACTCGCACATGGACGAGATCCGGCAGATCGCGGCCGCCAACCTCAGCGGCGGCAACGCCTCACTGGCCTCGGACGCACCCTCGGGCCAGGCTCCGGCGCCGTCCGGCGGTCCGGGCACGGACGCCAGCGGCAGCCTCGGCGCCGGGATCCCCGCGCTGGTCACCGAACTGCTGCGGCTCACCGATCCGTCGCCGGTCGCCCAGAAGTGGGTCGCGGAAGGCGGCGACACCGGCAGGCTCGGCCAGGCCATCACCGGGCTACTGCAGGCCAAGGCCGGGAACTCCGGCGCAGAGTTCGCCAACGGCGCCATCTTCACCTCGCCCAACGGCGGCGTGTGGGCGGTCCTCGGCCAGATCTTCAAGACGTGGCAGAACCTCGGGGCCGACAACGGCGAACTGGGCCTGCCGACGAGTGACGAGTACACGATCCCGGGCGGTCTGCGCACCGACTTCGAGAACGGCTCGCTGATCTTCAACGAGCTCACCGGCATCGTCACCAAGGTGTTGAAGACGTACAACGACACCTACGCGGAGGCCTACAAGAACGGCGCCCCGGTCGATGCCGCGGCTCCCGTCGCACCGCCCGCGGACCCGGCACAGATTCCGCCGGCTCCCGCCGAGCCCGCTCCGGCACCGGCGCCTGCGCCCGAACCGGCTCCCGCGCCTGCTCCCGTCGAGCCGGCACCGGTTCCGGCCGGCTGACCGGGTTACTCCCTCTCGGGCGCTGGTGGTCTCAGGACCACCAGCGCTCGAGTACTTTCGCGACCCCGTCGTCCCAGTTGGTGGCCGTCACCTCGTCGGCGGCGGCCTTGGCGTCGGGGTGCGCGTTCTCGACGGCGACACCGCGGCCCGCGAGGTTCAGCATCGGAATGTCGTTGGGCATGTCACCGAACGCCACGATCTGCGACGCCGTCACGCCGAGCCGTTCCGCGACCAGCGCGAGACCCGACGCCTTCGTGATGCCCGCCGCCGACAGTTCGATCAGCCCGTTGTCGGTGGAGAACGTGACGTCGGCGCGGCGCCCGATGTGCGGCGCCAGCGCGTCGACCATCGCCTGACTGGACATTTCCGGCACCCGGATCAGCAACTTCACCGCGGGGGCCGCGACGACCTCGTTCTCGGACATCTCGGTGTTGTCGGGGTTGAGCCAGGCGTGCTGGTAGCCGGGGGAACTGACGAACTGCGGTGTCGCGGCGTCGTGGGCGCTGACGCCGACCCGCTCGGCCGCGAGACCGGCGCCGGGCAGCACGTCGAGCGCGATCGCCGACAGCCAGGTGAGGGTGTCCACGTCGAGGGTCGCGGCACTGAGCACGCGGTCGCTGTCGCTGTCGTAGATGACGGCGCCGTTGGCGCAGACGGCGAGCGGTGCGTAGCCGAGGCCCTCGACCACGGGATGGATCCAGCGCGGGGGCCTGCCGGTGGCCAGCACGAAGGGTGTCCCCGACGCGACGACCGACGCGACGGCGTCCCGGGTGCGGGCGCTGATGCGCTCGTCCTCCCCGATCAGGGTGCCGTCGACATCGGACGCTACAAGGCTCGGTCGGTCTGGGCTCACCCAGCCATTCTGCCTGCCGGGCCCGCGGCGCCGCCGGGCGGCCGTTACCGGGACCGGCGTTCCTCCGCCTCGCGGCGGTCCATCTCGGCGGCCTCCTCGATGGTGGGCGCACTGCCGCCGAGGCGCCGCGGCACCCAGTCGGCGCCCGCCGGGTGGTCGAATCCGTCCTGCACCCGGCGCAGGATCGCGTCCATCTCCGTGTGCAGCGTCGCGGTGAGGGCGTCCGCCGGTTCCCGTGGCTCGATCGGCCGTCCCACCTCGACGGTCACCGGGAACCGATGCCGCCCAAGATTTTTCGGTCTGCCCTTCGTGGCGATCCGCTGGGCGCCCCACACGATGACGGGCACGATCGGCACCCCGGCGTCGAGGGCCATGCGCGCCGCACCCGACTTCAGTTCCTTGATCTCGAAGCTCCGGCTGATGGTCGCCTCCGGGTACACACCCACCAGTTCGCCCTCGCGCAGTCGCTCCACCGCGGCGAGGTAGGCGCCCGCGCCCGCGGTCCGGTCGACCGGGATGACGCCGCATCCGCGCATCAGGAACGCCATCACCCTGTTGTTCGCGAGTTCGGCCTTGGCCATGAGCCGCAGTTTGCGGTCCACCGCACCGACGGCCAGGGCCAACTGGACGAAGTCCAGGTACCCGGTGTGATTGACCGCGAGCACCGCACCACCCTCGGCGGGGATGTTGTCCAGGCCGACCCGCGTCATCCTCAGCCCCTGGAACAGGGACAACGCCTTGGCCGCCGACTCGACGGCCGTGTAGACAGGCTCCACCGCCACCTTCTAGCTACCGGTACCGGTCTCCTTGGCCCGACGGGACTGCGCCTTCGCCTCGGCGTCGGCGGCGTCCATCTTGTTCGCTTCCTCGAGCGTCGGCGCGCTGCCGCCGAGGCGCGCGGGCACCCAGTACTCGCCGGCCGGGTGCTCGTACCCCTGCTGGAGGTCGGCGAGCATCGCCGTCATCGTGGCGTGCAGCTTCTCGGTCAGCTCGGATGCGGGCTCGAACGGCTGGATCGGCTCACCGACGGCGATCGAGATGGGAGTGTTCGTGCGGCCCAGCCGCTTCGGAAACCCCTTGGTCCACACCCGCTGCGCACCCCAGATGACCATCGGGACGATCGGCACGTCCGCCTCGATCGCCATGCGGGCGGCACCCGACTTGAATTCCTTGATCTCGAAGCTCCGGCTGATGGTGGCCTCCGGATAGACGCCCACCAGTTCGCCGCGACGCAGGAAGTCGACGGCGGCCTTGTACGAATCCGAACCCGCCGACCGGTCGACGGGAATGTGCTTGAGCGCGCGCATGATCGGGCCCGAAATCTTGTTGTCGAACACTTCCTTCTTCGCCATGAAGCGCACGTAGCGCTTCACGCTGCGGACCGGAAGTCCGGCGTAGGTGAAGTCCATGTAGCCGGTGTGATTGATCGCGATCACCGCCCCACCCGTCGCCGGAATGTGCTGATCACCCTTGACCGTGAACTTCAGCCCCTCGAGGGTGAATACGGTGCGGGCGATGCCGATGACGGTTCGGTAGACGGGTTCCACAATCGGCTAGCGTAGCCGGGTATCCGCGATCTGGCCCGCCGTCGGGGACGGACATTGGGTGGGGAGTCGAGAGAAAGGGCGCGCTGGAGATGGGTGTCAGGGGCAGGAGGGCGCTCATCGCGCCGGTCGTCGCGGTGATCCTCGGGGCGGGAGTGGCGTGCGATTCGCAGTCCGGCATCCCGACGGAGGAGCCCCCGGCCGACACGATGTCCGCGCCCACCTCCGCCACCTCGGTAGCGGAGCCCACGACCACCACACCGCCCGCCCTTGTTCCGCAGGTGGTCGTCGGTGAGGTGCCCGGCAACCCCGCCGCGGTCGACTCCGTCCGTGCCTGGGCCACCGACCTGCTCACCAGGCCCGCCGCCGTCCCCGCGAAATGCTGGACGCTGCCGGCCGCCCAGGCCGCCGACCAGTACGCCGACACGGCCGCGATCCTCGGGGCGCTCGCGCAACCCGGCCTCGACGGGCAGTTCGCGGTGTCGTGGACGGGGGGCGGCACGACGGTGTCCGTCAAACGCAGCGAGATCGCGTCCGGCTACGCCTGCCCGCACGTCCACCCTGCCGGGACCGTCGACTTCTACACCCCCGCCGACGCCGAATACGCGGTCACCCGGTTCCTGTCGCGGGAGTCCGGGGCGCCGGTGAACCGGGCGGACACCGAGACCGCCTACCCGCTGATCTGCCCCGGCCTGAGCCCGTGGGACCCGGCGGGCACGGGCGCGGGTGGCCTGCCGCCGCTCCGGCTCGACCCGGACGTCCTGGCCGGGACCACGGCGTTCGCCGCCGACGCGATGACCGCCACCCCCGTCCGCGGCGACTACCTGGACGTGTCCGTTCCGGTCACCGACGTGTCCGGTGTGACCGTCATCAAGCAGATCACGCTGTCCATCGGACCCGACGGTTATTGCCTGGGTGAAGTGACCTGACCGCACGTGAGTGGCACGGTGTGCTGGAGCGCGCATTGTCACTCACCTGGGGGGAACGCCTACCCTGGAACAGTCGCTCAGCTCCCAGGAGGCATACCAGTGCAGGTCACCAGCGTCGGACACGCCGGATTCCACATCCAGACCGAGGCAGGCTCGATCCTGTGCGATCCCTGGGTCAACCCCGCGTACTTCGGGTCCTGGTTCCCGTTCCCGGACAACACGCAGCTCGACTGGGACACCCTCGGCAACTGCGACTACCTGTACGTGTCGCACCTGCACAAGGACCACTTCGACCCGGAGAACCTGGCCAAGCACGTCGACAAGGACGCGACCGTGCTGCTCCCCGACTATCCGGTACCGGACCTCAGGCGTGAGCTCGAAGCGCTGGGCTTCCACAAGTTCTTCGAGACCGAGGACTCCGTCAAGCACAAGGTCACCGGACCCAAGGGTGACCTGGACATCATGATCATCGCGCTGCGTGCGCCCGCCGACGGTCCGATCGGCGACTCGGGTCTCGTGGTGTCCGACGGCGAAACCACCTGTTTCAACATGAACGACGCCCGGCCCGTCGACATGGACGTCCTCCACGACGAGTTCGGCCAGATCGACATCCACCTGCTGCAGTACTCCGGGGCCATCTGGTACCCGATGGTCTACGACATTCCGACCAAGACGAAGGCCAACTTCGGCAAGCAGAAGCGTCAGCGCGGCATGGACCGCTGCCGCAGTTATATCGAGCAGGTCGCGGCCACGTGGGTGGTGCCGTCCGCCGGACCGCCGGTGTTCCTCGACGACGCATTGCGCTACCTCAACGACGACCGGGGTGACGAGGGCAACATCTTCCCCGACCAGATCACGTTCCTCGAGCAGATGCGGATTCACGGCAACGACGGCGGCATCCTCATGATCCCGGGGTCCACCGCGGACCTGAAGGGCGGCGAGCTGACGCTCACGCACCCGATCCCGGACGCCGAGGTCGACAAGATCTTCTCCGACAAGGCCGCGTACATCGAGAGCATGGCGCAGCGGATGGCGCCGGTCCTCGCCGCCGAGAAGGCCACCTGGGCGCCCGCCGAGGGGGAACCGCTGCTCGAGGCACTGAAGGCGAAGTTCGAGCCGATCATGAAGCAGTCCGACCTGATCTGCGACGGCATCGGCTACCCCGTCGGCCTGGTGATGGGCGACGAGACCGTCGTCCTCGACTTCCCGGCGCGCACCGTCCGCCCGCGCGGCGAGAAGGACGGCAAGTACCGGTACGGCTTCCGCATCGCCCCCGAGCTGGTCCGCACGGTGCTGCGCGACGACGAGCCCGACTGGGTGAACACCATCTTCCTGTCCACTCGCTTCGAGGCGTGGCGTGTCGGCGGGTACAACGAGTTCCTGTACACGTTCTTCAAGTGCCTCACCGACGAGCGCATCGCGTACGCCGACGGCTGGTTCGCCGAGGCCCACGACGACTCCGCGTCGATCGAACTCGGCGGTTACGAGATCCAGCGTCGCTGCCCGCACCTGAAGGCGGACCTGTCGAAGTTCGGCGTCGTCGACGGCACCAACCTGACCTGCAACCTGCACGGCTGGCAGTGGGACCTCGAGTCGGGGCGCTGCAAGACGTCCAAGGGGCACGAACTGCGGTCCGCCAAGCTCTGACCGCGCCGGGCGAATGTACCCTTCGGCGCACCCGAGGCGTCGAAAGGTACGTTCATCCTGCGGCGGGTGTCACCCGGGCTATCCGACGGTCGGTGGCTGATCGACGAGCTGGGCCATGTACAGCTGGTCGCCCATCTTGTCCATCAGCTCGATCTGCGTCTCCAGATAGTCGATGTGATCCTCTTCTTCCTTGAGAATCCCCTCGAGCAGCTTCGCGGACGTGGCATCGCCCTTCTCACGGCACATCTGGATGCCCGGACGCAGGCGTTCGACGACCTCGACTTCGATGGAGAGGTCGGAGTGGAACTGCTCGCGCAGGTCCTGTCCGATGCGCAGCGGCAGCAACTTCTGATAGTTCGGAAGCGCTTCGAGGAACAGGATCCGGTCGGTGAGGATCTCGGCGTGCGTCATCTCTTCGATGGACTCCGCGCGCGTCTTGTCCGCGAGTTTAGTGAAGCCCCAATTGGCTTGCATCTTCGAGTGCAGGAAGTATTGGTTGATCGCGGTCAGCTCACTGGTCAACTGTTCGTTGAGAAGAGCAATGATCTCGTCGTCGCCACGCATGACTTCTCCGTTCGCCCCGGTTGAGGCGAACGTACCACTGGCGTTACGCCTGTGAGCCGAATCGCGGGATTCAGTTGTGAGGCAGCTACGTCACGCGGCCGTGCTACCGACGACCGTCCGCTCGCCCAGAATCTCCTTCAACCGATCGACGCACGTTCCACATCCCCAGCCGGCGCCGCAACGCTCGCCGATCGCATCCGCGCTGTCGGCCCCGGCGGCACAGTGCTCATGCACTTCGTCTTCCGTCACGGCCTTGCAGATGCACACGAACATGTGGAGCTCCTTACCAACGAGATTAGGTAAGGGTTACATCATTCTGCCGTTCGCGCAAGGGTAGCCTTCCCAAAATCTCAGGAAAGCGCATTCACGGTTTCAGAACATCCGTCCCGACGAACGGCACGAGCGCCTCAGGAACCCGCACGGTGCCGTCGGACTGCTGGTGGTTCTCCAGGATGGCAACGATCCACCGAGTGGTGGCGAGGGTGCCGTTGAGGGTCGCGGCCGTCTGCGGCTTCCCGTTCTCGTCGCGGTACCGCACCCCGAGGCGACGTGCCTGGAACGTCGTGCAGTTGGACGTCGATGTGAGCTCGCGGTACGCCTGCTGCGTCGGCACCCAGGCCTCGCAGTCGAACTTGCGGGCCGCCGACGACCCCAGGTCGCCGCCTGCCACGTCGATCACGCGGTACGGCACGTCGATGGCGGCGAGCATGTCGCGTTCCCACGCGAGCAGGCGCTGGTGCTCGGCGTCGGCGTCCTCGGGCTTGCAGTAGGTGAACATCTCCACCTTGTCGAACTGGTGCACCCGGATGATGCCGCGGGTGTCCTTGCCGTAGCTGCCCGCCTCGCGGCGGAAACACGTCGACCAGCCGGCGTACCGCTTGGGGCCGTCGGCGAGGTCGAGGATCTCCCCCGAGTGGTACCCGGCCAGCGGGACCTCGGACGTGCCGACGAGGTAGAGGTCGTCGTCGGCGAGGTGGTAGATCTCGTCCGCGTGCGCGCCGAGGAACCCGGTTCCCGCCATGATCTCCGGTCGCACCAGCACCGGCGGGATCATCATCTGGAAGCCGTTGGCCATCGCCTTCTGCGCGGCCAGCTGCAGCATTCCCAGCTGCAGCATGGCGCCGAAACCGGTGAGGAAGTAGAAGCGGGCGCCCGAGACCTTCGCGCCGCGCTCCATGTCGAACAACCCCAGCGACTCACCCAGCTCGACGTGGTCCTTGGGTTCGAAGTCGAACGCGGGGATCTCCCCGACCGTCTCGAGGGTGACGAAGTCGTCCTCACCGCCCGCGGGGGCGCCGTCCTGCACGACGTTGGAGATCGCCCGGTGCGCGGCGTCGAGCGCGGCCTGCGCCTCGTGCTGCTCGGCCTCCGCCTGCTTCACCTTGGCCGCGAGTTCCTTGGATCCCTCGAGCAGCGCCGGACGCTCCTCCGGGGACGCCTGCCCGACCTTCTTGCCGAACGCCTTCTGCTCGGCACGCAGGTTGTCGCCGGCGAGAACGGCGGCGCGACGGGACGCGTCGGCCTCGAGCAGCGCGTCGACCAGGGCGGGATCTTCGCCACGGGTGCGCTGCGATTCGCGGACGGCGTCGGGGTTCTCGCGGAGGAACTTCAGGTCAATCACGGCTTCAAACCCTACCGGGCGCCGCGGAGCGGCTCATTCCGGTTTCGGTTCCAGCAGGGTCAGGAGGTCCTCGCGGCCGAACATCCGGGCGGCGTCGACGGCGGTCGGGTGGCCTGCCTTGGCGTCGGCGCCACCGGCGACGAGGGCCCGCACCACGGTGTCCTCGCCCTTGAACAGCGCCCCTGCCAGCGGTGACTGTCCCTTGTCGTTGAGCCGGTCGACGTCGGCCCCGCGGTCGATCAGGACCTGAACGGCCTCGGCGTGACCGTGGTAGGCGGCCAGCATCACCAGCGTGTCGCCGTTCTGATTGGCCAGGTTCACCGGGACACCCGCGTCGAGGTACGTGGCGAGGGACACGGCGTCGCCGGATCGTGCCGTGTCGAACACGCGCCCGGCGAGCTCCTGCAGTTCTGGGTCCACCGGCTCGGCGGAGCGTCGAGAGTCGTCACTCATGGTGATCGAAGTTACGCCGGGTTCGAGCCGATTGCGGGAGTTGTTCTGCTTCCTCGATCGGAACAGGCATTATGGAAATCGATGTCCTCAGATCAGTCGAACGGCGCCGACCCCCAGCCGCAGAATGCCGGGCAACCGGAGAAGGCGCCCCGCAGCATGTCCGCGACCACGACGCGTCGCGCGCTCGCGGCCGTCGCGGCAGGTGCCGTGGTGGCGGCGATCGCCACGGTCGCGATCGCCGGCGGTTTCAACCGCAGCGAGAACCTCCCCGCGCATTCGCCGGGTGCCGGACCTCAGGTGACGGGTTCGGCGGAGGGCGACGCGTTCTCTTCGGCGACGGCGGGCGACTGCCTCGACTGGACGCCGTCGAACGACCCCCAGGAAGACCGGAAGGACGTCGCGAAGGTCGACTGCGCGGACGAGCACCGGTTCGAGGTGGCAGCGCCGCTGGATCTCAGCGTGTATCCGGGCGCCGAGTTCGGTCCGGGTTCGCGTTACCCGGGTGCGCTGCGGTTCGCCGCGCTGCGGGACGAGCACTGCGTGCCCGCCGTCGACTCCTATCTCGGCGCGAAGTTCGATCCGTACGGCAAGTTCAGTGTGGGCCTGATGTTCCCCAGCGAATCCGGCTGGGCGGCGGGCGAACGCACCCTGCGGTGCGGCCTCCAATTCTCCAGCACGGCAGGAACGTTGCTGCCGTTCACCGGGAAGGTGGCCGAGCAGGACCAATCCAACATCTGGGACCCGGGCACGTGCATCGGGATCAATCAGAACGTGCCGACCGATCCCGTCGACTGCGCGCAACCCCATGCCTTCGAAGTGATCTCCGTCGTCGACCTGGCCACCCAGTTCCCGTCGTCGATGCCGTCCGTCGAGGATCAGGACAAGTATCTCGAGGGTGTGTGCACGCAGGCCGCCAACGAGTACCTCGGTTCCGCCGACGCGCTGCGGAACAAGACGCTCACGCTGTTCTGGGACAACCTGGAACTCGACAGCTGGCTCGCGGGCAGCAGACGGGTGAACTGCTCGGTCGGCAAGGAGACCGACGCGGGCGGCTTCTCGACCATCACCGGTTCGGCGAAGGGCGAGATCCTCATCAACGGCGCCGCACCCGTGCCTCCGCCGCCGGTCCCGGAGGGCAGGTCCATGCCGACTCCGCTCCCCGGCGCGGCCCCGCCCCCCGGGAACTGATGTGGCGGTGAGCATGACGCCCGACCGATTCGAGGAATTGGTGGGCGACGCACTCGATCTGATCCCACCCCGGCTCGCGGCCGCGATCGACAACGTCGTCGTCCTGGTCGACGACCGCAACGACGAGGACCCGTATCTTCTGGGCCTCTACCACGGGATCGCCCTGACGGAACGGGACAGTCATTACGGCGGATCGCTGCCCGATACGATTACCGTCTATCGCGACGCCATCCTCGAAATCTGCAGTTCGGAGGAGGAAGTCGTCCACGAGGTAGCCGTTACCGTCATACACGAGGTTGCGCACTACTTCGGGATAGAAGAAGATCGCTTGCACGAGCTCGGCTGGGGATGAACGGTTTTCCCGAGAAGAAATTTCTCGGGATCGGGGGGAACCGAAGAGCGCGGTGCGGCGTCCAAGTGTGTAGGGACAGCTGCACATGCAGTTCGTTTGCCGGGGGGCAACTGCCTTCCGCCTGCCTAGGTCAGAAGGAGTTCGACGCACATGCCAGATCTGCACGTCGCACCTGAAGCGCTCGTCGCCGCCGCCGTGGAACTCGACGCGCTCGCGGCGCGTCTCGAGACAGCGGTCGCTCTCAGCTCCGCGGCCATCCGCGTGCTCCCCTCCGGGAGCGAAGAGGTGTCCCTGCACGCGGCCGGTTACTTCAACACCGTCGCAAGCACGTTCACCCCCGCTGTAGCGCAGGGCATCCTCGAGATGCGCGAGACCGCGAACACGCTCCGCACCCAGGCCGCGTTGTATGTCGCCGAGGACGTCGCGCTCGGCGCGACCCTCGCTGCGGGCATGTGACGGCCGGCGCCTCGAAACCACCAGGAGATCAGACATGACCATGGGACTGACAGGTGTCATCTGGTTGCCCCGCGGGGCAACCGTCAACTCGACCACTCTCATCGCGGGCGCGGGACCGGTGCCGCTGAGCGTGGCGAGCGCGGCCTGGACGGCGCTGTCCACCAGCTTCGTCGACGCCAACCTCACGCTGGTCCGCGTGATGGCCGAACTCGCGGCCGGCTGGCAGGGTGTGTCCGCGGTCGCGGCACTCGCGAAGATCACGCCGTTCACGGTGTGGACGGCCGAATGCGCGGAACTCGCCGCGGACACGGCCGCGAAGGCGGGCCTCGAAGCGGGCGCGTACACCACCGCCGCGCTCATCATGCCGAGCATTCCCGAGATCGTCGCCGTGAAGACCGCGAAGGCCACCGCGTACACGACGGGTGGTGCGCTCAACGGCACCGCCGCGGCCGCGGAGGCCGCCGACCGTGCGATGGACATCCGCGCGGGGCTCGTGATGGAGGGTTACGAGGCCGCGTCGAACATCCTGGCGCTGAAACGCACCTACCGGCAGCCTCCTCGGATCGTCACCAAGGCCGATTCCAAGGAGGTCGGGAGTTTCGACGAAATCCCGTCCGACGGTGAATTCGATCCGACGCGCGCTGCCGCGGCCGCTCTGATGGCCGCGGGCCAGAACCCGGCCGTCACCACGGCCGCGTCGCAGGTCGGCAGCATCGCGGGCACCACCGTCTCCACCGCCACGTCGGCGGCGAGCAACATCGGTGGCGCGGCGTTGTCCGCGGTCACCGGTGGCGGCGCCGCCCCGATGATGGGCGGCGCGCCGATGCTGTCCGGCGGCTCGTACGGCGGCGGTTCCGCGTCGACCAGCGCCGCGGCGGCCCGTACCTCCGTCGGTGGCATCGCGGCCGGCGCGGCAGGCGGGGCGACGCTGCCCGAGGGCTGGGGCAGGGCCGACGGCGGCCAGGGCGCACGGCCCGGCGCACCGGCAGCCGCACCCGGCGGGGTGATCGGAGACGTTCGCGCCGACGTGAACCCGGCCGCTGCGGCGCGCGGCGGCACCGGTAGCGGACCGATGTCGGTCGGTCGCGGGGCGCGCGCGACCGGTTCACAGGACGACGACGAGCGGGAGACCCCCGACTACCTGAAGAACTTCGAGCACTTCTCGGACGGGCGCACGGTCATTCCCTCGGTCATCGGCGCGACCCCCGACCACCGGGAGTCCGGACGGTGATCGACCTGGGCACCCAGCAGGGCGTGCCGACCCTGCCGGCGGTGACCCTGAGCCTCGACGAAATGGATTACCTCGTCGACACGCTCGCGCTCGACGTGCTGCCGGTGGTGCTCGACGCCACCCCGCGGTACGACACGTACGACGCCAGGGACGCCGCGTTCCGCGGCGCCGCCGGCACCCTCGCCGCCCGGGATCTGCTCCCGGGCGGTGGGGTCCACGCCGAACTCGCCGACCGCCTGCGGGTTCTGGCCCGGCCGTTGTGGGAGATCGCCGTGCGCTGGTACGTCGACGGCAGCATCTCGAGACTGTGTGTCTCCCAGGGCGAGGCACTGTCGGTGCTGGCCCTGCGGGCCGGCGACCAGTACGTCGTCCAGGATGCGGGCGCCGACATCTTCGCGCCGGTGATCGGCGCGCTGGGGGCGGTGGAACCGTTGAACGTCGGCGTCGTCAACGCACCCACGGTCCAACTCGGCGAGGCCTTCGATCGGGGCGGGGACGGCAAGTCGCTCGCGGCCGCGCTCGCCGCGCTCGGTGTGCCCGCGGTCGACGCAACCGCTCTGGGCAACGCGATAGCCGGCTGCACCACGTACGCCGAGATCGTCGGAATCGTCTACGGCGACGGGCAATACGATCCGGTGGGCGGCCCGGTCACGGTGTTCGACACGGGGGCCGGGCGCATCGTCGGCACGTCCAGTGTGTCCGCGCACGGGGTGGCGTGGTCGTCGCTCAGCCCCGGCACCCCGCAACGTCTGCGGCAGGCGCTGGAGGCGCTGGCCGACCGGCTCCGCTGACCTACACCGGTTGCCGCTTCCACCACGCACCGGTCTCGCGGCGCTCCTTCCAGGTGGTGAACTCGTACCGGTACATGCGGGCACGCACGTGTTTCGGCGGCTGATCCGGGAACGGGTTGTACTGCAACAACTTCAGGGTGTCGGGGTCGTTGCGTAGCAGCCGCTCGACGAAACCCCGGAACCACGGTTCGGCGTAGCCGGGCGAGATCGCCGTGAACCAGAGCAGCCAGTCGAGCCGCAGGTGATACGGCGCGAACTGGCGCGGTCGCCGGTTGACGTCACCCGGTTTCCCCTTGAAGCCGTACTCCTTCCACTCGGAATGCACGCCGAGATGGGCGTCGGACGTGCCCTCCACGATCACCTCGTACCGCACCCGGGTGATGCTGCCGAACGCTCCGTATGTGTTGACGAAGTGCCATTTGTTGAACGACGCATTCATGCGCTGCCCGTGGGAGATCAGGTTGCGAATCGGCCAGTAGCTCAACACGACGACGAGCACGGTCACCGCGATCACCAGCGCGGCGAACGGGAGGGGCGCCGAGTCGCTGACCGCCGGGACGTCGACGGGCAGCACCGCCTCGTACACGCTGTCCGGGATGACGGACAGACCCAGCACGATGGTCGTCCAGTTCAGCCACGAGAAGTTGCCGCTCGCCACCAGCCACAGCTGGGTGACGATCATGATCGTCGCGGCGACGGCGGCGACCGGTTGCGGCGCGAACAGCCCGAACGGCACCACCAGCTGAGCGAAGTGGTTGCCGAGCACCTCGACCCGGTGCAGCGGCTTCGGCAGCCGGTGGAAGTACCAGCTGAACGGTCCCGGCATGGGCTGGGTTTCGTGGTGGTAGTACAGGCAGGTGAGGTTCTTCCAGCATCGGTCGCCGCGCATCTTGATCAGCCCGGCCCCGAATTCGAGGCGGAACAGCAACCACCTCAGCATCAGCAGCACCAGGATCGGCGGCCCGACCGACGCGTTGCCGAGGAAGATCGCCAGGAAACCCGCCTCGAGCAGCAGCGACTCCCAGCCGAAGCTGTACCAGAGCTGGGAGACGTTGACGATCGACAGATAGAGCACCCACAGGGCGAACCACACGAGCATGCACACGGCGAGCGGGACGACCTGCGTCAGACCGAGCAGTGCGGCGAGGGACAGCCCGGCGCCGGTCCAGCAGATGCCCTCGAAGAACCGGTCCGAGTAGTGCAGGTGGAAGATGCTCGGCGAACGCGTGAACGGGACGGCACGGAGAAACTTCGGGATGGGCAGCATCCCGGTGCTGCCGACGAGCGGCCGGAACTGGTTTCTCGCGGCCAGGAACGCGACGAGGTAGATCGCGGCGAGCCCCTCGGTGACGAGCAGCCGACCGAGCGAATAGTTTTCGCCAACGAACCAATCCACCGCCGTCACTCCTCGAGGACGGTTTCCTCCATCGTCGCGCAACCCCGGGGTACGCGCAACGACGCCGACCGGCGGCGATCAGGTCGCTGTTGTCACCCCACCGGGTCGTCGGCGCCGGGGATCACCCGGTGCTCGAACGGCGGCTCCACGGTTCCCCAGCGCACGCACTCCCAGCCGCCGCCCGCGAGCGGGGTCAACTCCACCGTCTGGGTGTTGGCCAGGTGGTTGTTGGCGGCGAACAGCCCGGGCACCCCGGCGAGTTGTGCTGCCACGAGCCGGATGGCGGCGCCGTGGCTGACCAGCACGACGTCGCCCGAGGCCGCCGGGTCGTCGAGGTACTGCTCGCGCAGGGAATCCACGACCGGGACGTACCGGTCGAGGATGTCGTTGGCGGATTCGCCGCCGGGAACCCGGGCGTCCAGTTCGCCGGTGTGCCACAGGTGGAACGTCTTCATGAACAGCTTGTGCGACTCCTCGTCGCTGCGGTCCTCGAGTTCGCCGGCCTGCGCCTCGTGCAGTCCTTCCCGCACCTGGACGGCGATGCCCGACGCGAGTTCCACGAACCGCGCCGTCTGCCGGGCGCGCAGTGCCTGCGAGGACACGAGGGCGGCCGTCGTCGCGCGTGCGGCGAGGTCGTTTCCGAGCCGCTCCGCCTGGGAGAGCCCTTCGGGTGTCAGCCGGGCGCCGGGCAGCCTCGTGTCGAGCCTGCGCTCGACATTCGCCTCGGTCTGCCCGTGCCGGACCAGGATCAGCTTGCCGCTCACGATTCCCTCTCTCCCTGCCGGATTCGTTCGATCCAGTCCGCCGCGTCTCCGTCGGACGGCGGGGGCGGACCGCTCGGGTTGGCGGCGGGCCAGGACCCGAGGAACCGCACGTGCGACTTCCGGTGCAGCGCACGGAACGCCTCGGCGACGAGAGGGTCGTCGATGTGCCCGATGCAGTCGACGAAGAAGCGGTACAGACCGGGGGTGGTGCGGACGGGGCGCGATTCGATGCGGATGAGATCGATTCCGCGCGTCGCGAACTCGGAAAGCACACCGACGAGGGAGCCGGGGGTGTTGTGGGGTTCGAGGACGGCGGAGGTGCGGTCGCCGCCCGTGCGTGCGGGCACCCGGGTGGGCCCGGTCACCAGAACGAATCGGGTGCGGGCGCTCTTCTCGTCGGCGACCCCGTCGGCGAGGCTGCGCAGCCCGAGCCGTTCGCCGGCGAGGGTGGTGGACACGGCGGCGTCGGCGAGGCCGTTCGCGACATCCTCGGCGGCACCGGAGTTGGAGGACGCCGTCTGGAGTTGGGCACCGGGGCAGTTCTCCTCCAGCCAGATTCGCACCTGACCGGCCGCCACCGGGTAGGCCCGCACGGTGCGCACCTGGTCGAGCCGTTCGACGCCCGCCCCGCCGAGGATGGTGAACGCCACGTCGAGTTCGGTCTCGGCCACGATCTGCAGGCGGTCGCCCAGCGCGAGCGTGTCGAGGGTGGGCACCACGGCCCCCTCGACGGAGCTCTCGATGGGGACGACGGCGCCGTCGACGACGCCGTCACGCACCATGGCCAGGGTGGCGGGCGGGCTTGTCGCGGCCACCCGTTCGACGGGCCCGTCGAAGGCACCCGCCGCCTCGAGCTGGGCGAGCGCCATCTCCGTGAAGGTTCCCGACGGTCCGAAATACGCGATCTTTGGCACGACTACGAGATTACGCACCGAGCGTTGACGGTCCGGCGCATTGACGGTGAATGTTTTACCGCAGACCCGCGTCCGCCAGCTCACGGGCGACGAGCACCGGGTCGTCGACCTCGACCCCGAGCAGGACCTCGCGGACGGCCTCCGCGGCCTCGGGGATCAGCGACGTGAGCCTCGTGGGATCCGGGGTCGCGAGCGCCGCCCGCACGTCGTCGCCGCGGAGCGACGCGACCGTCCCCGACAGCAGCGCGAGCACCTCGGCGGTGTCACGGGCCCGTGCCACGTATCCGACGTCGGCGTGCGCGAGGACGGCGAGGAAGTCGGCGACCTCGCCGATGGAGTGCCCGCTCGCGAGTCCCGGGATGCGGCCGGCGTCCGCGAGGTGCTGCGCCGTCTCGGCCAGGCCTGCGTCGTCGCTGCCGTCCGCGGAGACGAACACGGCGAGCGGGGACGGCAGCCGCAGCGCGACCGCGTCGCCGAGCTGGGCCGCCGGGCAGTCGAGGTGGAAGCGTACCGCTTCGTAGGAAGCCTGCTCGCGGGTGCGGAGAACGGCCGGGTCGACGTCGAGCCCCACGATCACGCGGCCGGCGTCGGTGCCGACGGCGTCGAGCAGCGCGGACGCCGCGACCACCCGCGGTCCAACTGCGCCACCGGCGGCCGGGCTCGTGTCCCCGGTCCCGCTGAGCAGATCCGCGAGCAGCGACTGCGGTCCGCGGGAGCGCGGGACACCGAGGGAAAGGGGTATGGCCACCGTCCCACCGTATGCCCGCCTCGTGGACCGGCGTGTTTTCGGGGTCTTGCCTCGCCGACTCCATCACATTAGGTTAGGGTTACCTCAGTATCGCGGAACCCTGAAGGAGGCTCCATGCCCGTCACGACCACCGGTCCGTCCACCGCCGAGCGTGTGCGTAGCTCGTGCGCACGGACCCAGGACGCGGTACTCGCCGTCGAAGGCAGCGCGCCGACCGTCACGTCGGTCCACCACCTCCGGTCCAGCGGCGACGTCGTCGTCGCGGTACCCACCGAGTCGGCGGCCGCCACGCTGTCCTGGCTCGCCGGCGGCGGCGGAATCCCGGCCGTGCTCGAACTGACCGACAACTCACCGCTCGCGCTGCGTGAGCCCGTGCGGTCGCTCGTCTGGCTGCGCGGCACCCTGCACGCGCTGTGCGAGGCACACACCCGAACCCTCGCCGACGAGGTGGCCTCCGAATACCCGCACCCCGGACTTCTCGACGTCGGGCACGATGCGACGCTGCTGCAACTGCGCCTCGAATCGGCGGTGGTCGCCGATTCGAGTGGCGCCGAACCCGTCGCCCTCGACGATCTGCTCGCCGCCCGGCCCGACCCCTTCTGGGAGATGGAGACGGCGTGGCTCCAGCACCTCGACGAAGACCACCGCGACCTCATCGACATGCTGTCCCGCAAACTGCCGCCGCACATGCGGCGCGGACGCGTCCGCCCCCTGGGCATCGACCGGTACGGACTGCGGCTGCGCGTCGAGAACGACCACGGCGACCGCGACATCTGGATGCCGTTCTCCGCTCCGGTCGACGACGCCGTCGCCCTGAGCAGGGCGATCCGTCTGCTGGTGGGATGCCCGTTCGTGAACGGGCTCCGCGCGCGCGGCTGACCCGGCCTTCGTCGCCGCACGCTAGCGTGTGCGGCGTGATCTCGCGCGCAACGCTCACGTCCTGGCTACAGCCGGCCGCACCCGAACCGGCCACGCCGGTGGCCACCGGCACCGAGCGCCGCGCCTTGTGGATCGAGATCACGATCGTCCTGCTCGTCACGTTCGGGACGAGCGGGCTGTCGGGACTGCTGTCGCTGACCGAGTCGCTGCTGACACCGGGCAACCTCGCCGACCAGGCCGTCGCCCTCAACGCCGCCCGCGCCGAGAACCAGATCATCGACGTCGCCCGGCAGCTGCTCGGCATCGTGAAACTCCTCTCATGGGCCGCCCTGGGGCTGTATCTCCTGTGGCGGAGCGGTGTCCGCCCACGCGACGTCGGGCTCGGCCGATTCCGCTGGCGCCCCGACGCGACGCAGGGTGTCGGGCTCGCCGCGCTCATCGGTCTGCCCGGGCTCGGCTTCTACCTGCTGGCCCGCGCGATCGGCGCCAACCTCACCGTCGTCCCCAGCACGATCGGGGACCACTGGTGGCGCCTGCCCGCCCTGATCCTGTGGGCGATCGCGAACTCCGGCGCGGAGGAAGTGCTCGTCGTCGCGTATCTGATCACCCGGCTGCGGCAACTCGGGTGGAGTGAGAATTCTTCGCTGCTGGCGTCGGCGCTGCTGCGGGGGACGTACCACCTCTACCAGGGATTCGGGGGCGGGCTGGGCAACGTCGCGATGGGTCTGGTGTTCGGCCGGTACTGGCAGAAGACCGGACGGTTGTGGCCTCTCGTGATCGCGCACGCCACCATCGATTCGGTCGCGTTCGTCGGCTACGCCGCGCTGCGAGGGCACGTCGGCTGGATTCCGTAATCCGGCCGGACCAGTAAAGTCGTGCGGGTGACCGGCGACGCCCCTTATCCTCCGCTGCCGCCCCGTCCGCCTCGGCGGACGCCGGGCGGGCAGCAGGTGCCGCCACCCCAGAACCGCCGCGTTCCGCCTCCTGACCAGCGAGTCCCTCCGCTAACGCGGCGAGTGCCGCCGCAGGGTCCGCCGCAACAGGGGCCTCCTGCGCCCCGCCCGCGACACCCCGCGCCGCGTCAGGGCCCTCCGCCGCCGCAGGAAGGCACCCAGGTGATCCGCCGCGACGGCCGTGGCGCCCCGCCGCAGCCCCAGCAGGCGTGGTCGCAGGCCCCGGAACCGCAGCTGTCCCGCTCGGCCCCGCCGCAGGGTCCGCGCGGCTACGCACCCACCCAGACGCCGCAGCCGTACCGCGACGCGCCACCACCACCGCCGCAATGGGTGCCCGACCGGCGTCCCCCGCGCACGCCACCACCCCCGCCGCCCGCACCGTCGCGGACCCCGGAGCCGCCGCAGCAGCGCAGGCCCCGGCGGCCACGGCACTGGGGGCGTCGCATCGGCATCCTGTTCCTGGTGCTGGTCCTGGCGCTCGCTGGCATGACCTACTACCTCGACAGTTCGCTGAACCGGATCGACGCGCTGGCCGACTACCCCGGCCGGATCGGCGACACCCCCGGCACGAACTGGCTGCTGGTCGGTTCGGACAGCCGCACCGGGCTGACCCCCGAACAGGAACAGCAGCTGTCGACCGGCGGCAACAGCGGCCCCGACCGCACCGACACCATCATCGTGGTGCACGTCCCCAGCGGCGGCGGCCCGGCGACGATGGTCAGCATTCCGCGCGACTCGTACGTGTCGATCCCCGGATACGGTGAGGACAAGATCAACGCGTCCTTCGCATTCGGTGGTCCGCAACTGCTGACCCAGACGGTCGAGGAAGCGTCCGGTCTGCACATCGACCACTACGCGGAGATCGGGTTCGGTGGATTCGCCGGCATCGTCGACGCGATCGGCGGCGTCGACATGTGCCTGGACACCGCCATCGACGACCCGCTCGCGGGGATCAACCTCGCGCCCGGTTGCCAGGAACTGGCGGGAGCGGAGGCGCTCGGCTTCGTCCGCAGCCGCGCGACCGCGCTCGCCGACATCGACCGGATGAACCATCAGCGAATGTTCATGGCGGCGTTGATGTCGAAGGCCACCAGCCCGGCGACGTGGCTCAACCCGTTCCGTGTCTGGCCGCTCGTCACCGACACCGCCGCATCGTTGCGGGTCGACGAGAGCGACCACATCTGGAATCTCGCCGCACTCGCCTGGGCGGTCAAGGGCGACATGGTCACGACGACCGTCCCCGTCGGCGGTTTCGAGGACGTCGACGGCTCCGGGAACGTGTTGCTCTGGGATCACGACCGGGCGTCGCAGTTCTTCGACGCACTGGCCAACGACCGTCAGGTCCCGGCCGAACTTGTCACCACCGGTCCGTGACGCTCGGCCGTAAACTGACATCCATGACGCAACCGGCGCCGAAAGCACCCAGCGAGTTCCATGCCCTCCTGCAGCAGCAGATCCGCAACGAATTCACCGCATCCCAGCAGTACATCGCGGTGGCCGTCTATTTCGACTCGCACGCTCTCCCGCAACTGGCTCGCCGCTTCTATTCGCAGGCCGCCGAGGAGCGCGGCCACGCGATGATGATGATCCAGTACCTGATCGACAACAACCTCGAGGTGAAAGTCACCGGCATCGACGACGTGGTCACCGATTTCGACTCGGTGCGCGCCCCCGTCGCACTCGCGGTGGAGCGCGAACGCGCCGTCACGGAGCAGATCACCAAGCTCGCCCGCACGGCCCGCGAGAGCGGCGACTACCTCGGCGAGCGGTTCATCCAGTGGTTCCTCGAGGAACAGGTCGAGGAGGTCTCGGACATGCACACGCTCCTGACGATCGTCGAGCGTGCCGGCGACAACCTGTTCGACATCGAGGATTTCATCGCCCGCGAGATGAGCGGGAACACGCCCGTCCGGCCGGGTGCGCCGAAGAGAGCGGGCGGCGGCGTCTGACCTGACGGGTCAGCAGCGGGTGGGCGCCGGTTCGCCGCGGAATCGTGCGGCCACGTATTCGTACGCGTCCGGAAAGCCCACCACTGCCGTCGTCATGTGCTCGGATATCTCGTACGGCACGAACGTCAGCCGGGCGCCGGCAGCGCAATAGCGGTGCGCGGTCTCCGCGATCGAATCGAACGGCGTCAGCCCGTCGAGGGTCCCGTGCCACAGGTAGAGGGGCGCGGTCGGAACACCCTCGAAGTAGCGCAGGCTGTTCTCGCGCAACACCTGGTGCGCACCCGAACTCGCCATGAGGCTGGTGGACGCGGCCAGCTGTCCCGCGCTGCGGAAGGCGCCGTGGAACAGCAGGAACCGGCGGCATTCGTTCGACATCCACTCGCGCAGCCACAGCCCGGTCTCGTTGAGCTGCGACGAGATCGGCAGCTGCTCCGGGTATTCGCGTTCCAAACCGATCGCGGCGGCGAACGCGAGCCCGAACCCCGGATGCGGATTGAACCCCAGACCCAGGGCCATCTGCTCGAGGTCCGCGGGAATCCCACCCGCCACCACCGCGTCGAGTTTCAGCTCCGGCGCGTAGGTCGGGGCCAGCGCCGCCGCCCACGCGCTGGCCATGCCGCCCCCGGAATAGCCG
>NZ_WXYH01000340.1:0-49916 GCF_009872365.1 Rhodococcus sp. T7
TTCTGCCATTCGAGCCACCGCTGCTGCACCTGGCGGAACATGTTGCCGCGGATGGCACCGTCCATGGCGCCGTACACGCGGTTGTCCTTCTCCTCCTCCATCGGGAAGTAGGACCGCATGATCTGCTTGAGAGGATCCTTCTTCGGAGCCTTCTCGAAGGTGTAGTCGGTGCCGAACCGGGTGGCCGGGGTTGCGAATGTCGGATCCCAGGACAGTTCGGTGATCTTCGCGTGGGCCTTTGTCAGGCTTTGCCTACTCAATGTGCGCCTCCTGGATCAAGAGCCGGCCGGGTGCCGGCTGTGGGGGACGGTGTGCGATTGATTCAACCGTGTGACCCAGCTCTCGACCGTCTCAGTGTGAGACGACTGTCACATCCAGGCAGGCGCTCCGCGCCCGTGAGTACTTATTAACCGGAACACGAGTTTGCGCCACCTGGTCGGACCGTCCGGAGAGATCCGGTGAACGTGACTTTCGACGGCCGCGGGATGTCAAATTGAGACACCATCGCGCGCTGTCCTGAGGGATGCTCTCGCCGAACCGCATTCACCCGACCAGCCCCGGGTGACAGACAGGAGAAATCGATGACCAACCCCAACGGACTCACCACCGTCGCCGGTGCACCGGTACCCGACAACCAGAACAGTCTCACCGCCGGCGCACGCGGTCCGATGCTCTTGCAGGACGTCTGGTTTCTCGAGAAACTCGCGCACTTCGACCGCGAAGTCATCCCCGAACGTCGGATGCACGCCAAAGGGTCCGCCGCCTTCGGCACCTTCCGCGTCACCCACGACATCACCGCGCACACCAGCGCCGACGTCTTCTCCGCAGTCGGCAAACAGACCGAGATCTTCCTGCGATTCTCCACCGTCGCAGGCGAGCGGGGTGCCGCCGACGCCGAACGCGACATCCGCGGCTTCGCCGTCCGCTTCTACACCGCACAGGGCAACTGGGACGTCGTGGGCAACAACACCCCCGTCTTCTTCTTCCGCGACCCTCTCAAGTTCCCCGATCTCAACCATGCGGTCAAGCGCGACCCGAAGTCCAACCTTCGTTCGGCGCAGAACAACTGGGACTTCTGGACCAATCTCCCCGAGGCCCTGCACCAGATCACCATCGTGATGTCCGACCGCGGCATTCCCGACGGTTACCGTCACATGCACGGATTCGGCTCACACACCTACTCGTTCGTCAACGACGCCGGGGAACGCACGTGGGTGAAATTCCATTTCCGCACCCAGCAGGGCATCAAGAACCTCACCGACGAGGAAGCCGCCGTCGTCGTCGCCGGCGACCGCGAGTCGGCGCAGCGCGACCTCTTCAACGCGATCGAGGAGGGCAACTACCCGAAGTGGACCCTCTCCGTCCAGATCATGCCCGAAGCCGACGCCCAGACCTACCGCTACCATCCCTTCGACCTCACCAAGGTGTGGTCGAAGAAGGATTACCCCCTCATCGAGGTCGGTGAACTCGAACTCAATCGCAACCCGGAGAACTACCACGCCGACGTCGAACAGGCGGCGTTCTCCCCGGCGAACATCGTTCCCGGCATCGGATTCTCCCCGGACCGCATGCTCCAGGGCAGACTGTTCTCGTACGGCGACGCCGCCCGCTACCGCCTCGGCGTCAACCATCACCAGATCCCGGTCAACTGCCCGAGAGGCGCGGCGCACGTCAATTCCTTCCACCGTGACGGCGCGATGCGAGTGGACGGCAATCAGGGCAGCATCCCGAGCATCGAACCCAACTCCCACGGCCGTTTCGCCGATCAGCCCAGCTACGCCGAACCGCCGCTCGGAGTGGGTGCCGTCGCCGACCGGTTCGACTATCGGGCCGACGACGACAACTACTTCGAACAGCCCGGCAACCTCTTCCGCAGCATGAACGCCGAGCAGCAGACTGTGCTTTTCGAGAACACCGCCCGCGCGATCACCGGGGCGTCGGTCGACGTCATCGAACGCCACATCGCCAACTGCACCCAGGCCGATCCCGCCTACGGCGAAGGTGTGCGGAAGGCCTGTGAGGCGCTCGGCGCCTTGTAGATCGAGTACCCAACAGCCCGGCGGCGCGCCTTGCACGACCCTGGACTGGGAACAGGGTCTGCGCGTCGCCTGCGGGCGTGCCGTTCACCACGCGGCGGAGGTGGTGGGCGGCACGCCGTGCGCTTCGCGCCCGTGAGTACTTATCAACCGCCCGTGGTTAACAAGTACTCACGGGTGCGAAGCACATCGAGGGCGATGTCGGTGATCATGTCTTCCTGTCCGCCGACGAGGCCGCGCCGGCCGACTTCCTGGAGGATGGTGCGGACGTCGATGCCGTAGTTCTTCGAAGCGGTTTCGGCGTGCCGGAGGAAGCTGGAGTAGACGCCGGCGTAGCCGAGGGTGAGGGTTTCCCGGTCGACGCGGACGGGCCGGTCCTGCAGGGGCCGGACGAGGTCGTCGGCGGCGTCCTGCAGTGCGAACAGGTCGGACCCGTGCTCCCAGTCGTGGAGGTTGGCGACGGCGATGAACGCCTCGATCGGGCAGTTGCCGGCGCCGGCGCCGTGCCCGGCGAGGGAGGCGTCGACGCGGGTGACGCCTTCTTCGACGGCGACGACACTGTTCGCGACGGACAGCGACAGGTTTTCGTGCGCGTGGATCCCGATCTGGGTGCCGGGGTCGAGGATGTCGCGGTAGGCGCGGACCCGGTCACGGACACCATTCATGGTGAGTCGGCCACCGGAGTCGGTGACGTACACGCAGTGCGCCCCATACGATTCCATCAACTTCGCCTGCTTGGCGAGGTTGTCGGCGGGGGTCATGTGGCTCATCATCAAGAACCCGGAGACGTCCATGCCGAGTTCGCGCGCCTTGGTGATGTGCTGGGCGGCGACGTCGGCCTCGGTGCAGTGGGTGGCGATCCGGATGGAGCGGACCCCGAGCTTGTGGGCCTGTTCGAGTTCGGCGATGGTGCCGATACCGGGCAGCAGCAGGGTCGTCAGGGTGGCGTGGGTGAGGTTGTCGGCGGCGGCCTCGATCCACTCCCAGTCGGTGTTGGAGCCGGGCCCGTAGTTGAGGGAGCCGCCGGCGAGACCGTCACCGTGCGCGACCTCGATGGCGTCGACCCCGGCGGCGTCGAGGGCGGCGACGATGGTGCCGACGTCGGTGGGGGTGATGCGGTGCCGGACGGCGTGCATGCCGTCACGCAGGGTGACGTCCTGGATGTAGAGCTTGGTCATCGTGCGACCTCCGCGGGGATCGTGTTCTGGATGCGTCGGGCGATGGATTCCGCCGTGCGCAGGGCGGCGGAGGTCATGATGTCGAGGTTGCCGGCGTAGGCGGGCAGGTAGTGGGCGGCGCCCTCGACCTCGAGGAACACCGACACCTTGGTGGTGACCGGGCCGGCGCCGCCGGGGAGCAGGGTGTGGACGGGTTCGCCGTCGGGGATCGGGGTGAACTGGACGTCCTGCTTGAGCCGGTATCCGGGAACGTACTCGGCGACGCGGGCGGCCATCTCGGTGATCGAGGCGCGGATGGCGTCGTGGTCGGCGTCGCCGATGAGGGCGAGGACGGTGTCGCGCATCAGCAGGGGTGGTTCGGCGGGGTTGAGGACGATGATCGCCTTGCCGCGGGCCGCGCCGCCGACCTGTTCGATGGCGTGCGACGTGGTTTCGGTGAATTCGTCGATGTTCGCGCGGGTGCCGGGGCCGGCGGACTTCGACGCGATGGACGCGACGATCTCGGCGTAGGCGACCGGGGTGACGGCGGAGATGGCGGCGACCATGGGGATGGTGGCCTGCCCGCCGCAGGTGACCATGTTGACGTTGTCGACGTCCCCGTCGAGGTGCTGCTCGAGGTTGACCGGCGGCACCACGTACGGGCCGATCGCGGCCGGGGTCAGGTCCACCAGCTTCTTGCCGTAGGGGGCGAGGGCGGCGGCGTTGGACCGGTGGGCCCCTGCGGAGGTGGCGTCGAAGACGATGTCGATGTCGGCGAAGTTGTCGAGACCGATCAGACCCTGGACGCCGTCGGCGGTGGTGGGGACGTTCAGGCGGGCGGCGCGGGCGAGGCCGTCGGAGTTCGGGTCGATGCCGACCATGGCGCCCATCTCGAGGATGTCGGAGTTGCGCAGGACCTTGATCATCAGGTCGGTGCCGATGTTGCCGGAGCCGATGATCGCGACCTTGATGGTGGGGGTGTCGCTCATGAGTGGGTGTCCTTCGAGAAGGTGGCGGTGACGGTACCGAGGGTGGACAGTTCGGCGCGGACGGTGGTGCCGGGTGGGGTGGGGACCATGGGGCCGAGGGCGCCGGAGAGGATGACCTGCCCGGCGCGGAGCGGTTGCCCGTAGTCGCGGGCGGTGCGGGCGAGCCAGGCGAGGGCTGCGAGGGGGTCGCCGAGGCAGGCGGCGCCGGTGCCCTCGGAGACCAGTTCGTCGCCGGAGTACAGCTGCATCACGACGTCGCGGGGTTCGAATTCGTCGAGGGTGAGCCAGTTGTCGCCGAGGACGTATAACCCGGAGGAGCCGTTGTCGGCGACGGTGTCGGTGATGGTGATGTCCCAGTCGGCGATCCGGGAGTCGACGATCTCCAGCGCGGCGGCGGCGCGGGCGACGGCGGCGCGGATCTGGGCGTCGTCGAGGTCGCCGTCGATGAGGTCGGCGCCGAGCACGAACGCGATCTCGGCCTCGGCCTTCGGCTGCAGCAACCGGGCGCTGGGCACCTCGGGCAAAGCGGTGACGTCCATGTCGGCGAACAGCACCCCGAAGTCCGGTTGGTCCACTCCCAACTGCTGCTGTACGGCGGGGGAGGTCAAGCCGATCTTGCGGCCGGTGATCGTTCCCCCGGCGGCGAGACGCTGGTCGGTCAGCAGTTGCTGGACGGCGTACGCAGCGCCGATGTCGGTGGTCCCGAGCAGGTCCCGCACGGGCGCACACGGTCGTGCGGTTGCGGCGGTGAGCCGCTCCGCGGCGGTCTGGATCGACGAATTCGGTTGGGAATCAACTACGGGGGCGGCCATCAGTTACCTCGCAATGTGGCTCTTCGGCACCGGGTTCGGGCCAGTCGGTCATGGGTTCGGAGTCTGTCGTTCTGGTGACGTGGTGTGCGTCGTTGCTTGTACTGTGCCGGGCGGAATGGGGATACTCAACGAATGAGTCCCGTAGAACGGAACACTTCTTCGGCGGGTGACGAGCCGACGTCGGTGGTCCGGCGGATATCGGATCTGCTCGCGGCGTTCGGACCCACCGACACGACGCTGGGTGTCAACGAGTTGACCCGGCGCACCGGGATCCCGAAGGCGACGGTGTCGCGGTTGGTGAAGGAGATGGAGGGCGTCGGGTTTCTCGAGCGCAGCGGCGCCAAGGTCGGGCTCGGACTGCGGCTGTTCGAACTCGGGGAGCGGGCGTCGCGGCGACGTTCGGTCCGTGAGGTGGCGCTGCCGTTCCTCGCCGACCTGCGGGAAGCGACGCGGCAGACGGTGCACCTGGCGATCCTCGACGGCGCCGAGGTGGTGTACGTCGAGATCCTGCCGGGGCGGGATGCGCCGTGGCTGCCGTCCGGCGTGGGTGGGCGCCTCCCCGCACACGCGACGGGGGTGGGCAAGGCTCTGCTCGCGGGGTCACCGCCCGCGGCGTTCGAGGCCGTGGTTGCGGCCGGGCTGCCGCGGGTGGGTCCGCGCACCATCACCGCACCCGGAGCACTGGTGCGTCAGTTCCGGCGAATCGCGTCGACCGGCATCGCGTACGAGCACGAGGAGTCGGCGCCCGGCGTCGCGTGTGTCGCCAGCGCCGTCCGCGTCGACGACGGTCCACCGGTCGCCGCCGTCTCGGCGTCCGGGTGGATCGGCAAGGTCGACATCCGGCGCGTCGGGCCCGCCGTGCACACGACCGCACTGAGCATCACACGAGCACTCACCGAGGCCGGGGATCGAAGTATCGGCCGGTGAGGTCAGCGCCGGAATCAGCCGGCCAGCCGCTCGAGGATCGCACCCATGGCCGCGTCGGCGTTTTCGCCGTCGAAGATGTTCTGTCCGTGGTCGGAGCCGGGCAGGAGGATCACGTCGTTGTTCTGGCCTGGTGAGTTGTCGGCGAGTTGCTGCGACACGTCGGCGACGGGTTCGTCCTCGCTCGCGATGAACAGCTTGGGCTCGTCGCCGAGGCCGTCGACGATCTTGTTGGGGGAGAGCAGCACCAACTGGTCGGGGAGTCCGGGCTGCTGCGACGCCAATTGCAGGATCGCGTCGGCGCCCGCGCTTCCGCCCATCAGCGCGACGTCGGTGTACCCGTCGTCGTGGAGTTTCGCGACGGCGGCCGCGATCGACTCCGGCGCGATGTTCTCCACCGCGATGACGGTGGCCCCCTGGTCGGCGATGGCCGTGGCCTGATTCTCCCAGCTGGCGGCGTCGAAGACGGCACCGTGCGCCAGCACCACCCCGTACTCGCCGTCGCCCCACTGCAGGGCGTCGCCGCCGCCGACCTCGATCTTGGTGCCGGTGGTGTCACCGCCCGTCGACGGTGAATCTTCACCGCCGGAGCAGCCCGCCACGACGACGGCGAGCAGCACCGAGAGCAGGACGAGTAGGGCCCTCATCTCTCAACCTTATCGAAGTGCGCCGCGTGTCACTTTCGCCAGAACAGGTGGTGGGTGACGCCGCTCGGGCTGGGCACGACGTCGCAGTGGAACCGGTCGAGCAGGTCGTCGGGAGATTCCCACAGTTGCGCCCCGGATCCGAGTTCGATCGGCGAGACCACCACATGCAGAGTATCGACGAGGTCGGCGTCGAGGAACTCCCGGATGGTGGTGGCCCCGCCGCCGAGCCGGACGTCCTTACCCTGCGCCGCCTCCCGCGCCTGCTCGAGGACCGTGGCCGGATCGGTGTCGACGAAGTGGAACGTGGTGTCGGAGAGCGTGAACGACGGATGGACGTGGTGGGTCAGCACGAATACCGGGGTATGGAACGGGGGTTCGTCGCCCCACCAGCCACGCCACTCGTGATCCTCCCAGGGCCCGCGATGCGGGCTGAACTTGTTACGGCCCATGATCTCGGCGCCGATATTGCGGTCGTAGTCCCGAGTGAGGTAGTCGTCGAGGCCGCGGCTCCCGCCGGGATCGGTGCGCATGGGCCAACTGGCCGTGGCACCCGCCCACGCGAACAGGACACCGGGGTCGGCATGACCGAACGGCCTCTCGAGGCTCTGGCCGTCACCGGCACCGAACCCGTCTCGCGACACGTTGAAGTTCTGGACTCTCAGCAGCTGACTCACTCGGTTCCTCCTGCGCTCTCGACGATGGTAACGAGGAAGGGACTCCGGGGCGGGACAATCTCGTCGGCGCGAGGGCTGGGCCCTGGTTCAGTTGACGTCGTCGGGGTGGGGCCCCGTTCTCTCGTTCCGGCCCAGTGCGGAGATCTGCGCGATCTCGTCGGCGTCGAGCGCGAAGTCGAACACGTCGATGTTCGCGCGCATCCGTTCCGGCGAAGACGATTTCGGCAGAGGTATGGAGCCGCGTTGCAGATGCCACCGCAGCACGAGCTGAGCGAGGGACACGTCGTGCCGGCGTGCGAGTTCGGTGAGTACCGGGTTCTCCTGCAACCGGCCACGGGCAAGCGGTGCCCACGCCTGGGTGCGGATGCCCAGACTCCGATGCAGTTCCACCATCGACTGCTGGGGAAGGAGTGGATGTATTTCGATCTGGTTCACCATCGGACGCACGGCGGCGACCTCGATCAGCCGGTCCAGGTGATCGGCCTGGAAGTTCGAGACGCCGATCGCCCGGATCCGTCCGGCGGCGTGGAGGTGTTCGAGTGCCCGCCACGTGTCCAGGTACGCGTCGCGAGCGGGGGCGGGCCAGTGGATCAGGCACAGGTCCACGTAATCCAGACCGAGGCGGGCGACGCTCTTCTCGACGGCGTCGAGGGTTGACTGGTAGCCCTGGTCCTCGTTGGAGACCTTGGTGGTCACGAACAGTTCCTCGCGGGGCACACCGGAATCGGTCAGGGCGCGGCCGAGGGAGCGCTCGTTGCCGTACATCGGAGCGGTGTCGAAGGCCCGGTACCCGGCCTCCAGTGCGTGCCGGACGGTCGCGTCCATGGCGTCGTCGGGAATCTGAAACACCCCGAATCCGATGGCCGGCATCACGACCCCGTTGCTCAGGGTGACCGACGGAATCGTCGTTGCCTCGGTCATGTGATGGAGTACCCGCCGTCGACGGGCAGCACGACGCCGGTGACGTAGCGGGCGGCGTCGGAGACGAGGAAGAGTACGACATCGGCAACGTCGTCGCCGTCGGCGAAGCGCTGCAACGGAATCCGGCTCAGCTTCTGGGCACGGAACTCCTCCTGGCCGAGAACTTCTGCGGTCATCGGGGTCTCGATGTAGCCCGGCGCGATCGTGTTCACGCGCACGCCCTGCGGTCCGAGTTCGACCGCCAGTCCCTTGCCGAGTTGAGTGAGCGCCGCCTTGGTCGCGCCGTAGGGCACGATGCCGGGCACCGCGCGGTCGGCGGACAGCGAGGCGATGTTGACGACACTGCCGCCCGACGCGATCAGCGATTTCATCGCCTGCCGGGTCAGCCGGTACACGGCCGAGAGGTTCACGTCGACCAGCCGCTGCCAGCCGTCCTCCTCCACATCGATCGCGGGGGTCCGCAGCTGGATGCCTGCCGCGTTGATCAGAATGTCGAGACTCCCGGCCACCTGCTGGGCGAGGTCGACGGCGGATGCGCTGAAGGCGGAATCGGTGAGATCCCCGCACAGCCCGTGCCCACCGATCCCGTCCATGACCTCGGTGATCTTCGGGTCGGCGTCGACACCCACCACCACGATGCCCTGCGCCGCGAGCGCCCTGGCGATTGCGGATCCAATTCCTCCGGCCGCGCCGGTGACGATGGCGGCCTTTCCGCTCAGGGTCGTCACCCCGCTGCCCTGTGTTGTTGCGCCCACGTCGTGGCTCCCTTCCGATGCCGCGCGGCGAGGTGACCATAGGGGCCCTGCAACGCGCTAGAAAATGCTTTCATTCCGATATCTGATCCCTATTTAACCTGGACCTCGATGTTCATCAGCGTATATGGTGGGTTTCACTTCAGCAAGAAAACGATTTCAGGAGTTTGTATGGCCTCGATCGCCCTTCCCACCTCCGACGGCTCCACCCACACACTCGCGTTCGGCGAGCCCGCCCGGCTGAACACCCGGTCCACGGCGCCGACCAGCAGGGCGGTGTACGCGGCTTCACACGTGGTCGCGGATCCGCTGCGCGCGTCCGCCGAGAACGCCGCAGACCAGATCGACTGGGACGCCACCCTGCAACTGCGCCACGACCTGTGGTCGCTGGGGCTCGGGGTGGCCGAGTCGATGGACACCGCGCAACGCGGAATGGGGCTCGACTGGGCCGGCGCGCGCGAACTCGCGGTCCGCACCCTCAACGACGCGAAGTCGGTCGGCGGCCGGGTCGTCGTCGGTGTCGCCACCGATCAACTGAAGACGGATTCGCCCACGCTGGAGGAGATCCGCGACGCCTACCTCGAGCAGGTCGAAGCGATCGAATCCGCCGGCGGCGAGGTGGTGCTGATGGCCAGCAGGCACCTCGCCCGGGCAGCGAGCCGCCCCGACGACTACCTCTCCGTCTACGACGCAGTGCTGTCGGCCGCCACCCGGCCGGTCGTACTCCATTGGCTGGGTTCGGTGTTCGACCCCGCACTCGTCGGCTACTGGGGGTCCGCGGACCCGACGACGGCGATGGACACCGTCCTGCAGATCATCGACAACCACCGCGAACGGGTGCGCGGCATCAAGGTGTCGCTGCTCGACCCGGCGCTCGAGATCGCGCTGCGGCGTCGGATGCCCGACGGTGTGCGGGTGTTCACCGGCGACGACTACAACTACGTCGACCTGATCGCCGGCGACGGCACCCACACCAGCGACGCCCTCCTCGGGGCGTTCGCCGCGCTCGGCCCGTTCGCCTCCGCCGCATTCGCCCGCCTCGACGACGGCGACGAGCAGGGCTTCCGGAACATCCTCGGCCCCACCGAAACCCTGAGCCGGTTGCTGTTCGCCGCACCGACGCAGTACTACAAGGTCGGCGTGGCCTGGCTGGCGTACCTGGGCGGCAAGCAGGACCATTTCCGGATGATCGGCGGCTTCGAAACCGGCCGCAGCCTGACGCATCTCGCCGAACTGGTCCGCGCCGCCGACGCGATCGGCCTGTTCACCGATCCTGACTTCACCGCCGCGCGCGCCTCGGCGTACTTCGCGGTACACGGGATCCGCTGACATGGACCTCTCACGGTGCAGCCTCAACTCCGTCACCGTCAAGGGATCGGGATTCACGGAAGTGGCCGACCTCGCCGAGAAGTGGGGATTCGAGGGCGTCGGCCTGTGGCGGGACGTGCTCGAGGACCTGGACCTGACCGCGGCGGCCACCCGGTTGCGGCAGTCGGGGCTGCGGGTCAGCAGCGTCTGCCGCGGCGGGATGTTCCCGCAACCGACCGCTTCGCTGCGGCGAAAAGCCGTGGACGACAACCGCCTTGCCGTCGACCAGGCGCACGCCCTTGACGCGGACTGCCTGTACCTGGTGTGCGGCGCCGCCTACGGTGACCTCGCCGGCGCCCGCCTGCAGGTCCGGGACGGCATCGCCGAACTCGAGCCCTACGCGCGAGCGGCAGGCGTGCGGCTCGCCGTCGAACCGATGCACCCGATGATGGCGTCGAGCCGATCCGTCATCACGTCGCTGCAGGAGGCGAACGATCTGGTCGAGTCCATCGACTCCGACCTGGTGGGGATCGGGATCGACTCGTATCACGTGTGGTGGGACGCGGCGCTGCCGGAACAGATCGCCCGGGCCGGCGACAAGCTGTTCTCCGTCCAGCTCGCCGACTGGGTCACCCCCATCCACGGTGAGTTGAGCAGCCGCGGCATGCCCGGCGAGGGCTGCATCGACATGACCGGTTTCGTCGCCCAGTGCGAGCGCGCCGGCTATCGGGGACTCGTAGAGGTCGAAGTCCTCAGCGACCGGTGGTGGGCCGAGACCGCGCTGGTCGCCGCCGAGGCCGCCGCCGAGGGCCTGGCCCGCATCTGAGTTTCCTCCACTCAGCCAAGCGGGTTGCCGTTCAGCCGTCCGCGTCGTCGCCCGGGGTGTTCGGCGTGCTCTCGAGGAGTCGTTCGAGGTAGTTGAGGTCCTGCCGGAGCAGCGCGATGGCCCGTGCGGGTCCTTCGAGCCCGGTCGGGGTGGACTCTTCGTGAACGACGGCGCGCAAAGCCATGTCCGCGAGTTGAGCGGCGACGGCGCGGTCGTCGTCCTCCTTCCCCGGCTGGTGCCACCAGGCGATCCAGTTGAGCATGCCGATGATGCCGAGTGCCGAAGTCCTCGGATCGACCGGACGCATCTCGCCGGCTTTGATGCCGTCTTCGATGACGGTGATGAATTCCTTCAGCACGTGCCGTCGGCTCTGCTGGTACCTTCGCGCGATGTCTTCCGGAAGTTCCGCTTCGGATCGGATGATCAGCCTGAACCGGTCGGGGTTCTCCCCTTGGTGCATGGCGATGGCGACCGCCATTTCGCGCAGTTTCTCGGTGGGGCCGAGTTCGGTGCGCTCGTTGATCTCGTGCAGCAGGGCAGCGGGAGTTTCGGTGCTCTCGCTGACGAGCCGTGAGAGCAGTTCATCCTTGTTGGCCACGTAGTGGTAAAGGGCGGGCCGGGTCAGACCGGTGGCGTCGGCGATGTCCTGCAGGGTGGTGCTGGCGAATCCCCGCTCGGCGAACAGGCGGGTGGCCTGTTCCATGATCTGCTTCTCGACCAGCTCACGCCGGGGATTGCGACCGGCGGCGCTGTCCTCGGTGGGCTGCGCTGCCGGGCCGGCCGTTGCCTTGCCGCGGCCTCGCCGGCCGGGCGTGGCCTGCTCACGTGTCATGTCCGAAGGATAGTGGGAGCCGGATGCGGTCCGCGCAGTCATGCCGGTGCTCGGGTGCCGGACATGACCGGCTCGGGTTCGGTGGATGCCGGTTCGGTGAAGAACGCGAGGTGCGCTCGTGCGCTCGCCAGGCCCGCCGCCACATCCGCACGGTGCGCCGCAGGGGCCTCGACGACGATGGTCGCCGAAGTGGCCCGCCGCAGCCGTTCGGCGAGGTCGAGACGGTTCAGCACGGCGGCGCGGGAGTCCGGTCCGGTGAGCCACAGCGTCTCCGCCTGCGGTGCGTTCTCGACGACGGCGTCGGCCTCCGCGCTCCAGGCGGAGGCGCACGCGACGGCGACAGCTGCCGTCGTGGATGCTCCGCGCAGGTCTGCCGGCGCGATCCGAGTGGCGAATTCCGCGCCGTGGTGGGCGAGTGGTTGGTCGAGGATCCAGTCCGTGATGTCGGTGGGGGCGACGGTGTCGGCGGGCCGGCTCGCGTAGCTCGCGAGGCCCTGGGACACGACCGCCGGCGCGGATTCGGCGAACCGGTCCAGCCCGACCTTTCCCGCCCGGGTCATGTACGCGATCATCAGCTGGTCGACGGGCAGGTCCATGCGCTGCGGGAACGATTCCCACCAGAGTTCGCTGCGGTGGGCGATCTGCTGGAGGTGTTCGACGGCGGGGCGGCGGACCCGCTCGTATTCGGTCAGGGCATCGTCGAGGTTCGACGCGCTCGTCAGGGCGCGGTCGAGCGCAATGGCGTCCTCCATCGCGAGTTTGGTGCCGGATCCGATCGAGTAGTGCGCGGTATGGGCGGCGTCGCCGAGGAGCACGACATTGCCGCTGTGCCAGCGCGTGCAGCCGACGGTGCGGAACCGCATCCACTTCGTCCGGTTTCCGATGAGCCGATGATGCTGCAGCGTCTCCGCGAACGCGTCCTGAAGGTACTGCAATGAGACCTCGTCGCTGCCCTGGGGTGCGGTGCGATCGGTGGAGACGTCGAATCCGGCTCGCCGCCAAGTGGCTTCATCGGTTTCGATGAGAAAGGTGCTGCGGTCCGGAGCGTACGGGTAGGCGTGGGCGACGAACGTGCCGTGTTCGGTGGTGACCGGGACGAAGATGGCACTGGGGAGAGCGAAGTCGGTTCCGCACCACAGATACAGTCCGGCGCCGGTGTCGATTCGGGGTTCGAACTCGTCGGTGAGTTGCGTGCGGGTGGCACTGTTGATCCCGTCCGCCGCGATGACAAGGTCCGCGTCGAGGTCCGCGGCTTCGCGCCGTTCGCCGAAGCGCAAGTGCACACCGGCGTCCTGGGCGTGCTGTTGCAGCACCGCGAGCAGCGTCGTGCGCGCGATCGCGAGGAGATCGCCATGCGCGAGGCGGGCGACCTCGCTCCCGACCTGCATCGACATCTCGTGCGGGTGAGCGGCGGCCACGATCGCGTCGAGCGAGTCGGCGTCGGCGTCGCGGAGGTTGCGCTGGGTTCGGGAGGCCAGACCGACACCGAATCCGAATGTCGTGTCCGGGGAACTCTGTTCGTAGACGGTCACTTCGGCGTCCGGGTGGCTGCGCTTGAGCAGTCTCGCGGCGTAGAGACCGCCGGGGCCGCCGCCGATCACTGCGACTCGCTCGAGGTTCATGGGCTGACTCCAGTCTATGTAACGTTTGTGTTGATTATTCTACGCATATGTCGATTGGTCAATCCGGCAGCGGCGAAAGCGGATGAACGACTTTCGGGGCACACCTGTGCAGGCATGCCCCGAAAGTGCTGATCCGCAGTCGATTCGCGCTGCGGCCCTACACGACCGCGCGGGGCGCGTCCGCTTCGGCGAGGAGTTTCGCCGCGATCTCCGCACGCAACCGCTTCTTGTCGATCTTGTTCACGTTCGTGTGAGGCAGGGAGGGCACCCACTCCAGTCGTTCCGGCCACTTGAACTTGGCCACGCCGAGTTTCGCGAGGTGCTCCTGAATCTCGTTGAGCGGCAAATCTTCCCCGTCGCTCGCGATCAGATACGCACACGTCTTCTCGCCGAGGCGGGGATCGGGCATGGCGACGACCGCGACATCCGCGATGCCGGGGTGCTCGAGGAGGAGCAGTTCGACTTCCTCGGCGTTGACCTTCTCACCGCCCCGGTTGATGAGGTCCTTGATGCGGCCCTCGATCGACAGGTACCGCTCGCCGTCGATGACGGTGATCGCGGCGAGATCTCCGGTGCGGTAGAAGCCGTCGGGGGTGAAGGCGGCCGCGTTGTGCTCGGCCGCGTCGAAATAGCCGGGGATGGTGTACGGCCCGCGGCAACACAATTCACCGACCTCACCGTCGGCGAGTTCGCTCTCGCCGCCGGGTTCGAGGATGCGAATTTCGTCGTCGGAGGCGATCGGTGTGCCCACCGTGGCCAGGCGGGCCCGCGCGGGGGAGTCGAGCGGGGTCACCGTGAACAGTCCCTCGGACATCCCGAACAACTGGCCCGCCCAATGCCCGGCCCCGTCGTCGACGCGGTCGAACAACTCGGCGGGGACCTTGGCGCCGGACAGGACGACGCGGCGCAGCGTTTCCCGTGCCTTGTCGAAGTCCGGGCCCAGCACCGCCTGGTAGTGGCCGTGTCCGATGAGCACTTCGGTCGCCTGCGCCTTCGCCATCAACTCGAAGGCCGTCGGTGCATCGGCGGTGGCCAGCACCAGGCAGGCCCCGACCGAGTGCGCCGCGTGCAGCCCGCACGAGATTCCGGCGTTGTGGATGATCGGGATCAGGTGCGCCACCCGGCTGTCCCGGTCCCACCCGAGGCGCTGCGCGTACATCCGAGCGTTGTTCCAGTACTCGGCATGGATGCGTGGAATGACCTTGGGGACACCGGTGGTGCCGCCGGACAGCTGGAACGCGGCGACGTCGAGCGGATCGATCTGCGCCTCGATCTCCTCGACGACGGCCCGAGCGGCACCGGGATCGGTGCCGGCCCCGAGGTCCTCGAGTCGAACCACGTCCGGCTCGCCGGCGCCCGCCCCGTCTCCGACGGTGATGACATGCCGGAGGCTGGGGTGGCCGTCGGCGTGCTCGCGGGCGAATTCGACGAGGTCGAACGTGGGCAGTCCGGCCTCGACGAGGTGGGCGACGGCGCCGACCGTGCGGCTGACGTGCCCGATCTCGTGCATGCGGTGCGCAGCCAGAGTCGCGACGGGGACGAGCCCGGCCTTGATGCACCCGTACCACGCGAGGACCGTCTCGAGCCGATTGGTCAGCTGGAAGATCACCGGATCGAGTCGGCGGAGTCCGAGCCCGAGCAGTCCGGCCGCGATCTCGTCGGTGCGCCTGTCCAACTCGGCGTAGCTCATCGAACCTTCCGCGCTGATCACCGCAGGCCGATCAGGGAACCGGATGGCGATCTGGTGCAGCCGCCGCCCGGTGGGGTCGTCGCTCCACGCCCCGCTGTCGCGATAGCGGGAGGCCCGGTCGTCGGGGAACGTGACGAGGCGTCCGCCCCAGTCCGAGAATGTCACCGCTGCCCTCCTTCCCTCCATTGTGCGATTACCCGGAAAAGTGCGAGTGCCCGGAATGTCACCGCTCCGCCACCGCGGGCAGGAGCCGGGCCACATCGAGGGCGTGATCGGGGTGATCGGCGGGCACGATGCCGGAGTAGACGGCAGTCCAGCAACCGGGGCAGCACAACTGCCGGAAGACGACGGGGGTGTCCACGTACTCCGCCGGATCGGACGTGACCTGCGGTCCGGCCGTCGACGACGGGCCCTCGAACCGCGCCAGATCCAGGGAGGTGCTGTTCTTCTCGTCGGCGAGGAGGCGTCCGCACTGGGCGCACGCGATCACCCGGGTGTCTCCGACGGTGACCTCGGCGAGGTTGTCGTCGAGCCTGCGCGCCCCGGCGAGGTCGACCACGGGTGCATCCGCCGGGGTTCCGCCGGAGCGATCCCGGCGCTCCGTGCGCATCTCGTCCCGCCGATCCGAGGTACGCACCTCATCGGCGTCACCGTCGGCGAGAACGACACCGTAGACGGTCTCGGCACCGTGTTCGGTGACCTTGCCCTCGCGGACGTCGGCGGCCACCGCGGCCGGATCGCGCAGCAGGGGATCACCGTATCCACCGCCGCCCTGCCAGTGCATGTAGAGCACTTCGCCTGGGGCGACGTAGCTTTCGGCGTAGCAGGCGCCGAATTCGCGACCGCCGCCGAGGTCGTCCAGCGAGCCCGGGATGCGACCGGCAGCGAATTGCTCGACGACGCCGGTGTCACGGGCAAGCACTTCTACCCCGGTGTTGCCGGGGTAGCCGCCTGCGAGTCCGTTGTTCTGGGCGACGGCCTTGCCCGCGGACGCCAGGACCAGTCCCATCGGCAGGCTGGTGCCGTACGGGGTGACGGCGATCGAGGCGCTGACACCGCCGCGCTGGCGTCCCGGCCCGCCGGAGTCGGGTTCCTCCCGGCGCCACAGCGTCAGCAGCGGGTAGAGGAATTCGGTCATCTCGGTGTCCGGGATCCGGCCCATCGGGATGCAGAACAGGCCACCGGTGTCCATGCCGTCGGCGGTCGGGCGGGCGCCGTACCCACCGGACATGGGTTCCATCATGATGTTCAGGAATGGCACCGACTGCTCGGGCCGCTCGTCGAGACCGGCGATCACCGCGGTGTCCCACGTGCCGCAGCACGCGGCCTGCACGCTCTTGCCGAGATCGACGGAACGGTCGAGCATCTGGGACAGGCATTCGGCGATCAGCGTCCCGGTCAGCCAGGCCGGGCCGATCGGTCCACGGCTGACCGCGGCGGGGAACGTGGCGTTGTTGATCGTGCCCTCCTCGGAGACCAGATCGAAGCAGCGCATCAGCCCGCCGGCAGACCAGGGGATGTCGCCGGCAAGGATCGGCAGGAGGGCGAGCATCACGCCGCCGCGCATGCCGGCGTACGTGCAATTGATGACACCGGTCTGCGGATCGGTGCCGGTGAAGTCGAACGTGAGATGGTCCGCGGTCTTCGTCATCGCCACGGTGATCTTGTGGATTCCGCGGTCGCCGGTGTGGGACTGGTCCTGGTAGCCGGTGGCCTTCCACGTGCCGTCCGGCAAGGAGTCGAGTTTGCCGCGCAGTCGGCCCTCGGCGTCGGCCATCATCCGCTTCATCACGGCCTTGACGGTGTCGGCGCCGTACTGCTCGATCACCGCGAGCAGACGGTTGCGGCCGACGGTGTTGGCGCCGATCTTCGCGCGCAGGTCGAGCCCGACGAGCATCGGCACCCGCGACCGCCGCACCCAGGCGTCGGCGACGTCGCGCTGCAGCTCGTAGTCCCGGACCACCTTGATCGGCGGGGTGGGCAACGACTCGGAGAAGACGTCCTTCGCCGACGGGTCGAACGAACCGAGCCCGGACCCGCCGAGGTCGGGTTCGTGGCAGATGGCGCTGGTCCACCCGAACAGCTTGCCGTCGTAGAAGACCGGCTGATAGACGATCACGTCGCTCTGATGCAGGCCGCCCCCGACCCACGGGTCGTTGCACAGGAACATGTCGCCCTCGGTGATGCCCGGATTGGTGGCCCGGTGCCGGAGGGTCCAGTAGATGGCGAGGTCGACGGCGCCGACGAGCATCGTGTTGTACAGGCCGACCTGGACTTCCTGGCCGATCTCGTCGCTGATCGCGAAGTCGAAGTCGTTCGCGTCCGTGACGATCGGGGAGCCGGACATCCGCTTGAGGGCCTCGCCCATCTCGTCGGTGACCGACCACAGCCGGTGCCGGATGACCTCGTAGGTCAGCGGGTCGAGGTCGTCGATCTGCTCCTGGGTGACGCTGTGGACGGGCAACGACGGCGGCAGTGAGCGCGAGAGTTCGTCGGGGTCGATCGGTCGGCTCGAGAAAATTTCGGCGCCGGGGATTTGCATGGTCATCTTCTGGTGCTCCTACTGGGCGACGATGTTGAGGTTGCCGAGGCGGTCGACGGTGCCGGTGGTCTCGTGCGGGACGACGACCGTCGTGGTGGGGACCTCGACGATCGCGGGGCCCTGGAGGACGTGTCCGGCGAACAGTTTGCTGTAGTCGTAGACGTCGGTGTCGGCGTAACCGATCCGCCCGTCCAGGCACACCTTGCGGGTGCCGATCTTCGCGGCGGACGAGTCGGCCGAGTCCGCGGATTTCAGTTCGGGCAGGGTGGGGGAGAACGGCAGGACGCCGGTGACGCGCACCCGGTAGGTGATCGCCTGGATCCCGGCCTCCCGGAATCCGCTGTCCTGACCGTAGAGTTCGGCGTAACGCTGCTCGAACAGGTCCGACGCCCGGGCGACACCCACGGCGTCGAGGCTTCCGGCCGGGACCGGGGTCGCGACCTCCGCCAGCTGCATGGTGTAGCGCATGTCGATCTCCCGCTCGACCTCCACCGCGGTGAACTTCAGCCCCTGCCGGTCGAGTGCTTCCCGCACCTGTCGCTCGAGCTGGTCGAAGTTGCGTTCGGCCCGGACGGGATCGAGTGGCATCGCGGCCGGGTCCGACAGCTCGGCGGCCAGCACGATGTTCGACGACGCCAGACCGTAGGCGGAGAACGCGGAGGCCACCTGGCCGAGCGGGACGACGACCTCCCGGACCCCGACCTCGCGGGCGTAGGCGGCGCAGTGCGCGGGGCCGGCACCGCCGAACGCGTAGAGCACGAAGTCGCGCGGATCGTGTCCGGCCTCGACCACGGTCTTGCGGAGCAGGTCACCGGTCTGCGCGTTCTGCACCGCGTAGATCGCGGCGGCGGCGTCCTCGACCGACAGCCCCAGGGGTTCGGCGATCCTGGTGCGGATCGCCTCCCGCGCGAGTTCCTTGTCGAGCGGTTTGCGGCCGCCGAGCAGGCCGCGTTCGGGCAGGATCCCGAGCACCAGGTTCGCGTCGGCATTCGTCGGTTCGGTGCCGCCCTGCCCGTAGCAGGCAGGCCCGGGCACGGCCTGCGCGCTGTGCGGGCCGATCTGCAAATTGCCGCCCTGGTCGACCCAGGCGATCGCGCCGCCGCCGGACCCGATGGCGTGCACCTCGAGGGTGGGGACGTTGATCGGGTGATGGTTGATGATCGTGCTGGACGCGCGCACGGGCTCACCGTCGACGACGAGTCCGACGAGGAAGGTGGTGCCGCCGACGTCGGTGGCGATGATGTTGCGGTGCCCGAGCTGGGTGCCGAGCGACACCGCTCCGACGACGCCGCCGGTGAGCACCGATCCGACGGTGCTGATCGCGTTCTTCGGCGCCTCGGCTGCGGCGACGGCGCCGCCGTTGCTCTGCATCACCAGCAGCGGTCCGGCGAGCTTCCGGTCACGCAGCTTCGACTCCAGTTCACCGAGGTAGTCCCGCAACCCGGGGCCGATCTGGGTGCTCATGATGGTCGTGGCGTTGCGGGCGAACTCACGGATACGCGGGCTCACCTCACTCGACAGGGACACGAACATCGTCGGGTCGATCTCGTGGACGAGTTCGCGGATCCGCTGCTCGTGCGCCGGGTTGCGGAACGACCAGAGCAGTGAGACGGCGATGCCCGACACCCCGTCGTCGACGAGGGCGTGAATCGCCTCGCGGGCGGAATCCTCGTCCAGCGCCACGACGACGTTACCGTCGCGGTCCAGGCGCTCCGTTACCTCGAGAGCGTGCTTCTTCGGTACCAGTCCGTGAGACTTGCTCTGCCCCATCACGTTCTGCAGCTGCTCCGGTGAGCTGCCCAGGTACCGGCCCTCGACGTTCATGATGTAGATCGAGTCGCGATGCCCCTTGGTGGTGAGGAACCCGACCGGCGGCACGTTTCCCATGACCAGAGCGTTCAGCGAGGACGTGGTGCCGTGCGCGATGTGGTGCGTGTTCGCCAGCATCTCCTCGACCGGACATCCCAGTTGCTCGGCGAGCACGTCGAGGACGTCGATCACGCCCTGCGAATAGTCCGGCGGGGTCGAGGGAGCCTTCGCGGCGAGAACAGTGCCGGCATTGTCGTCCAATACCGCATCCGTGAACGTGCCACCGACGTCCACTCCGATCACATATGCCATTACCTCTGCGCTCCTTCGAAATGAGGTGGAAGTTCTCGACCGGTGCGAGGTCGTCCTCCAACACCGTCTTACGTCAATGTCGAGTATTCGACGTGTCTGATGACATGTCAAGAGTGGGCTGTGAAGGAAGTCACGTTCCGGGCGCCGTTTACCGGCGCGGACGTGGGGGTTGACGAATTGTCGTGAACGTCGAATACTCGGCATGAGCGTAAATCAACGCCTGCCGGGGTGCTCACTCCCCCGTTTCGCGACAATTCGACATCAGAAGGGCACACCATGGGCATTCATCGCATCGGACTCGTCGTCCCGAGTTCCAATGTGACCGTCGAGACGGAGATGCCGGCGCTGCTCGGTCAGCACGCCGACGCACAGTTCTCGTTCCACTCCAGCCGGATGCGCATGCAGGCCGTCTCACCCGAACAACTGCGGGCGATGAACGCCCAGCGTGAGCGCTGCATTCTCGAACTCGGCGACGCCGGAGTCTACGCCATCCTCTACGCCTGCCTGGTCGCCCTGATGTCGGTCGGTCCGGGTGAGCATCAGCGCGTCGAAGGGCTGGTCGCCGAACAACTGGCCACCGGCGGCTCCGAGGCAGCGGTCCGCTCGAGTGCCGGCGCGCTGATCGAAGCGCTCCGGGCGATCGGGGCCCGGCGCATCGCCCTCGTCACCCCGTACCTGCGCCCTCTCGCGGAGCAGGTCGTCGCGTACATCGAGGCCGAGGGCATCCAGGTCCACGATTGGCGCGCGCTCGAGGTCGCCGACAACGCCGAGGTCGGATGCATCCCCGGCGACCGGGTGATGGACGCCGCCCGATCCCTGGACCTGCAGGGTGTGGACGCACTCGTGATCTCCGCCTGCGTGCAGATGCCGTCGCTTCCCCTGGTGCAGGCCGCCGAGGACGAGTTCGGGTTGCCCGTCCTCTCCGCCGCAACCGCCGGCGCCTACAGCCTGCTGCGCGCCCTCGACCTCCCCGTCGACATCCCCGGGGCCGGCAGCCTGCTCCGCGCCGACGCACCGGCCGCCGCCCGTCAGTAACCCCGAACCCCGTGGAGTTCACCATGTCCGAACTGCAGCACACCGTCAAAGGCGTCGATCACGTCGCCTACCCGACCTTCGATCCGGCCGGCACCGTCAAGTTCTACCGCGACGTGCTCGGGTTCCCGGTCGTGCATTCGATCTGCGCGGCCGGGTGGGGGCCGGAGAAACACCCCGACTTCATCCACTTCTTCTTCGACATCGGGAACGACGACCGGCTGGCCTTCTTCTACTACTTCGGTCTCGAACCCTTCGACGGCGGACCGCAGGGCGACTCGTACTCCCGCTTCGCCGAGGACGTGCCGATCTTCTTCATCCGCTCCCGGCACCTCGCCATCCACGTCGACAACGAGGACGACCTGATGGAATACCGCCGCCGCCTCGACGGCAGCGCGTGGCCGGTGGAGATGCAGATCCAGCACGAGACGATCGAGTCGATCTACACCCACGACCCCAACGGCTACATGATCGAGATCACCCGGGCGCTGCGCCCGGTCACCCCGCAGGAAGACCTCGACGCCAACCTCACCATCGACGCCCTCGTCGACGTGGTGACCGGGCCCGACCCCAGCATGGACGCCCTGCTGACCCGCAAGGCCGAACTCATCACCGAACGCGCGGCCGCCTGGCAGCAGCAACAGGAATCGAAGGAGATGGCGACCCGATGACCACCCTGTTCGTCCTCGACGTCCCCGAGAACACCGCGGTCGCGGAGGTCGCCGGACGCGATCCGGCGGTCACCGTCGACCACGTCGGACCCTACTTCCGCATCGTGTCCGACTCCCACATCGTCATCGACCGGCGAGCCACCGGCTGCCGTCACGCCGTCTGGTACAGCAGCGTCGCCGGACTCGCGCAGTCCCGGATCACCCAGTGGGACAAGGACGCCATGCGAATCGAGCCGCGATGAGCACGGACACCCGGCGGCTCGGCGCCGGCCGGTACATCGACGCCGCGCAGGCACCGTACAGCACCGTCACGTCCGTGCACGAACTCGCGACCGCCGACGGGGCGAAGGTCACCGGCGTGCTGCGGGTCGTCCCCGGCGCCCGCACCGTCGTCGCGCTCATGCACCCCCGCCAGGACCTGACACACCACGTACTGGTGCCCGAACTGCTCGCCCGCGGCCACGCGGTGTGGACGCAGGGCACCCGCTCGGTCAACAACGACGTCGCCCTGGTGCACGAGCAGGCCCTGCTCGATGCCGCGGCCGGCCAGGTCTTTCTGCGCGAGAAGGGTTTCGAGCACGTCGTCACCCTGGGGCACTCGGGCGGCGGCACCCTGTTCGCGTTCTATCACCAGCAGGCCGGTCTGCCCGCGGCGGAGCGGTTGACCCACACCCCGGCCGGACGACCGATCGATCTGGCCGGGGCGCAGATGCCGCTGCCCGACGGCGCCGTGTTCATGGCTCCGCATCCCGGGCAGGGCGCGCTGCTGCTCCGATTGATCGACCCGTCCGTCGTCGACGAGTCCGACCCGTTGGCGGCCGATCCCGAGCTGAATCCGTTCGATCCGGCCAACGGATTCGCCGAACCCCCGCACAGTTCGGCGTATGCACCCGAGTTCGTCACCCGCTACCGGGCAGCGCAACACGACCGCGTCGCCCGCCTCGACGAGATCGCCCGGCGGCGCGTCGCAGAGGCCGCCGACGCGCGCCGCCGGTACAAGCGCACCGGCGAACCCGCCGACCGCCGCGCCGCCCTCGTGCCCCGCGTCCTCACGGTCTACCGCACCGACGCGGACCTGCGGTTCACCGATCTGTCGCTGAGCCCCAACAAGCGCCCGTACGGGTCGCTGTTCGGCAGGCGGCCGGATCTGACCAACTACGGACTCGTCGGCTTCGGCCGCTTCGCCACCCCCGACGCCTGGCTGTCGACGTGGTCCGGGCTCAGCAGCAACGCCGACTTCCTGCGCTGCGCGCCCGCCGTGACCGCCCCGGCCCTGTTCGTCGAACTCACCGGCGACCAGGCCTGTTTCCCCGAAGACGCCAAGACCATGTGCGATGCCCTCGGGTCGACGGACAAGACCCACGTCCGCGTTGCCGGCACCCACTTCGGCGGACCCATCGCCGAGGGCGCACCCACCGGGGCAGCCCTCGCCGCGGCCGACATCGGCGCCTGGCTGTCCGACCGATTCTCCTGACCCCCTTTATATCCGGGCACCCGATACCGCGTCGCGGTCGTCGGGTGTCCGGTCGAGCGGAGTACACATGACTGCCCGCCCCACCACTGCCCCCGTCATCGGTCTCTGCCTGATGGCCCTCGTTCTCGAGGGATACGACCTGCTGATGTACGGCACCGTCGTTCCCTCCCTCCTTTCCTACGCGCCCTGGCAACTCGACGCCACCGACGTCGGCATGCTCGGCTCGCTCGCCGGCGTGGGCATGCTCGTCGGCGCGCTGGTGGCCGCCGGCGTCGCCGACCGCTGGGGCCGCCGCCGCACCCTCGTCGCCGCGGTCCTGGTGTTCTCGGCCGCGATGGGTGTGTGCGCACTCGCGCCCACCCCGGCGGTGTTCGGGGTCGGCCGGATGGCGGTGGGAATCGGCGCCGGCGTCCTCATGCCGACCGCAGCCGCCACCCTGATCGAGTTCTCCCACAGTCGAACCCGGGCACGCTCGGTCGCGTTGGGATTCGTCGGCACCAGCATCGGCGGAATTCTGGCGGGTGTGCTGTCGCTGTGGCTCGTGCCCACGTTCGGTTTCCGGGCGATGTTCGTGGCCGGGCTGGTCCCGGCGCTGCTGTTCCTGCCGCTGATGCTCCGGTATCTCCCCGAATCACCCGCATACCTGACCTCCCGTGGCCGCACTACCGAGGCCACGGCGATCGCCGCACGGTACGGGCTCGAACCCGAGCCCACCACTGCGACCGCCCCGCACCCCGAGCGCGGACTGCGTGCCCTGTTCGGCAGCGGGCGGACGACCGCGACATTGCTGTTCTGGGGCATGACCCTGGTGTGCCTGCTGGTGCTGTTCGGTGTCGCGACGTGGCTGCCCGCCCTGATGAAGTCGGCCGGATATCCACTCGGGGCCGCGCTGTCCTTCCTGCTGACGCTGAACGTCGGCGGCGCAGTCGGAGCCGTCGGCGGCGGCGCACTCGCCGACCGGTACGGGATCAAACCCGTCACCGCACTCGGATTCCTCTGTGCCGCGGTCTCACTGATCCTGATCGCCACCGGCCCGCCCACCGCCGTCGTCTACCTGCTGGTGCTGCTCGCCGGCGTCGGCACCACCGGAACCCAGATCCTGCTCAACACGTTCATCGGCGGTCACTACCCCGCGGCATGCCGGACCACCGGCATCGGAATGGCCCTCGGAGTCGGACGCATCGGGGCCATCATCGGACCGACATACGGCGGCTTCTTCGTCGCCCTCGGCGCGGGCAGCACCTGGCAGTTGCTGGCCTTCGCCGCCCCGGCCGTGGTCGGCGCGGCCCTGACCGCTCTCGTACCGCGGCGAAAGGCTGTAGCCGTCCGTCATTCCACGAGCGCGACCGCTGTCGGGGCAGTATCGAGGCCTGGCGTGTCCTCGGTTCCGGCGGAATCCGAGACCGACGGGAAAGGCGACATGTCGACCGTGTGCTGAATGCGCGGTCTGCCTCCGCGCGGACCGCGAGGTCTCCTGACGTTGCACGGTGCACCAAGAGGTGACGTTCTCGAGCGCTCCAAGACACGGGTTGCGCTGACAGCGGTAGTAGCCGCGTCGCCGACCATCGCGTGATCGCTGCTCGGAACACCTGAATCCCCGTGGAGATGCTACGCCCGTGTTACGCGTATCGGGCGTCCGTGAGGGGTACGTAACAGTGCATTATTCCAGCGGCAACCAATGCGAAATGGGCAGTGCGTGTACTGGTTTCAGGCAAAGGGACGGGAATTCACCCGTAGCCGAGCCCATTCGACAGCCACCATGCCGAGGAGCAGCACGTGTCCGATATCGACCAGACGATCGCAGCCAACATCGAGAAGTCCCTCGCCGAGATCCCGCATCCGTCGCTGCCCAAGGGCAGCAACATCTACGGTTCGACGAAGATCTTCCCAGACTACAAGGCGGAAGACGGCGAGAGCTACTTCACCCTCGTTCACGGCATCGCCCCCGAATCGTCGGTGAGCTTCGTCGCCGTGCTGCAGGCGACCCGCGCACTGCGCAAGGGTTTCGAATCCGCCATCTATTTCTACGGCACCGGTGCGATGAACGCCGTCGCCACTCGCGGATTCCCCACCACCGGAGACAATGGTTTCCCGGGTGAGCAGAACATCAACGATGCATTGGCGACCTTCATCAAGGAGGGCGGCAAGGTCTTCGTGTGCCGCTTCGGGCTCGCCCTGCACGGGCATCGCGAGGAAGACCTCATCGAGGGCGCGATTCCGGCGCATCCCCTCGACGTGCAGGACGCGATCATCCACTACGCACGCAAGGGCGCCATCATCAACTCCACCTACATGGTCTGAGGTGTAACCACATGAGTGGCCTGTCAACTCGAGTCGACCTTGCCGTCCGCGGAATCCGCGGCCTCGACGCACCGGTCTCCCGGCGGTCCGGGGCCGGACCCAGCGACGACGGACACGTCCTCATCGGCGGTATCGGCGGCGCCATCCCCGTCCGGTCCGACAGCCCGTACGAGGTGAGCGGCAATCGGCTGCTGATGAACGGGACCGACATGGGCGTCGAGATCGAGTCCGTCGAACGCCCCCGGTTCTACGACCTGCACACCGACGACGGGATCTCGTACGAGAAGATCGCCCGGCTGCACGGCTCGAACGTACTGGCCACCACCGTAGTCCAGACCTGCATCCGCTACGACGCCGATCAGCGCTGTCGATTCTGCTCCATCGAGGCGTCACTGGACGCCGGGTCCACCATCGCGGTGAAGCGGCCGGAGCAACTCGCCGAGGTCGCCGAGGCGGCCGTCCGACTCGACGGCGTCAGCCAGATGATCATGACGACCGGGACGTCGGCAGCGAAGGATCGCGGGGCGCGGCACCTGGCCCGCTGCGTGGCGGCCGTGAAGGCCGTCGTCCCCGACCTGTCGATCCAGGTCCAGTGCGAACCGCCCGGCGACCTGGCCACGATCACGGACCTCTACGAGGCCGGTGCCGCGTCCATCGGTATCCACGTCGAATCGCTCGACGACGACGTCCGGCGGCGGTGGATGCCGGGCAAATCGACGGTGTCGCTCGACGAGTACCGGGCGGCGTGGCGCGAGGCGGTCCGCGTCTTCGGCCGCAACCAGGTCTCCACCTATCTTCTCGTCGGACTCGGTGAGAACCCCGACGAACTGGTGGCCGGCGCAGCGGAACTGATCGAGATGGGGGTCTACCCGTTCGTCGTCCCGTTCCGTCCCCTCGCGGGAACTCTCGCAGTGGACGAGGACGGTGCGCAGGCGCCGACGGCAGCGACGCTCGAGGACATCACATCGCGGGTGGCGAAGGAACTGCAGGCGGCCGGGATGCGCGGATCGGACCAGAAGGCCGGTTGCGCCGCCTGCGGTGCGTGCAGCGTGTTGCAGAACGCGGGAGGCTGACATGCTGGATCTGAGTTCGCTGTACGGGCTCGATACCGCCGAGCCTGCAAACCTCGAGGTTCTGACCGGGCCGGCGCCGATACCGACCCGCCCGCCATTCCTTGTCCAGGTAGCCGATACCGGCGCGGCGCGCGCCACCTATCACGGTCTACGCCGAGAGACGTTCGTGGCAGAACAACGGCTGTTCGCGGGTCACGACCGGGACGACGTGGACGACGATCCGCGCACCGTCGTCCTGGTCGCGACAGGCGACGACGGGACTGTGCTCGGCGGAGTACGCCTGGCCCCGGTCGGCTACGGTCACGACATCGGCTGGTGGACGGGCAGCCGGCTTGTGGTCGACCGCCGCGCCCGCGCCGGATTCGGAATCGGGAAGGCCCTCGTCCGCGCGGCGTGCGCCTACGCCGAAACCCACGGCGTGCTGCGCTTCGACGCCACCGTGCAGGCCCGGCACGAACCGATGTTCATCCGGCTCGGCTGGGAACGGATCGCCGAGGTCACCGCAGCCGGCCAACCCCACGTCTCGATGCGCTGGCCGATCGACCGGATCGAGCGCCTGGCCCAGGCGACGAAGTCCGTTCTGGCCGAGGCCCTGTCACCGCTCGACGGCACCCCGTTCGCCCTCGGGGGTGCGGGTTTCCGCGGCGACGACGGCGCACCCGTGCCGGGCACCGACATGATCGCGGCCTGTGATGCGATCGTGCCGTCCATGGTCGAGCGCGACCCGGAATGGGCGGGGTGGTGCGCGGCCCTGGTGAACCTCAACGACCTGTCCGCGATGGGTGCGGAACCGGTCGGCCTCCTCGACGCGGTCGGTGCGCCCAACCGGTCGATCCTGACCCGCGTCATCCGGGGGCTGAGCCGGGCGAGCGCGCAGTGGGGCGTCCCCGTGCTGGGTGGGCACACCCAGCTGGGCGTTCCGGCGGCACTCTCGGTGACCGCCCTCGGACGCACGGCCGACCCCGTGCCCGCGGGCGGCGGCCGCGCGGGCGACGAACTGCGTCTCACCGCGGACATCTCCGGCGCCTGGCGCCCCGGTTATGCATCTCGGCAATGGGATTCGAGCTCGCACCGCACGCCCGGTGAGCTGGCCGAACTCGGCTCCTACGTGCGGCGGGCACGACCTGCCGCCGCCAAGGACGTCAGCATGGCCGGCCTCGCCGGAACCACCGGCATGCTGGCCGAGGCCGGCGGAGTGGGGGCCGTGCTCGACGTCGCGGCGATCCCGAAACCATCCGGCGTCACCATGGGCGACTGGATGACGTGCTTCCCGGGGTTCGCGATGATTACTGCGGACCGGCCGGGACGCTCACACACGACACCGACCGGACCTGCCACGTCGGCAGTGTGCGGCGAATTGACGACGAACCCGGGGGTCGGCCTGCGCTGGCCCGACGGCGTGATCACACGTGCGGTGCACTCCACCGTCACGGGATTGGGAACAGCATGAGCGAGATCGGAATTTCCGTCGCGGCAGCAGAGTTCGGACGCGACATGGAACAGGCCTACCGCACGATCGGGGCGCTGATCGAGCAGGCACGTGCCCGCGGCAGTGCGTTGCTCGTCCTCCCGGAGGCGTGCCTCGGCGGTTACCTGCCGAGCCTGGGCGGCGGCGACGAATCCGAGGAGGACCGCGAGCGACGCCTCCGGAAGCTGCCGCCGGCGCTCGAACTGGACGGGCCGGAACTGCGCCGCGTGGTCGACATGGCCGGTGACCTCGTGATCACCCTGGGATTCTGCGAGGCGGACGGGTCCACCCGTTACAACGCGGCAGTGACACTGCACGGCGACGGCATCCTCGGCTCCTACCGCAAGGTGCATCAGCCGCTGGGCGAAAACCTCTGCTACGCAGCCGGTGACACCTACTCCGCGTTCGACACCCCGGTCGGGAGGATGGGCATGCAGATCTGCTACGACAAGGCGTTCCCCGAGGCGGCCCGGACCCTCGCGCTCGACGGTGCCGAGATCATCACCTCGCTGTCCGCGTGGCCGACCGCCCGCACCGCGCCGGCCGAGAGCATGGCGAACGACCGGTGGAAGCAGCGGATGGATATCTACGACCGTGCCCGGGCCACCGAGAACCAGGTGGTGTGGGTGGCGTCCAACCAGGCGGGCACCTTCGGATCGCTCCGGTTCGTCTGCAGCGCGAAGATTGTCGGTCCCGGTGGAGAGGTGCTCGCCGACACCGGGATTCAGCCCGGACTGGCCTCCGCGACGATCGACGTGCAAGCCGAGCTGTCGGCCATCCGCAGCGGGGGCATGTACAACCTCCGGGACCGCCGCCCCGAGGTCTACGGCGACGTCGTCGCGCCGAACAACGTCACGGGCACACTGCTCACCCCCGAGCAGCGGCCCACCCACCTACGGAAGGAACCCGCTCATGCCTGAGATGACCTTCACCGTCCAGTGGCCGGACGGACGTGAGCAGTCCTGCTATTCCCCATCCCTCGTCATGCACGATCACCTGGCGGTGGGTGAACAGTACAGCGTCGCAGACTTTCTCGACCGCAGTCGCATCGCCCTCACCGAGGCGAGCGAGCGGGTGAAGGCGAAGTTCGGAATGTACTGCACGTCCGCCGCCGAACAACTCCACGAACTGGAGAAGGCCGCCTTCGCCCACTCGCCCACGTCCATGGTCCGGGTGGTCGGTATGACCCCGGACGCCGCTGCAGGAGGAACACGATGACGACACATCACGACGTGGTGGTGATCGGTGGCGGTCAGGCCGGACTGTCGATCAGCTGGCACCTCGTCCAGCGCGGAATCGATCACGTGGTCCTCGAGCGGGACTCGATCGCGCACGAATGGCGCGACAGCCGCTGGGACAACTTCACCCTGGTGACTCCCAACTGGCAATGCAACCTCCCCGGATACCGGTACGTGGGCGACGACCCGGACGGGTTCATGACCCGCGAACAGACGTACGCGTTCGTCCGCGGCTACGCCGACACCTTCCCGGCACCAGTCCGCGAAGGGGTGTCCGTCACCTCCCTCCACCAGTCCGCCGGCGGCGGCTTCGACGTCGACACCACCGCGGGCCCCCTCCACGCCGGACAGGTGGTGGTCGCGACCGGCGGCTACCACATCCCGGTGATCCCACGGTTCGCCGAACGCCTGCCCGCCACGATCGAGCAGATCCACTCGTCGCAGTACATGTCGGCGGAGGCGCTGCCCCCGGGGGAGGTGCTGGTGGTCGGGAACGGGCAGTCCGGGGCGCAGATCGCCGAGGACCTCATGCTGTCCGGCCGCACCGTCCACCTCGTGACGGGTGGGGCGCCGCGCGTGTCCCGCTTCTACCGTGGCCGCGACTGCGTGGCGTGGCTGCACGACATGGGGACCTACGACGTCTCGATCGCCGATCACCCCGGGGGCCTGGCCAAACGTGAGAACACGAATCATTACGTCACCGGACGCGACGGCGGGCGGGACATCGACCTGCGCGCATTCGCCCTGCAGGGCATGAAGTTGTACGGGCGCCTCCTCGAGGTGGTCGACGGCACGCTGCAGTTCGCGCCGACGCTGGAGTCGTCGCTCGACGCCGCGGACGCGGTGGCCGAGAGCATCAAGAACTCCATCGACGCCTACATAGCCCGAGAGGGGATCGACGCCCCCGACGAGGACCGGTACCACCCGGTGTGGCGACCGGAGCGTGAGACGACCTCGCTCGACCTGGAAACGTCCGGGATCGGGTCGGTTGTGTGGTCCATCGGCTTCCGCACCGACTACCGGTGGCTGCACGCGGGGGTATTCGACGGCGAGGGGCACCCGTGCCACAACCGCGGAGTCACCGCCGTGCCGGGGTTGTTCTTCCTCGGCCTGCCGTGGCAGCACACGTGGGGTTCCGGTCGGTTCGCCGGAGTCGCCCGCGACGCCGAGTACCTGGCGAGCCGGATCGAGGCCGACGCGACTGTGCGGTCGCCCGCGTCGTCACTAGCCTGAGCACATGGGAACGACGAGACTGGCCGCACTCGCCGGTCACTTCGGCCGCGACGTCGACCGCGCGCTGCTGAAGCTCGAGGCGCTCATCGAGAAGGCGGCGGACGACGAGATCGACCTCCTCGTTCTGCCCGACGCCTGTCTCGGCGGGTACATCTCGGATCTCCGCAGCCCGGACATCGACGAGCTTCCACCTGCCCTCGAGGCAGACGGACCCGAGTTGAAAGCCGTGGCACGGATGGCCGGTGCCATGACCGTGTGCATCGGCTACACCGAACTGGCCGACGGTGTCCGCTACAACACCGCGGCCTGCGTCACCGGCGACGGGATCCTCGGCAGCCACCGCAAGGTGCATCAGCCCGCCGGGGAGTCACTGGCCTACGCGGCGGGCGACGCGTTCACGGCGTTCGACACCCCGGTCGGCCGGATGGGCATGCTCATCGACTACGACAAGACGTTCCCCGAGGCCGCCCGGACCCTCGCGCTGGGCGGCGCCCGGATCATCTCCGCCCTCTCCGCCTGGCCGGCGAGCGTCACCGACCGCGCCGAACGGCTCGCACATGACCGCCAGTCGCGCCTGTTCGACCTGTACGACTCCGCCCGCGCCGCCGAGAACCAGGTGGTGCTGGTCTCGTCGAACCAGACGGGCATCCAGGGTGGGTTGCGCTTCCTGGGGCAGGCAAAGGTGGTGGGCCCGGGCGGGGACGTGCTCGCCCGCACCGGCGTGAAGGGCGGTCTCGCTGTCGCCGAACTCGACGTCGACCACGAGGTCGACCGTGCGCGGAAGGTGTTGCGGCACCTCGAGGAACGCCGCGTGGACACGTACCGGCATCTACTGGAGAACGGATACTCCTGACGTGCGCATCGCCTTGCTGACGTATTCGACCAAGCCGCGCGGCGGTGTCGTCCACACCCTCGCCCTGGCCGAGGCGCTGGCCCGGCAGGGCGCCGACGTCACCGTGTGGTCCCTGGGCAGGGGCGGAGACGACGCGTTCTTCCGGAAGGTCGATCCCGCGGTGACCGTGCGCATCGTGCCGTTCGCGGCCCGGGACGGTGAGGACGTGGGAGACCGGATCCTTCGCTCGATCACCGTTCTGGGCGACGCGTTCCGTCACGGCGACTACGACATCGTCCACGCCCAGGACTGCATCAGCGCCAACGCCGTCGGCACCTGCATCCGCACCATCCACCATCTCGATCAGTTCACGACGCCTGCCCTCGCGGCCTGCCACGAACGGGCCGTGGTCGAGCCGACCGCGCGGATCTGCGTATCCGCGGCGGTGGCCGCCGAAGTCCGCGACGGCTGGGGCCTCGAGCCCACCGTCATTCCCAACGGGGTCGACTCGGCGCGCTTCGAGCAGGCCGCGACCGATGTCGCTGCCCGCCGCAGGTGGGCCGAGGAACTCGGGGAATACGTGCTCGCGGTCGGCGGCATCGAACCACGAAAGGGCAGCCTCGACCTCGTCGAGGCCCACGCCCGGCTCGCGGTGCGCCGCCCCGATTTGAGGCTGGTCTTCGCCGGCGGCGAGACCCTGTTCGACTACCGTGACTATCGGGCGGAATTCGACCGGCGCTGCGACGAATTGGGGGTTCGGCCGCTGATACTGGGCACCGTCGCCGACGACGAACTACCCTCGCTCGTCGCACAGGCAACGGTCTTCGCGTTCCTGTCGACGAAAGAGGGCTTCGGTCTCGCTGCCATGGAAGCTCTCGCCGCGGGAGTGCCCGTCGTCGCCCGCGATCTGCCGGTGCTGCGCGAAGTCTTCGGCAACGCCGTGACGTTCGCGTGGACCCATACCGAGATGGCCGAGGCACTCGGTGCCCCAACCGACGCGGAACGCAGGGAACGCGGACACGCGCTCGCCCGCGCACACAGCTGGGACGATGCGGCGTGCGCTCACCTCGACTTCTACGCCGAGCACGCTCGAGCCTCATAGCGTCGAATGCCCGTGACGAAATTCCGTGGGGCGTTGTGAACTTCGATGCGGTCGGTAAACACGCACGACCCCTTGCTCGCTGTGATGCTTCTCGGGAACGCGGACGAAGGTGATGTCCGCTACACGAGAGGAGATTTTGGTGAAGACTCAGGCGGCGATTTTGTGGGAGCGCGGGGGACCGTGGTCAGTCGAAGAGATCGAGCTGGATCCGCCCAGGCACGGCGAGGTACTCGTGGAGATGGGTGGGAGCGGACTGTGCCACTCGGACGAGCACGTCCTGACCGGCGACCTGCCCTGGCCGATGCCGATGGTCGGCGGGCACGAGGGTGCCGGCACCGTCCTGGACGTCGGCCCCGGAGTCGAAGGGCCCGCCCCCGGAGACCGGGTGATCTTCGGGTTCATCCCCGCGTGCGGGCGGTGCGCGGCGTGCTCGGCAGGCATGCAGAACCTGTGCGAACTCGGCCAGTACCTCGGCGACGGAACCCAGATCTCCGACCACACCGCCCGCCATCACGCCCGTGGACAGGACCTGGGCCTGATGTGCCTGCTGGGCACGTTCGCCCAGCACACCGTGGTGAGTGAAGCGAACTGCATCAAGATCGACGACGACATCGCGCTGGACAAGGCGTGCCTGCTCGGCTGCGGTGTGGTCACCGGCTGGGGCTCCGCGGTCTTCGCCGGCGGAGTGCAGCCCGGCGACACCTCCGTGGTCGTCGGTGTCGGCGGCATCGGCATCAACGCCGTCCAGGGCGCGGCACTGAGCGGATCGCAGTACGTCGTCGCCGTCGATCCGGTGGAATTCAAACGAGACAAGGAGCTCGAATTCGGCGCCACCCACGCGGTGGCCACCAGTGAGGAGGCGCAGGCCCTGGTTTCCGACCTCACGTACGGACGCGGAGCGAACGTGGTGGTCAACACGACCGGGGTCGGCGACGGCTCGCAGATCGGTGCGAGCCTGGCGATGACCGCGAAGCGCGGCACCGTGGTGGTGACCAACCTGCACCGCGCCACCGAGGAGACCGTGACGATGAGCGCGCTCGATCTCGTGCTGATGGAGAAGCGCGTCGTCGGGTCGTTGTTCGGCACCGCGAACCCCCGCCTGCACATCCCCAAGCTGCTGGGCCTGTACCGCAGCGGCCACCTGAAGCTCGACGAACTGGCCACCCAGACCTACAAGCTCGACGACATCAACGCCGGGTATCAGGACAACCGGACGATTGTCAGCGCCCAAGAATGCGGCTGAGGACCTCACCGGCAGAGAGGAGATACTGGTCCTCGAAGCAGCGGCCCTCGAGGGAGAGCCCGACGGACAAACCTTCCCGAGTGGATCGACCGGGGATGGACAGCATCGGAACCCCGGCGACCGAGCCCGGCGCCGAGTTGCGCGTAACCGTCGGGAAGATCGGCTGCAACCGGCCGTTGACGTCGATGGTGTCATCCTGGCCGATGAGCGGCGGAAGAACATGCACAGTGGGAGAAATCAGCGCGTGTACACCGCTGGCCGAGAAGGCCTTCTCATACAGGCGCCGAAGCTGCCACCGACGTCGGCGCGCCTGCTCATATGCCGACGCGGTGACCCGGTTAGCTGCGATCGACTCGAAAATCTCTCGCACGTCCGGTGAGGCAATCTCACCGGTCAAATCCGCGATATCGCGGACGCTCGTCTGCCCGTGGCCGTTGTTCACTCGCGCGGCAAGCAACCGTTCCGCTTCGTAGAACACCATTTCGATGCCGGGCCCGGCGGCCGGCGTCAGATCGCCGGGCATCGACAGCTCCACGATCTTCACGCCGCTCCTGCGCAGGTCGTCGAGCGCGAGATGCATTGCCTCGGCGACAGCGGACTCCATGTCGTCGAACCGGCCTGCAATGGTTCCCAGCACGAGATCGGATGGATCCAACACCGGGAGCAGCGGAGCGGTTCTCGTGATCACGCGGTCGACGAGGCGCACATCCTCGACCGTCCGGGCGTGGATACCGATCGTGTCACGCGACGACGACAGGTTGCAAACACCGTCGCCCGGGTAGCGGCCGGTGGTGGGACGGAATCCGACGATTCCACAGAAGGCCGACGGTATGGTGACCGACCCGCCGGTATCGGTGCCGAGGCTGAACGGCACCGTGCCCAATGCCACCGCTGCCGCGCTACCTCCGCTCGACCCGCCGGCCACGCGAGAGACATCGAGCGGGTTCCGGACCGGACCGTAAGTGGCGTTGTTGTTGGTGATCCCGAAGGCGAGTTCATGCAAGTTGGTCTTGCCGACAACCACGGCCCCGGCCTCACGCAACGCACTGACCACCGCTGCATCGACTTCGGGGATGTCGTGTGCGAGCAGTGGACTGCCACCCGTGGTCGGCACACCGGCGACATCGATGTTGTCCTTCACCGCGAACGGCACACCCACCAGCTCACCGTCCGTCTCGAGTGGAAGGGTGTAATCGATCACCGAAATATAGACGTTGTGAGAGCTTTTCGAGTTCTCCACGGCGCGACGACAGTCGCCGAGAATTGCACGGCGCTTGTCCGGGTCGAATCCAAGCCAGTTGAATGTTCGACATGCCCCTATCGACGGCGTCGATACCGCGTTACCCGTTCACGGACGCGATCAGGTGGTCTCGTAGTTCTCCACCGCACTCCCTCCGGACGCGAATATCTGCTTTATCGTCGACCAATCAGGCACGTTCTGTTGTACTGCAGAACCGTGATACCTACTTGGTTGCCCGGGTTGGGACACTGCGACGACCGCAAGGAGAACCACCATGAATCTGGCCGACTACGCCGCCTTGAGCTTCGACTGCTACGGCACCCTGATCGACTGGGAAGCCGGCATCGCCGCGGTTCTCGCGCCCTGGGCGAAGGAAGCCGGGCTGGCGTCGACCGACGAGGAACTGCTCCTCGCGTACGCGGACAACGAGGCGCGGGCCGAACGCGAGACCCCCGACGCGCTGTACTCGGCGATCCTCGCCGACGCCTTCCGCCGCACGGGGAAGACACTAGGCAGGGACGTCAGCGACGAATGGGCAGCCAGGCTCGGCGCCTCGGTCCCCGACTGGCCGGCGTTCCCCGACTCCGCCGAAGCGCTTGCCTCCCTGGCGAAGGACTACAAGCTGATCATCCTGTCCAACGTCCACCGTGCGGGCTTCGCCGGCAGCAACGCACGTCTGGGAGTCGAGTTCGACAAGATCATCACCGCCGAGGACGTCCAGGCCTACAAACCCGCGCCGAACCACTTCGAAGCTCTCGACGGCGCACTGGAGGAACTCGCGGTTCCCCGTGAACGGCTGCTGCATGTGGCGCAGAGCCTCTTTCACGATCACGTGCCCGCCAAACGCCACGGTCTGCCCTCGGTGTGGATCAACCGCCGCCACGACCGCCCGGGCTGGGGAGCCACCCCCGAACCCTCCGACGAGTACGCCTACGCCCTCGAATTCCCCACCATGGCAGGGTTCGCTGCCGCCGCACGCGCCGCGAAGGAGGCCGGGCGGGCCGAATGACCCCGCAGTCCGCGTCAGAGGACGATGTTGACCATCTTCCCGGGCACGACGATGACCTTGCGCGGATCCTTGCCGTCGAGCAGTGCGACGATCTTGTCGTCGGCGAGCGCGATCTTCTCGATCTCCTCACGCGGGGCGTCGGCGGCGACGGTCACGCGGCTGCGGACCTTGCCGTTGACCTGGATCGGGTACTCGACGGTGTCTTCGACGAGCCACTTCTCCTCGGCGACCGGGAACGGTCCGTGCGCCAGCGACTTCTCGTGGCCGAGCCGCGACCACAGTTCCTCCGCGAGGTGCGGGGCCAGCGGCGCGAGCATGAGCACCAGCGGTTCCACCGCCGAGCGGGGGGCACCGGCCGGGTACGCCTTGGTGAGGTGGTTGGTGTACTCGATCAGCTTGGCCGCGGCCGTGTTGTCGCGCAGTGCGGTGTAGTCCTCGCTCACACCGGCGATCGCCTTGTTCAGCGCGCGCAGCGTGTCCTCCGTCGGGGCGTCGTCGGTGACGCGCACGACACCGGACTCCTCGTCGACCACCACACGCCAGGCGCGCTGCAGGAAGCGCTGCGCACCGACGACGTCCTTGGTCGCCCACGGCCGGGACGTGTCCAGCGGTCCCATCGACATCTCGTACACGCGGAGCGTGTCGGCGCCGTACTCCTCGCAGATGTCGTCCGGCGACACGGAGTTCTTGAGGCTCTTGCCCATCTTCCCGTACTCGCGGTTGACCTCGGCGCCCTGGTAGAAGAACTTGCCGTCCTTCTCCTCCACCTCGTCGGCGGGCACGTACACGCCGCGCGCGTCGGTGTATGCGTAGGCCTGGATGTAGCCCTGGTTGTACAGGCGGCGGTACGGCTCGCTCGAGCTGACGTACCCGAGGTCGAACAGCACCTTGTGCCAGAACCGCGAGTACAGCAGGTGCAGCACCGCGTGCTCGACACCGCCGACGTACAGGTCGACGCCGCCGGGATCGTTCGGCCCGTGGATCTCCGGCCGCGGACCCGTCCAGTACCGCTCGTTCTCCTTGTCGCAGAACACGTCCGGGTTGGTGGGGTCGATGTAGCGCAGCTGGTACCACGAGCTGCCCGCCCACTGCGGCATCACGTTGGTGTCGCGGCGGTACGTCTGCAGTCCGTCGCCGAGGTCGAGTTCGACGTTGACCCAGTCGACGGCCTTCGCCAGCGGGGGAGAGGGCTCCGAGGACGCGTCGTCGGGATCGAACGACACGGGCGCGTAGTCCTCGACCTCCGGGAGCTCCACGGGCAGAGCCGATTCCGGCAGGGCGTGCGCGTTGCCTTCGGCGTCGTACACGATCGGGAACGGCTCGCCCCAGTACCGCTGCCGCGCGAACAGCCAGTCGCGCAGCTTGTACTGGATGGTGCCCTGGCCGGTGCCGTCCGCCTCGAGCCGCTCGGTGATGGCCTTCTTCGCGTCGGCGACGGACATGCCGTTCAAGAAGTCGGAGTTCACGATCGTGCCGTCGCCGGTGTACGCGTCCTTGGAGAGGTCGCCGCCGGAGATCACCTCGACGATGTCGAGACCGAACTCGGTGGCGAACTCGTAGTCGCGGTGGTCGTGACCCGGGACGGCCATGATGGCGCCCGTGCCGTAGCCGGTGAGGACGTAGTCGGCGATGAACACCGGCAACTCGTGCCCATTGACGGGGTTCACCGCGTACGTGCCGAGGAAGACGCCCGTTTTCTCCTTGTATTCCTGCCGCTCCAGGTCCGACTTGGCCGCGATCGACTTCCGGTACGCCGCAACCGCTTCGGCAGGCGTTGCGGCACCGCCGGTCCAGCGCGAATCCACACCCTCGGGCCACGCGGCCGCGACGATCTCGTCGACCAGTTCGTGCTCCGGCGCCAGCGTCACGTACGTCGCGCCGAACAGCGTGTCGGGGCGGGTCGTGAACACCTCGACGTCGTGGGCAGTGGATCCACCCTCGCTCCGCTCGACCGTCACGGCGAACTTCACCTGCGCACCGTGCGAGCGCCCGATCCAGTTGCGCTGCATGGTCTTGACCTTCTCCGGCCAGTCCAGGTACTCCAGGTCGTCGACCAGGCGGTCGGAGTACGCGGTGATGCGCATCATCCACTGCTGCAGGTGCTTGCGGAACACGGGGAAGTTGCCGCGGTCGCTGCGGCCGTCGGCGGTGACCTCCTCGTTGGCCAGCACGGTGCCCAGACCGGGGCACCAGTTGACCATCGAATCGGAGTGGTACACGAGGCGGTAGGAGTCGAGGACGGCTTCCCTCTCGGTCACCGACAGCGACGCCCAGTCCCGTCCGTCCTCCAGGGCGCGCGCACCCGACGCGAACTCGGCCTCGAGCTCGGAGATGCGGCGGGCCTTGCCGGCCTCCTTGTCGAACCACGCGTCGTGGATCTGCAGGAAGATCCACTGCGTCCAGTGGTAGAAGTCCACGTCGGTGGTCGCGAACGTGCGGCGCTCGTCGTGGCCGAGGCCGAGGCGGCGCAGCTGCCGCTTCATGTTGCCGATGTTGGCCTCGGTGGTGGTCCGCGGGTGCGTGCCCGTCTGCACTGCGTACTGCTCGGCAGGCAGACCGAACGCGTCGTAGCCGAGGGTGTGCAGCACGTTGTGGCCCTGCATGCGGTGATAGCGGGCGAACACGTCGGTGGCGATGTAGCCGAGCGGGTGGCCCACGTGCAGACCCGTCCCCGACGGGTACGGGAACATGTCCTGCACGAACAACTTGTCCGGGGGCACGTCGCCGGCGAGGGGGCCGACCGGGTTGGGCGCGTCGAACGTGCCCTCCTCGCTCCACCGGTCCTGCCAGCGCTGCTCGATCTGGCCGGCGAGCTCCGCGGTGTAGCGGTGCTGCGGGGTCGCGTCGGACGGGTTGGCGGGCTGCACGTGCTCGGTCACTGTGGTCGCTATCTACTTGGCTGACATTCTGAATTAGGGGGATACCGACAACCAGGGTAGAGCCTCACCCCACCCGGGCTCACCTGCGCATCCGGGTCCGCCGTATCCTGGTCTCGTGTTGATTGCCTCCGTCGTGCTGTTCGTGCTCGCCGTCGCCGTCTCCGGTGTCGCCGTTGCAGGCCTCGCCGAGCGCCTCCCGCGCAACCGGTGGGCGGGTGTCCGCACCCCGGAGACGATGCGCGACGATCAGACGTTTGCGCTGGCCAACAAGGTCGCGGGGCCCACCCTGCTCGCCGCGGCCGGGCTCCTCGTCATCGGCGGAATCGCCGGAATCCTGATCGGCGGAGTCTTCGGAATCGGCGCCGTCCTCGTCAGCGTCGTGGCCGCCGCGCTCACCGCGGCGACGGGCGGATCGCTCGGTGCCCGTGCCGCCGCGTCGGTGCCCGCCGCCGACACCGGTGGATGCGGCAGTTCCTGCGGCGCGTGCTCCCTGAAGGGCGCCTGCCAGCCGTCCTGACCGGCAGGCGACGACCCGTCCGGTGAACTCCTCGCGCGTCGTCGACCCCGCAGGCGCAGTCTTCGGTCTGCTGTTCCCGGTGATCGCCGCGCTGTCCGGGGTGATCCTCACGAAGGTCTGGGAACCGCGGCTCCCGGCGCAGATCGCGACGCACTGGACCACCACCTCGCCGAACGGCTTCTCCACCCCGATGTCCAGCGCCTGGACGTTTGCCCTGGTGACGGTTCTATTCGGTGGCGGATGCGCCGCGATCGCCGCCCTCGCCCAGGCGATGCTGATGATGCGCCGCACGATGCTCGTCGTCGGACTGTCCGTGGTCGGCCTGATCCTCACGGTGCAGGCGGTGCTGCTCTACGTCCAACTCGACGTCACCGACCCCGCGGACACGGAACCCCCGCTGTGGTCGCTCGGCCTCGGTGTCGTGATCGGCGCTGTCGTCGGTCTGACCGGCGCCGCCCTGCTCCGTGACTACCGGCCCCGGGTTGCCGCGACCGACCCTCCCGACCCGCGGTTGCCGCGCGCCGACCACCCGTCGACCGTCGCGGACACGGTCGGGTTCGGCACCCTCGGATCGCTGATACTGCTCCTGATTCTCGGGGTCGCGCCTGCGCTCGCGGTCTGCCTGCTCGTCAACGGATGGTGGCCCCTCGCGGTGTTCGTTCCGGTGGGCCTGCTGATCGTGAGCCTGCTCCGGTTCCGGGTGGTCGTCGACCGGGCCGGCATCCGGGTGGTGAACATGGGCATGACCGCGCTGCGGTACGGGATCGAGGAAATCGAGGGCGCCCGCGTCGACGTGATCAAGCCGTTCGACGACTTCGGCGGCTGGGGACTCAAGGTGAAGGGCAGGCGCAACTACGGCGTCGTGACGAGGACCGGCCCCGCCGTCATCGTCACGACCGCGTGCGGCGACCGCCTGACCGTCACCAGCGCACGGGCCGAGGAGATGGCCGGTGCACTCAACGCGTTCGCCGACCTGCGGCTCCGCCGCCCGTGAGTGCGTAACTAGTGCAGGGACTCGCTAACCACTCACGGGCGGGAGGCCTGATGCACCGCTTCGAGCACGCGGTCGAGGTAGCCGAGGGCGGCCCGGACGGCGCCGTCCTCGTCGCGGGCGGCGATGGCGTCGACGACGGCACGGTGGTCGTCGGCGGTCAGCGACGGCGGGTGGATGCCCACGGTGAAGTCGTACGTAGCGCGGGTGGGTTCGAGGATCCCCGCGAACAGGTCGGACAGCACCGGATTGTGCGCGGCCTCGACGACCCTGAGGTGGAACGCGAGGTCGGCGTCCGCGAATCGGGACGCCTCGTCGGCGGTGCGCTGCCGTTCCTCGAGTAGCGCGGACAGCGACCGCAGGTCGTCGTCGGTGCGCCGCCCGCACGCCAGCCGGACGGCCTCCGTCTCGAGGGCCCGCCGGACCTCGAAGACGTTCAGCATCTCGGCGACCGCGACCTGCCGCCCGAGCAGCCCGCCGATATCAGTGCGTGCCCGCACGAACGTCCCCGATCCCCGCCGGATCTCGAGGATGCCCGTGGACGTCAGGGTCTTGATGGCCTCGCGCACGGTGTTGCGCCCGACTCCGAGCAGCGTCATCAGCTCGGGTTCGGTGGGGATGCGCTCGCCCACCGTCCAGTCGCCCTCGGCGATCCTGCCGCGCATCCAGTCCAGGGACTGCTGATACGCGGACTCGCGCCGAACCACCGTCATGTACTCATCCTCACACCTCGTCGGCTCGCTCGTCCCGACCGGCCCGTCTAAACTACGTAGGACGTCCCATGTATTTGGACAGCTCCACGCATTCGGACAGCCCCACGTATTCGGACAGCCCGAGGAGGCGACCCCACACGTCCACGTCAACCGCTCCCGCCGACGCCCTCCCGACCGCCGCCGCCCGCACCACCGGCCGCCACTTCCACGGCCTGAACTATCTCCTCGTGGTCCTGCTCCTCGGCTCCAACATGCCCACGGCGCTGTACTCGCTCTACCGCCACGAATTCGGCTTCACCCCGCTGGTCCAGACGCTGATCTTCGCCGTCTACGTCGCCGGTCTGCTTCCCTCGCTGCTGTTCTTCGGCCCGCTGTCGGACGCGCTGGGACGCCGCTTCGTGTTGCTGGCCGCGATCTTCTTCAGCATCCTGGGCGCCGTCCTCCTCGCCTTCGCCGACTCGACCATCTGGCTGTTCCTCGGCCGGATCTCCCAGGGCATCGCCGTCGGCGCCTGCTCGGCCGCCGGGTCCGCCGCCCTGATCGAGCACGAACCCGCCCGGAACCTCCGCCGCGCCGGTCTCGCCGCCACGCTCACCACCGCCCTCGGCGCGGCACTCGGCCCGCTCTTCGGCGGCGCCGTCGCGCAGTACCTTCCGCACGCCCTCGTCCTGCCGTACGTGCTGTTCACGCTGGCGCTCCTGCCCGCGCTGATCATGGTGCTGCTGCTCCCCGCACCCACCGGCGGTACGTCACGGCCCCACCCAGTTGTTCCAGGTGCCGCACGTCCCCGCACCCCTGCGCCGGGTGTTCTGGCTGTCCTCCCTCGGAGTCGCACTGGCGTGGGGCGCCGTCGGCCTGTTCCAGTCGGTGGTCCCGACGTGGATCATCGACCTGCTCGACGTGAGCAACCTGGTGGTCGCCGGCGGTGCCGCCGCACTGGTCATGGTGTGCTCGGTGTCCGCGCAACTCGTCGCCAACCGGCTCGGAACCGTGCTCTGCCGAACCCTGGGCATCGGCGCCGTCGGCGTCGGCATGGTCGGTCTACTCGTCGTCGACTTCGCGCCGTCCCTCGCCCTACTGTGCGCCGTGACGGTCGTCGTCGGTGTGGGACACGGACTCTCGTTCGCCGGTGCGATGCGCGCGGTGGGCGCCGCTGCCGCCGAGCACGCCCCCGACGCCCAGGGCGGGACGCTCGCCGCGTTCTTCACCGTCGGCTACGTCGGTCTCGCGGTGCCGTCCATCTGCGCGGGCATCGCCATCACCGTCCAGGGCATGCACGTGGCCGTCCTCGAACTCGCGCTCATCGGAGCCGTCCTGTGCGGTGTCGTCGCCGTGCTCGGCGTCCGCACGAAGGGTGGGGACCGGGCAGAGCAGGCCAGTACTGTGGCCTGAGGACGTGAAACGCCGATGCCCGAACCGCTTCGCCACTGCGAGTTCCGCTTCTACGAGGAGCTGAACGACTTTCTGCCGCCGGTGCAGCGCAAGCGCACCTTCGAGCACCGATTCGACGGCACCCCGTCGGTGAAGGACCGCATCGAGGCGCTGGGCGTCCCGCACACCGAGGTGGATCTGATCCTCGTCGACGAGGTGTCGGTCGATTTCGGGCATCTCCTGCGCGGCGGCGAACGCGTCGCGGTCTACCCCGTGTTCGAGCGTTTCGACCTGACCGGGGTGACGAAACTGCGTCCCCGACCGCTGCGGGACCCGAAATTCGTGCTGGACGTGCACCTCGGCCGCCTCGCCCGCTACCTCCGCCTGCTCGGCTTCGACACCCGCTACCGCAACGACTTCGACGACACGGAACTGGTGGACATCTCCCTCGCCGAGCATCGCATCGTCCTGACCCGGGACACGGGACTGCTCAAACGGTCGGCGGTCACCCACGGCGGTTTCCTGCACGAAACGGACCCACGCCGGCAGCTGCGGGAAGTGTTGGACCGCTTCGACCTTCGGTCGCGGATCACGCCGTTCACGCGGTGCGCACGGTGCAACGGGCTACTCGCGCCGATTGCCCGCGACGACGCGCTCGCCGAGGCGCCGCCGGGGGTCGCGCGGAACGAACAGCAGTTCAGCCGGTGCCGGGACTGTGCGCAGCTGTACTGGCCGGGCAGCCATCTCCCGAAGCTGAGCCGGCGACTGTCGGAGGTCGGAGTCTCGCTCGAGGTGGATTCTCAGGAGGCGTGACGCAACTGCTCGGCGAACTCCGCCGAGCACGCGCAGTCCCCGAATTCGTCGCAGTCGATGATCAGTGCGTGCCGGACCTCGGACAACTCGACGCACGACTCGTCGGTGCATTCGGCTCCGTAGAGCGTGTGCACGATCAATGTTCCGTGACAGGTGTCGATCACGTGTGCTGTCCTCCTCACTTCTCGTTCCCCACCTCTGTTGATACCACCCGTCCCCGACAGCCCAGGGACGTGCGCGGGGTGTGTCGGCTCAGTTGCGCTCGACGTCGATCGGGTGGGTGGCGAGCAGGGCGAGGGGGAGCGGCTGCCTGCGCAGCACCTGCGCCCACACGTCGACCCGGGCGGGGGCGACGACGTCCGACGCGAGCGCCGAGATGACGATCCAGTCGTCGCGCTGGAGTTCCGAGTCGAGCTGACCGTACGTCCAGCCCGAGTAGCCGGCGAAGATCCGGATGCCCTCCACCAGAGGGGCGACGACCTCGGGGTCGGAGTCGAGATCGACCATCACGACGCGGCCGTGGACCCGGCGCAGACCGGGGACGCCGTCGGCCTGCGCGCCGGTGCGGAGCGTCGCCAGGCACAGTGCGGCGTCACGTTTGACGGGACCGCCGACGTACAGCGCGGACGGGCGCGCGGTGAGCGGCGCCCACTGTGGCAGCACGTCGTGGACGGCGGTTTCGCTGGGACGGTTGATGACCACACCGAGACTTCCGGCCTCGTTGTGCTCGATCACATAGATCACGGTGCGACGGAAAGCGGGTTCGACGAGATCTGTGGACGAGACCAACAGGCTGCCGGGCCGGACCACCGGTTCCGTCGACGCCGTTCGATCTTCGGGTTCTTCTGCGTGCGCCACCTGAACATCATCCCACCGCGGCGAACGCGATGTGACGGAGGACGCGACCTGCGTCCGGTTCGCCGCTTTACGCCGCGGGCAGCCCCGCCGTCTCGGCCAGGACGGCGAGGTGGTGCTCGAACAGTGCGCCCGGTGCGGTGAACGTGTCGGCGCCGTATTGCCCGAACACCTCGAAGTTCACGGCCCCGAACAGTGCCGACCACACCAGCACACCGCGGGCGAGCAGGTGGTCGGGTGTGGTGAGGCCGAGTTCGGCACGGACGCGGTCGAGGTCGGCGGCGAGGCGATCGTCGATGGGCGCCGCCGCGTCCGCCTCGAGCTTGCCCGCCCGGAACGCGTTGTCGAAGATCCCGACGAGGGCGTTGATCACCCGCGTTCCCGGAGTCGTGGTCTGCTCCCCGGGCGCGTGGTAGCCGGGAACGGGGCTGCCGAACAGCAGTCCGTAGCGGGCGGGCTCGCGCAGCGCCCACTCGCGGACGGCACGTCCGAGCGCCAGGAACTGGTCCCGCGGTTCGGCTGCGGACGCCACGGCCGCCTCCGCGGCGTCGCCGAGTTCGTTGTATCCGTCGACGACGAGCAGCGTCAGCAGTTCGTCGCGGCTGCTGACGTACCGGTAGACGGCGGACGACACCACGCCGAGGTCCCGCGCGACGGCCCGCAGCGACAGGGCCGCACCCCCGACCGCGGCCAGTTGTTCGCGACCGATCCTCGTGATGTCCTGCAACGTCTGCTCGCGGGCGCGCTCCCGTGGTGTGACTGCCATGCGGTCCAGCGTCGCAATTTCAGAGAGCACTGTCAACAAAAGAGAGCACTGCTCTTGACATCACGGGCCAGGGCGAGCATTCTCGAATGACACAGAGAGCAGTGCTCTCGAATCACCGAAATCGACTCACTCAGCGGGAGCAGAAATGTCGAATCTCGAGATCGTCACCGGAGCAGGGCCCGTCGGCTGGACCGTCGCCCGGCAGCTCGCCGAACAGGGTCGGCGGGTGCGGGTCCTCACCCGCTCGGGCAGCGGCCCGGAGCATCCCCTGATCGAGCGGCGGAAGGTCGACGTCTCCGACGCCGCAGAGCTGCGTGAGGCCTTCGACGGAGCAACCGCCGTCTACCACTGCATCCACGCCGCCTACAACGCCGGCGCGTGGGAGCGCGAACTCCCGGCCGCCGAGCAGACCGTCCTCGCGGCCGCCGGACACGTCGGCGCGGTCGTCGTGTTCCCCGAGAGCCTCTACTCCTACGACGCCTCCCGGCAGCCGATGACCGAGCACACGCCGCGGTCGGCCGACTCCGGCAAGCGCGGCATCCGGACCCGGTTGCTGAAGGCCCGCGCCGAGTCCTCGACGCCCACCGTGAGCGTCGTCGCGTCCGATTTCTTCGGACCGCAGGTGCTGAACGCGCACGCCGGCGAGCGCATGGTTCCCGTCGTCCTCGCGGGCAAGACGATGCGTGTCCTCGGTTCCGCGGACCTGCCCCACTCGTTCACGTACATCGGCGACTTCGCGGCCGCGATGATCGCCGCCGCCCACGACCCGACGCTGTGGAACTCGGTGCTGCACGCACCGACCGCGCCTGCCGTCACCCAGCGGCAGATGGTCGAGGCCTATGCGAAGGCCGCCCGGGTTCCCGTCCCGAAGGTGGGCACCCTGCCCGGCTGGGTGATCCGCGGCGCCGGGCTCGTCCACCAGGGGAGCCGCGAACTCGCGGAGATGCTCTACCAGTTCGAGGAGCCGTTCGTGATGGACTCGTCCGAGAGCGAGGCCCGGCTCGGACTGGCCCCGACCCCACTCGACCGGGCCGCCGAGGAGACCGTCCGGTGGTGGCAGGACAGGTCGGTCGCGGCCGCCGGATAGGGTCCTGTGAATGGCGAAACAGCTCGGGGACCGGCGCGAGGCGTGGCGCAGAACGGCGTACACCCTCCGGCGGTCGCCCGGGCTGGCCCGTCTCGCCACCGTGCGATTCGCCAGCCAGTTCGGCGACGGCATGTTCCAGGCCGCCCTCGGCGGCGCGATCCTGTTCAACCCCGAGCGGGAGACGGATCCCATCGCGATCGCCGCCGGTTTCGCGGTGCTGCTGCTCCCGTACTCGGTGATCGGACCGTACGCGGGCGCACTCCTGGATCGCTGGGACCGCCGCAGCGTGCTGCTGTGGGCGAATGTGCTGCGCGGACTGCTGATTCTGGTGACCGCCGCGCTGCTGGAGACCGGAACCGGGGAATCCGCACTCCTCGTGCTCGCCCTCGCAGCCATCGGGGTGAGCCGGTTCGTTCTCGCGGGAGTCTCGGCGGCGCTGCCGCGCGTGGTGCACCGGTCGTGGCTCGTAGCCACCAATTCGGTGCTCGCCACCACCGGTTCCGTCGTCGCCGCACTCGGGGCCGCGACGTCCGTCGCCATCATCTCGTTCGTCGGCGCCGGTGACCGCGGCTCCGGAATCGCCGTGGCGGCCGCGGCCTGCGGTTCCGCGGTGGCCGCGTTCGCGGCGTCACGCTTCCACCATCGGCTTCTCGGTCCGCACGCCGACGAGAAACCCGAATACGGGGCGGTCCGCGCCGTCGCCGCCGGCCTGCGCAACGGCGCGCTCGCCGTGTGGCATTCGCCGGGCGTCACGACCGCGATGATCGGGATCGGCACACACCGGATCGTGTTCGGCATCAACACGTTGATCATGGTTCTGGTGTTGCGTGACACCGCCACCGTCAGCGCCCTGCCGGGCGGCCTCGCCGGTTTCGGTGTCGCCCTCGGCGCCACCGCCGCGGGCATGCTGCTGGCCGCGATCTCGACGCCGTTCCTCATTCCGCGCATCGGGCGGTCCCGCACCATCGTCGGCGGCCTGATCCTCGCCCTCGTCGTGCAGTGCACGCTCGTCGCGACCCTGACGCAGGTGTCGCTGCTGTGCGGTGCGCTGCTGCTCGGATTCGCCGGGCAGTCCATCAAACTCAGCGGCGACGCAGCGATGCAGATCGAGATCGAGGACGACCGCAGGGGACAGGTGTTCGCGCTTCAGGACACGGTGTTCAACGTGGCGTTCATCGGGTCGATCGCCGCCGCGTCCCTCGTGATCGCCCCCGACGGCCGATCACTCGCACTGGTGCTGGCGGGCGGGGCGATCTACGGACTCGGACTCGTCGGCGTCCTGCTCAACACCCGGCGCGAACCCGCCTGAGTACCCGCTATTCCGACCCCGGCATCGGCACGTTCTGCAGGCGGACCTGACCGCGCGCCACCTCCTTGCCGGTGTCGGCTGCCGTGATCACCACCGACCACAACTGCTGCACGCGGCCCTGCTGGATGGGCACCGCGACCACATCGACCCGTCCCTCGGTGCGGGCCCGCAGGAAGTCGGTGCCGTTGTGCACGCCCACCGCGAACTGACCGCGGTCGGCGACGGCGGTGCTCGCGCCGATGCTGGCGGCCGATTCGACCGCCGTCGTGTAGACGCCGCCGTGCACGACTCCCCACGGTGTGTGGTGGTCGGCGGACAGGTCGATGTGGCCGACCACCTTCGTCCCCGACACCTCGTCGAGTTCCAGTCCGGCAGCGGCGACGAAGGCGCTCGCCGCCTCGCGGGTCAGATCGGTCATCGTGTGTTCTCCTCGTCGAACCCTCGGTAAGTTTGATTTCCCAACCCACCTTGCCCGGCTTCGGTGCCTGCGTCAATGGTCCCTGCGGTGCCGCCCACCGGATCCGGGCGCCACGTGTGCACCGCCGCGATCACCGGTGGCTCGCGCGGAATCTCGACGCTCACCGCGCGCAGTTCGAAATGCGGAGGCCCGAACGCACCGGGTACCGGGTGCGGGTGGTGAGCCGGGTCCACGTGCTCGCTCGGCCCCGCTACCTCGGCATTCCACGTCCCATCACCGGAAGGATCGATGAAGTAGCGGGCCTCGTCCTCTGCGTCGTAGTCGAGCACCGAACGATCGGCCACCCCGTCGCCGTCCGAGTCCCACATCGCGTCGTCGAGGAGTCCTTCGCCGTCGAAGTCCAGGCGCACCGCGTCGACGCCGCCGGACGGTCCGAGGTCGAGATCGGCGGGCGACGTCCACGTCACCGGGGCGTCGGCACCGGTTCCGAACGAATACTCGAGAGGATCCATATGAAGGTTGGACGCAGCGCGACCGCATCCGGTTCCATCGAATGACAGCGAATTGCGCTGCAACCATGAGACCGCACTGTGACCGGACTGCGACCGGACAGGCCGGGCGCGTGCGCCGGGGATGCCGTCCCCCGGTGTTATCTTCGACCCCGCGCGTGCAGGTCGGTCCACCATCACTCCGACCACCGATGTGGAGGGGTCCCGTGGTCGACAAGTCCTGGTCTGTGTCCGGAGTGCCCCTGTGCGTTGCCGCCGTCGTGGCCGCGACGATCGGCTTCACCGCCGCCCCGGCGGCAGCCGAGACCCTGCCGTGGCTCCCGGTGAACGCCTGCGGCGAGACCGGATTCAACCCGGCGAAGGAGCCGCCGAGCCCGGGCGGGCCACTGCTGCCCTCGGTCCCGCCGACCGTGAGCATCCCGATCCCGTACCCCGACTTCGTGCCCGTCCCCGTTCCCGGACCGCGCGTCGACCAGACCCGCGTCGCCCAGGACCTTCCCGCCGACCCGTGCGCGGACCCGTGCCCCGACCTCACCGACGAAACCGGAGAACCGGAAACCGACCCGGGTTCTTCGGGTTCTTCGGGGTCGTCGGGCTCGTCCGACTCGAGTGCGCTGACCATCCCGAAGATCTCGATCGATCCGCGACCCGAGACCATTCCCATTCCCGTTCCCGGCGGTCCGGGGCCCGACCCGCAGCCGGCCCCGCCGGTCGAGATCAACCCGGCCGAACGTGGTTCTCTCACCGCGGCGATGGCGAAGCCGGGCGTCGGCGACGTAAGCCTGGTGTCGCAGCTGACGGGACAGGGTTCCGAGAACCGGACCGACAAACGCTGGCAGGTGGACGGCACCGACCTCGGGATCACGTGGGAGACGAAGCCCGGCGAGGTGGCGGTCGCGTTCGGTGACACGTTCGGCAAGGACTGGGCCCCGCCGGGTGCGTTCGGCGAGGACTGGCGCAGCAACGTTCTCGGGCACAGCACCGACACCGACCTGTCCGACGGCATGACCATCGACAGCATGGTCCAGGACAGCCGATGCCACGCCGCCGAGATCATCGACAGCAGGCACATCAACAACTTCGAGACGACCACCATCCCCACGTCGGGATTCGCGATCGGTGACCGCCAGTACCTCAGCTACATGTCGGTGAAGCGCTGGAGCATGGTCCCCGGCATGTGGTACACGAACTACGGTGGCATCGCGTACTCCGACGACAACGGGCAGACCTGGACCAAGGATCAGCACGCCAAGTGGGACAACATCTTCGGCGCCCGGTTCCAGGTGTCCGCGATGGTGCCACACGGCGACTATGTGTACATGTTCGGCACCCCCAACGGGCGGATCGGCACCATCGGCCTGGCCCGGGTGCCCGTCGACCAGGTGCTCAACACCACGTCGTACCAGTACTGGTCGGACGGCACGTGGACCCCCGTGTCCCAGCACCTGGCGACCCCCATCGTCGGCGGGGTCGCCAGCGAGTTGTCGGTGCGCTACGACGCGGCCGCGGACAAGTGGCAGATGAGCTACCTCGAACCCGTCGGCGGTTCGATCATCCTCCGGCAGTCGTCGAGCCCGCAGGGCGTGTGGTCGGACGCGGCGACGCTCGTCGACACGGCCGACTACCCGAAGGCGTACGGCGGCTTCATCCATCCGTGGTCGACGGAAGAGGACCTGTATTTCACGATCTCGGAGTGGGACAGCTACAACGTCTACCTGATGCACGCGTCCCTGCACCCGTGAGTACTTGTCATCCCTGAAAAGGGGCGGGTAGTCAAGTGCTGGCATCTGGGTTGTTTTGGTTTCGGGGGGCCTGTGGGTGGACGGCGTCGATCCGGGCCGCGGGGCGGGACGCAGCGCCCGCAGCGTCAGCGAGGACGAACGGTCTCGGTCGGGAGCGGATCCGGGTCGAGGCAGACT
>NZ_WXYH01000341.1:0-49718 GCF_009872365.1 Rhodococcus sp. T7
GTCGTACTTCTTCGGTGCAGGCATACCAGCATTCTCCTTGTTAGATCAGGAGTCTCCACCTCGTCCAGGACGGTTCAAACATCACGGCCGGGTGGCTGACCTGGTCAGCACGCACACCACCGAGGCCGAACGGGCGGCGCTGCGAGCCCAGCTCACCGAGGGCGACCAGGACCTGATCGACCGCATGCTCGACCGGAGGCTGGACGCATGAGTATCCCATCACACCCGCTCAGGCATGAGGCGCCGAGACTGGTCGACCCGACCCCGGACACCCCGGTCTTTCCCGCCGACCGCGCGCGGCCTGGCACCCGCGAGGCCGACATCCCGCGCTTCGGTGAGCTGCGCTGGCAGCTGGCGGCCTTGGCCCACGGCGCCGCGGGACGTTCGCTGACCGTCGACTGGGAGGGTGTCCCGGTATGTCTGCGGGCCGGGTTCATGCGCGCGGGCTGGGCAGTGATCAACCTTCCGACGCCGGACATACTGCTTCACCGCTCGGGTTCGTCCACCCGGCCGAGGCTGTCAGCGGGCAGCCTCAAACGCACCTTCTCGGCATGGAGGGGCTTCGCCCAGTGGCTGGACCAGCACCAGGTCACCTGCCTGGGGCAGATCGACCGCGTTGTGCTGGAGAAGTACGCGCAGTTCTTGGTCGAGCGTGGACTCACGCACGGCCCGGTCACCACCGAGATGTTCGCCATCACCAGGCGCCGAGGAAGCCGGTCTGCGGTGCAACAAGCTGACCCACAAGCACACCGGGCTGAAGGACCTGTTCTACGCGCTCGTGCGATCCCAGGACCACCGCCCCAAGATCGCCGACGGACTGCACGCCGACAACGATCAGCTCCGCACGAAACTCGCCGACCTCCGCGCCGAACACACCCGGCTCACAGACCAGGTCGCGACCTACGCCCGCGTCATCCACGTCCTGGAAGTGGAAAACGCCCAACTGCGCGAGCAAAGCCAGACCAACGACGTCGTCCGCCCACTGCAACGACACACCCACTGAGCCCCGAGCTTGGTCTCAGCACGCGCATAGTCGGTTCGGACCCGAGCGAGGAACAGAACTTGATCGACAACACGCGCAGACTTGACACGGAAGGTCACTTCCGCTCCGACCCCTCCTACCTGCCCGAGCTGCGGGATTACCTCGACACCCTGCTGCGTGACCGCGAAAGAGTCCGTGCAGCTACCGAACTCGACGACTGGGCCCGCGACGAGGCGGTGCCGTCGGAAGCGGAGATCACGAGGCTGAGGCAGTCGATCCGCCGCGTCCAACACGAGCTTGACGCACTCACCGAGGACGAGCGTGGACAGATCGAAGAAGCCGTTCGGGTAGTGCGTCGCACCCGACAGACCGTGCACCTCGGACTACCCACCACCGGGCCGCAAACGCTCGACCCACACCTCGAAACGCACTCATGACCTCGAACTCCACCGAACATCTGATCGCGGCCCGCCGCGGCGACAGCAACCGTCGACGGCAAAGAGTCCTCGACGCGCTTTCCCGGCTCCGCACCGACGGGGCGGAGATCACAATCTCTGCCGTCGCTCGCACCGCGAGAGTCGACCGCTCGTTCCTCTAATCGCCACCACGATCTCCGAGCCCAGATCCTGACAGTCGCCGCCGAACCTGAGCCGCCACCGTCGAGCACCCGCACCAGCTATCGGTCACTTCTGGCCGATGTAGCCAACCTGCGGGCACAAAACGAACGACTACGGCAGCAGAACACGAAACTCGCCGACAGACTCTCCGAGGTTCTCGGCGAACAGGTTCTCCACGGCGCCGGTCTCACCGGACACGACGAAATCGGCACCCTCCGGGAGCGGGCCGCCGAACTCGAACAGCAGCTCCTCGGCAGGAAACACGAGCTCCAGGACCGCGACGACGAACTCGCAGCCGCCCGCGCCACCAACCGAGACCTGATGGCAACCCTCAACGGCCGACCACAACCACCACGTGCCCAACCTGTAGTGCACACAAGCAGGCCGCTGACCAGCACAAATATGATTTCTGAACAAAAAGTTCCCGAGAGAAGCGTTGACCTGCGGTTTCGCGTAGCTTTCTCACCCTTCTGTCGGTGGCTTTTCTCATCGAAATGTCGCTTTCCTCGGCCGGCGGGGAGCTTCCACCGCTCGGCGCCGCCTGCCGGCCATCCCCATGAGTCGCTGACCTGGAGATTCGTTGGTCATCCGGTTCGCCGCCGACGAATTGGCGACAGAATAGTGAGAAGAGCGAAAAGTAGCGTGAGAACCTACAACACCAGATCCTACTCGGGTGTCACATCACGTGCCGTGCCCGCATGTCGGCGAAAACCGATGCCACGCGTACGACGTCGCCGGTCGTGGGTGCGTGGATCATCTGCCCGTTTCCGATGTAGATCGCGACATGCCCGGGACCGTTCGCACTCCAGTTCCCGAACAGGAGGTCGCCGGGTACTGCCTCCGACAGTGGGCGCTCGACTCCTACGTTCCATTGGGTTTCGGAGGTGCGGGGGAGTGTCACTTTGCCTGAGGTCGCGGTGTACACCGCGTACGAGGTCAGGCCGGAGCAGTCGAACCCGCCCTGGGAGGGGCCGTGAATGTTGCCGCCGCCCCACACATACGGAAGGCCGAGGAAGTTCATTGCGCTCTCGACGACCCGGGCGCCCAGCTCGGACAGGGCAGGTCCACCAAAGGGGGAGAGCAGCCGCGCGAAGTAGTCCTGGGCCGCGCGGATCTTCGCGACGTACGGTTTCGTCTGATTCTCGTAGTCGGGGCTACCCGAGGGCATTCCCCCGGAGGCGAGCACGGCACCAACCCCGGCATTGTATCCGGCGATCGCGAGATCGAGCGTGTCCCCGCGAACTCGTCCTTGGTGCTTCCACGTGTCGATCTGGTTGTACATGTCGCACAAGAGATGTCCTGACGCCATGACCGAGTCCGCGACGCCGAGAATATCGGCGGTGCCGTCGCCGTCGGCGTCCTTGCCGTAGGTGCGCCAGGTGCCGTCCATGAACTGGCCGGGACCCTTGGCGCCGACGGGTGACACCGGTGCGGTGGCACCGTAGCGGAATCCGTTCTCCGCCGAATACAGGGCCGCCAGTGTCGGCGCCGTGATCCCGTCACACAGTGCGCCGGCCTTGGTCAGCCACGGCACAAAGGTGGCGAACGCGTTGCCGGGGGCGAAGGTGAGGCGGGGCAGCACGCTGCTGGTCGGTGCGGCAAACGCGGTGTCGAGGGCGTTTGTGTTTGCCCAGCTCGAGACGCCGGAACTGTCGGTATTGCCGGGCTCGGGTACGACATCGCTGTCGGCCGGTGGCTCGGGCGCCGCCGGGGACGGATCCGGGCGTGGCGGCGCGTCGGCGGGTGGGAGCGGGAGCGGGGGCGCGGGCGGGGATTGAGGAGGAATCACCCCGGACAACGCCTGCGCGGCATTGTCGATCCCCTGCTGCGCAAACTGCTGTACGGGGGCGGGAAGCGTCGCCATCACGTCCCCGACCTGCTGATCCAGGGCCGGTGCTGCCTGTTCGACGACGGCCAGGGTGTCGGTGACCTGCGTTTCCACCTCTGGTGGCAGGTTAGTGCTGTTCGCGGCGCCACCGGCGGCGATCACGATCGCCGCAATGATGGCGGAGGGGTCGGACATCTTTCGCTCGTTTCTCTACATCGGACAGTCGTCTTCGAGTTCCGGTGCCGGGCTAGCTCGTGCCATGACTTCGGTCACGGGGCGCTCCAATCATGGACATCAACGGCGCCGAGTTCCTCAGTAGCGGAATCGAAATCGCTGTAGAGCTCGTGTTCGTCGAAACTTTCCTGGATCGCGATCTGGGCGCTCTCGGGGAGGGTGTGCATGATGTCGCGGACGCGTTCCTGGCGGCGGGCGACGGCCTGGCGGAACGGCATCCCCGGTGTCGCCTTCATCTGCGGGACGATGCCCTCGACGTCGTCGACCCCGCCGGCGTGGTGGCCGGCGTCGACCATCGCCTGTTCGGCGGCCATGGTGGCCTCGTCCTTCTCCTCGGACATGCCGATCGGGCCGATCATGGTGCCGTTGAGGAACTGTTTGACCACCGGCTCCTCACTGGTGAGCAGCACCTCGCGGGGGCCGAACATCACCAGCTTCCGCCGGAAGAGCATCCCGATGTTGTCCGGCACCGTGCGGGCGAGGTTGATGTTGTGCGAGACGATCAGGATCGTCGCGTCGATCTCGGCGTTGATGTCGATCAAGGTCTGCGAGATGTAGGTGGTGCGCACCGGGTCCAGGCCGGAGTCCGGCTCGTCGACGAGGATGATCTGCGGGTCGAGCACCAGGGCGCGGGCCAGGCCGGCGCGCTTGCGCATACCGCCGGAGATCTCGCCGGGCAGCTTGTCCTCGGCCCCGAGCAGACCGACGAGTTCCATCTTCTCCATCACGATCTTGCGGATCTCGGACTCGGACTTCTTGGTGTGCTCGCGCAGCGGGAACGCCACGTTGTCGTACAGGTTCATCGAGCCGAACAGGGCGCCGTCCTGGAACAGCACGCCGAACAGCTTGCGGATCTCGTACAGCTCCTTGGACGAGCACTCGAGAATGTTGGTGCCGTCGATCACGATCGACCCCTGCTCCGGGCGGAGCAGACCGATCAGCGACTTCAGGAACACCGACTTACCGGTTCCCGACGGGCCCAGCAACGCGCTGACCTCACCGGCCGGCAGGGTCAGCGACACGTCCTGCCAGATCCTCTGCGAGCCGAACGACTTGGTCAGGTCGCTGACTGAAACTTCGACACCCATCGAGTCTTCCTTACGTCGATTCGTGAATTTTCGGGAAGGGATACATCACGCAGTCGGTGCTCCGCGGTTCACACCGGGGACATCTCGGTGATCTGCCAGGAATCTCCATCGCGGTGCAGCGACACCTGAACGCGGCTGCCGTCCAGCTTGGGGGCGGGACTGTCGGTACTGGTCGTGGACTGATTGAGAAACATCAGCACGGTGGCAGCGTCAGCGGAGGCCGAGACAACCGAGGACTCCACGACGGTGGCCGAGGTGACCACCTGCCGCTGCTTCGCGGACGGAATGATGACGTCCTTGCTCACGCTCTCGAACTGAGTGCGGAACTCACCCCCGAGGTGCTCGAGCGAACCGGTGAAGTGGTCGTCGACCGTGTTGAAGTCGTAGGACAGGATGTCGGGAACCAACTGCGCGGCCTGCGTGAGCGCCTGCTGCCGGGTGTCCTCCTGGCTCCGGCCCTCGTGTGCGCGGATCGTCAATGTCACGCTGCCGACTGTCACCGCGACCGCCAGCACGCCGAGGCCCGCGACCAACAGTGTGCGTTTACGGCTGCTCCACGTGTCGAAGAGCGAGGAGATGCGAGCGATGTAGGTAATCATGCGACGAACTCCACATCGGAAACGAGCCAGCGACCGTCGACGAGGTCGAGGGTCAATTTCATGCGGTAGACCCGCATCTCACCGTCGGGGGCCTCGGTGTTCTTGACCGTCGACGTCACTGCCGCGAGGACGGTGGCGTGATCGTCCGACGAGTCGATGATGCCGGCGGACTTCACTTCGCCGGTCGACTCGACCTGACCCTGATTCAGTACATCCCCGAAACCCCCCGAGGACGTGGCGAACTGGTCGTGGAACGGTCCGGTCGTGCCGTCGGCGACCTTCTTGATGTCCTCGTCGACGCTCTGGTGACGGAGGGTGACCAAGTTGGTTGACATTTGGGTGGCGGTATCGAGGATGGAGACATCACGGGCCGCGGCGGCGTCCGTGGTCCGCCAGTCGCTCCACGATCTCACCCCCCACACCGAACCGGCCAGCACGATCGCACCGAGGAACACGACCGCAGCGAGGATGAGACCGCCGCCCCGCCGTCGTGCGGGGCCGCCGGAGTCCTCGGCGGCGTCCGTCGATGTTTCGGGTGGTCGTTCGGGTCGATCGAGGACGTTGTCGTCGTCGATCGTGTCCAGTGCTAGCGCAGCAGCAGACTTTGCCATGTCAGTTCCTCCTCGGACTGGGTTGGGGATGTGGCGTCGATGGAGTACAGGGCGCCGTCTGGGGCGCGGAAGGCGCCGGTGATCGGGTCGTAGGGAGCGGTGGCGACCGCAGGGGCCTGCCGGCTGGACCAGGCCGCCGGGGTCGCCGCGACAGGAGCCTGCTGAGAGTTGTCCGACTGCTGCGGCTCCGGCGCTGCTGTGGGCGGCGCGGGCGGTGCGCTCGGTGCAGGGGCGTAGGGCTGCCCGGGCCGGGCCAGCATCTGCGGCCAGCTCGAGGGCAGACCGCCGGGGCATTCGCCGACCTCCGCGGTCCGCACGGAGGGGTCGGTGGCGCAGGGAAGGTTCCGGGCACCGCGCACCACACGCGGCTCGTTTGGCGGCAACGTACAGTACGAGCTGGTGGCGGGCTCGGCCGGCGAAAGATCGCTGGGATCGCGCCGCTGTGTTTCCTCATAGCCCTCGGTGCAGGGCAGCGGGTTGGCGGTGTTGCCCAGTTTGATATCGAGGGGGCCCTGACCATACGTGCGGTCCGCGCCTTGCACACCCTGATGCATGTGATTGATCGCGGCGGACATTGCCGGGTAGATCACCAGGATCTGGCGGATACCGGGAACGTTGACTCGCAATACCTCTCCGACGCTCTGCAGATTCGCCAGCAGCAGCGGCAGCGACGGCTGCAGGTCGGCGAGTGTTCCGCCGAACGCATCAAAGAAGGCAGGACCGTTGTCGAGGGTTCCCCGGATCTGGGCGTCGTTCATGGTCAGCTGCTCGGTGAACGAAGCCAGGTCGGTGGAGAAACGCGCGATATCGGGACCCGCTGAGTTCACCGCCGTCAGAACCGGTTCCGCGTCGGTGATCAGGGTAGTGGTCGGGCCCAGGTTGGCCTGGGCGAGGGCGATGAGCGGGCGGGACGAGTCGATCAGACGCGAGAGGGTGGGACCGGCGCCGTCGAAGGCGGCGTAGGCCTCGTCGACCGTGGTCTTCAAGTCGTCCTTCGGCAGTCCCTCGAGGAGGGTGCTGACCTCGTCGACGACCTGCGCTGCCGATACCGGCAACGTTGTCCGGGACCGATCGATGACGTCGCCATCGGCCAGGAACGGACCCTGGGATGTGGGCGGCACCAGATCGACATACTGTTCGCCGATCGCCGAGACGCTGCGCACGTAGGCGTCGGTCGATTTCGGGATCGGGTGGTCCGAGTCCAATTGCAGGTGCACGGTCACGTGATCGGGGGTCACGTCGAGCGACCTGACCACACCGACATCGACGCCGCGATAGGTGACGAGCGCGCTCGCGTACAGGCCGCCGGCGCGTTCGAGTTCGACATCGACCGAGTACATTCCGATACCCGAGAGCCGGTTGAATCCCATGTAGCTGTAGACGGAATTGGCGACAGCCACGACCGCGACAAGGGTGAAGATCACGAGTTGGGCTCGGACCAATTTCGAGCGCATCAGCGCTGACCTCCCTGCGGTTGGGGCGCCCCGGCGGCTGGGGTCGCGGCCGGAGGTGCACTCGCGGGCCGCTCGGTGGGAACGAGTAGCGGGTTGGCCGCCTGCCGCGCCGGGTTCAGTCCCGCCAGTTCGGACACCGGGATGCTTCCGAGGACCTTGCCGCCCACGGTCTCGGCAGTCAGATCGAGGGTGAGGAACAAATTCACGTAGTCGCCTCGGATCGCCCGATCCGTGGTTTCGACCGGGAACGGAAGCGTGGCAGCAATCTTGAGGGCCTCCGGGATGGAATCGCCTACCGAGGCGAGATGGCTCAGGGTCGGCTGTAGTGCAGTGAGATTGGCGTGCAGATCCTCGCGGCTACTGTCAAGGACCTTGGTCGCGACCTCCCCGAACTGGCCGACACTGGTCAGCATTGTCGTGAGCTGCTTCTGCTGATCGTTGAGTACCTGTGCCGCTGGGGTGATCGTCTCGATACCGCGATCGAGGGTGGCGTTCTGCGCCGCGAGCTCGGCGCCGAGCCGGTCGAGTCCATCGATCGCCCGGACGATATCCGCGCGTTGTTGGTCGAGGTTTCCCACGACGGTCTCGAGGTTGCCGAACAGCTCGTGCAGGTTCTGCTCCCTGCCGTCGAGCACCCGAACGAGTTCGGAGGTGACCGTGCGGATTTGCTGCAGTCCACTGCCATTCAGTACCAACGACAGTGCCGACAAAACCTCTTCGGTCGACGCGTACTGGCTGGTGCGGGCGATGGGAATGACGGCGCCGTCCGCCAGCGTCCCGACCGGTTGTTCACCGGAGGGAACCGACAGCTCCAGGTACTGGGAACCGAGAACACTGGTCTGCGCCAATTTCGCACCGACGTTCGCCGGGATCCGTGCGTCCGCGCGCAGTTCGAGTGTCAGGCGCGCGATCCAGTTCTCCCCACCGATGCTGGCGATGTTTCCGACGATCACATTGTCGGCTTTCACGGGGGAGTTGCCGACCAGATTCTGAATATCGGCCAGCTCGACCGTGACTTCGTAGGTGTCACCGCTGATGGCGTTACCGGGCAACGGGATCGAGTTGATTCCGTCGAAGCGGCACCCGGTGGCAGTCACCGCCACACCGAGTGTCAGGGCGGTGCAGGCACTCAATTGCCTGATCGAGATCATCGTGTTCCTCCGCTCGGTGCCGGTGCCACCGCTTTCTGGACCAGTCCGGTGGCGAGCGCACCGGTGGCTTTGGAACATTCGTCGGCCGGCGCATTGGCCGTGGTGAGCAGTGCGCAAATCAGCGACCGGGGGTCCGGCGGAAGGTCGGAGACTGCAATCGCGGCCGTCAGCGAGTTCGAGTCGGGATCGTAGATGTTGTAGAAGTTCGACAGTGAGGTCGGCGCAGTGTGCAGGATCGAGGCGAGGGTGTCTTCCCGGTCGACGAGCTGGCGGGTGAGGTCGGTGAGCTTACCGACGTCGGTGGTCAGTGCCCCCCGGTTGTTCTGAAGGAACGCGGTGACCTCGTTGAACGTGGCGAGCATGCTGTTGAGCAGGGCGTCGAGCTCGGTGCGGTTGTCGTTGAGCATCGACGACGTCGTGGCCAGTTCACGGCTGAACGCGGTGATCTGCTGTTCGTTGGTGGCCAACGCCGAGGTGAAGGTCTGCAGGTTTCGGACGGAGGCAAACAGATCCTCTCCGCCTTTGCTGAGAGTGCTAGTGGCGTCGGAGAGCTGTACCAGCGAGTCGTGCAGGGTTTGCCCGTTCCCGCGGAGAGCATCCGCGGTGTTCGTCACGAAGCGGTTGAGCGAACCGTCGGGGTCCTCGGGTGTGCGTCCCACGTCCTGTGCGAGCTTGACGACCTGTTCCTTGACCTCGTCGAATTCGACTGGAACTGCGGTGCGCTCGACGGGGATCGTCTGCCCGTCTGCCATTTTGTCGCCGCCGACGTAAGCGGGGGCAAGTTGGATGTATCGACCGGTGACCAGAACCGGGGCGACAATGGCAGCTTTGGCGTCGGCGGGGACGTCGTACTTTCCGTCGTAGCTGAATTCGACGCGGACCTGGTCGCCTTCGGGCACGATGTCGTTGATCTGGCCGACCTCGACGCCGAGGATCATGACACGGTCGCCGACATAGAGTCCGCTCGTGCTGCGAAAGAAGGCGGTGATGTGGTGCGTGGAGTGCCCGGTGACCCAGGCTCCGGTGCCCAGTACCAGGGCGGCGACGATCACCACGAGAAGCAGAATCTTCGCCGGCACGCGCGAGGTGGTCCTCGTGGCCATCATCGGGGACCTCCGAGGCTGCCGGGGACCTGACCTGCCAGGTTCGCGGGAAGGATGTTGTGCAGGAGAGCGCTGAAGAACGGTCCGCTGCCCACGACGTCGCCGATCTGCTGGGCGTAACGCTCGAGTCCGGTCAGGGAGGCGTTGATGTTGTCGTAGTTGTTATTCAAGGTCGTGACCAACGTGTCCATCTGTTCGAGAGTGGGTGCAAGTGTGGCCTCGTTGTCCCGCTTGAGGGCGGTGAGTTCGTCGGCGATCTCGCGGGTTTGTACGAGGATGCGGTGGATGGAGTCGGCGCGCTGATTGAGCGAATCGAACAGGGACTGACCCTGCCCGAGTAGCGCGGCGACACGCTGACTGCGCTCGGCGAGCACTGTGCTCACCCCGGCGGTGTTGGTCAGTAGGTGCCGTAGGTCGGCGTCCCTACTGGCCACCGTCTCGGACAACCGGGACAGGCCGGTCAGCGAGGACTTCAGGTCGGGTGGCAGGGCCTCTTCGACCGCGGAGAGTTGGTCGAGTGCACCGGACAAATCGACGGTGTCCGTCTTGGAGACCTTGTCGGTCACTTCCTCGAGCGACCGGGTGACGTCGTAACCGGACGTGGTGCGTGAGACCGGGATCGTGTCGCCTCGCCCCAGCTCCCCCTCTCCCTCCGGGGTCAGTTCGATGTATCGGCGCCCGAGTGCGGTTTCGACCTTGATGGCAGCACGAGTGTCGTTGCCCAGGCGCGCGTCGCCGCTGTCTGCGTCGAATTCGACTTCGACCTTGTCTCCGTTGAGGGAGATCTCCCGCACCTTGCCCACCTTGACGCCGGCGATCTGGGCGGTGTCACCCACCACGAGGCCGCTGGCGTCAAGGAACTCAGCGTGGTACGTCTTCGGACCGATGCCTGGGATGGTGTCGAAGTTGAGTGCGACGGCGAGGACGCCGACGAGGACGAGGGTTCCGATCACACCGAGTCGGATCGGGTTCCGTTCGAGGAACGACTTGGTTGCCATCACTTGCACCTTTCGGCGGGCGCGGTGAACATCGGCGTGACTCCGCCGGGGCCCTGCGCGTACTTGATTGCCAGTCCGCACACGAACAAGTTGACGAAGCTTCCGTATCCGCCTGCCCGCGCGGTCAGCCGGTAGGTCTCGGGAAGCTTGCTCAAAACGAGATTCACGGTGTCGGTCTGTGCGTTGAGCTGGCCGGCCAGGTCACCGAGCGCGGACACATCCTGGGCGATGGGCGGCCGGTTCTCCGTGAGAACGGTCGCCATGGCGTTCGAGGCGTCGTCGATCTGGCCCAGCGAGTGGCTGATCAAATCCCGGTCGTCGTTGAGGCCGGCGACCAGTTGCTGTAGTTGGTCGACCAGGGTTGCGAACTGGTCGCGTCGGTTGTTGACGGTCCCGAGCACGGCGTTGAAGTTCGCGATGACCTGGCCGATGGCCTGGTCGCGGTCGGCGAGTGCATTGGTGAAGGTGTCGATCTGGGAAATCAGCTGGCTGATGCTTGCTTCCTGCCCGTTGAGAACCTGGATCAATGACGCGGATAGTTGGTTGGTCTGGTCCGGATCCAGGCCCTGGAGCAGGGGACGAAAGCCGTTGACAACCTGGTCCAGATCCAACGCAGCCGTTGTCTGAGCGAGTGGTATCGGAGCCTGGAGCGGACTCGGGTCGAAGGAACCCGGGGACAGGTCGACATAGCGGTCGCCGATCAGATTCTTGTACTTGATCTTCGCCTCGGTCGCCGCGGTCAGCGGGCGCTCGGTGGAGAGAGAGAAGGTGACCAACGCCGTGCCGTCGGAGTTGACCGAGACGTCGGTGACCTTACCCATGGGCACTCCCGCCACACGCACGTCTGAACCGCTTCCGAGGCCGGATGCGCTGGTGAAGACCGCACTGTAGGCGTGCGTGCTGCCGAAACGGAGGTTACCGACAACCGTTGCGACACCGAATCCCGTCAGGGTGGTCACCAGTACGAAGATCAGCAACTTCAGGCTGGGCGAAGTCTTCGTCATCGCAGACCTCCTAGGAAGAACTGCGCGAAGGGGTTTCCGATCAGATCCATCGGGGTCCGTGCGGGTCGGTAGGCGGCACTGCCGTCATCGAAATCGGTGTGTCCCTGCGGCTGTGACCAGTCGTCGCAGGCGACGGGCCCATCGGCTCGCACCACCGGGAGGTTGGCCGGATTCGTGTACGGCGGATCTCCCATCAGCAGGGTGCCGAGGATGTTCAATCCGGGCTGATCACTACCTCCGAGGGTGCGTTCGAGGTAGGTGTTGGTCTGCACGAGGCTCTCGACCAGGCAGGGCAGTGTCGGCGCACGCTGCGCCAGCAGTTCGGTGGTCGGGGCCAGGGAGGACAGCGACTCGGTCAGCGGGGTCCCGCTGGTCTCGAAGAAGGAGCGTCCGCTGTTGCCGAAGCTGGTGAAGCTGAGCAGGAATGCCTTGAACTGGTCTTGGCGGTCGGTGAGGGTCGTCGCCGTCGTGCTGGCCTGGTCGACCGTTTCCATCACGTCCGGTGCCGCGGCTGCGAGGACGTCGGTGGTCTCGGCTCCGCGCACCAAATCGCGCCGCAGGGTGGGCAGGCTGTTGTTGAAGCTCGCCAGGTAGGTATTGAGTTCGACCAGAGTGTCACCGAGCTGGTCGCCGCGGCCGTGTAGCGACGTGGCGAGTGCGTTCAGCGTTCCGTTGACCTTCTCCGGTTCCACCGTCCGTAGCACGGTGACCAACGACTCGAGAAGGTCGTTCACTTCCGTGGCCACCTGGCCCGTCGAGAGGACCGTGCCGGCCGAGATAGTCTCCGGCGAAGGTGATTCCGGCGGGTCGAGTGTGACGAACTTGCGGCCGAACAGGGTGGTGGGGTCGATCGCGGCGGAGACATTCGCGGCGATCGAGTGTGCACGTCCTTTGTCGATGTCCATGGAGATCTCGGCGTGCCCGTCGACCAGCTTGACGCCCGTGACCCGGCCGACGACGACCTCGCGCATCTTCACGTCCGAGCCGGGTTCGAGCATCAGGCCGGCCCGGGTGGAATAGAGCTTGACCGGAACAGCGGAGGTGAAGCTTCCCCGGTAGACGGCGATTGAAGTCGCGGTCGCGAGTGCTCCGACTGCGACCATGACGAGACCGAGTGCAACGTAGGCTCGTCGGCTGCGTTCTGCAAGGTGTCCACTCATGTCAGCCCGACACCCTCACTGCCCCAGCGGAGCCGCCATAGACCGCGATACCGATGAGCAGGTCGATCACCATGATGGAGATCAGCGACGTCCGGACTGCCCGGCCGACCGCGACACCCACACCCGCCGGACCACCACTGGCGTTGTACCCGTGATAGCAGTGCACGCACATCACCACCACGGACATCGCGAGCACTTTCACTGCCGACCAAATCACATCGCTGGGAACGAGGAAGACGTTGAAGTAGTGCCAGAACGTTCCTTTCGCCTCCCCGATCATGTAGACGGTGACGAGTTGGGTCGCGGCGTAGCCGACGAACAATGCCACCGAGTAGAGCGGGATCACCGCGATCACCCCGGCCATCACGCGGGTCGTGACCAGGTAGGGGAGGGAGGGGATGGACATGGTTTCCATCGCGTCGATCTCCTCGCTGACCCGCATGGCGCCGAGTTGTGCAGTGAATCCGGCACCGACGGTCGCGGTCAACGCGATGCCGGCGATCGCCGGTATGGCCTCCCGGGTATTGAAGAATGCGGAGATGAATCCGGACAATGCGCCGATTCCGACACGGCCGAGAGAGGTGGCCCCCTGCTGGCCGACCTCGTAACCGACCGCGGCGGTCAGCAACGAGATGACCATGAGCGTCCCGCCGATCACCGCCAGCGCTCCGGTTCCCATGCTCACTTCTGCCAAGAGCCGGACCGTTTCGGCGCGATAGCGGCGGAATGTTCGCGGAATCGCCGCGATCGTGTGGTTGTAGAAGGAGAACTGTCGGCCCATCTCCTCGAGATGGCTGACCGGCGCATCAATCACCTTGAGCGCGACGGCACGGGCTCTCCGGGTACCCGAAGGCTGGTTCGATTTCGACACGAGCTTCCCGTCGTCGGTTACGTGCGGATTCTGCAAAGAGTTCATAGGTCGTCAGTGCATTGCCAAGGTGGTGATGATCGAGTTCGCCAGAAACAGCAGCAGGAAGCTGAACACCACCGTCTGATTGACAGCATCCCCCACGCCTTTCGGCCCGCCCCTCACGTTCAGGCCGAGATGGCAGGCAACCAACCCGGCGAGCATGCCGAATACGGCAGCCTTGATCTCGGCGACGAAGAAATCACCGAGACCGGTAATGATGGAGATTGCCGTGACGTACTGCCCGGGTGATGCGCCCTGCATGTACACGGTGGCGATGTAGCCGCCGACGAGGCCGACGGCCGACACGAGGCCATTGAGGAAGATCGCGATGAAGGTCGACGCCAATACCCGCGGAACACAGAGACGGTGAATGGGATCGATGCCGAGGACTTTCATCGCGTCGATCTCCTCGCGGATGGTTCGCGATCCCAGATCCGCGCAGATCGCCGTAGAACCGGCGCCGGCCACCACCAGAACAGTGACGATGGGGCCGATTTCCCGGACGATCGCGACACCCGCGCCGGCGCCGGCGAGATCGACCGCACCGATCTCAGCGAGGAGGATGTTGATCTGGTAGACGAACATCATGCAGAACGGGATTGCCATCAACAGCGCGGGCATGATCGACACACTGGCGATGAACCAAGCCTGCTGGAGGAACTCCCGCAGGTGAAACGGCCGCTTGAACATGCAGCGATACGTCTCGAGCGAAGTCGCGTAGAAGGCGCCCACCGCGCGTGGCGCCACCCGTAGTGCTGCCCTCGCCTTGGCGCTTCTTTCGCCAGGCGTGACCGATCTGTCCAGCAGTTGCACGTTAGTCCTCCGTGCTCATGAATTGGGTGCCCGAATGTGAGCCACGCCAATTCGATGTGTTCAGCATGAAGCCCGATAGGCGTTGGGAGAGCCGTGGGGAGAGCGGGGAAACGGCCCCGCGATCACAGCTTTCGCGGGGCCGTTTCCGCATGCACATGGGTAGAACCGGTCACCCCACATTCGTGATTGTCAGCCTGCCGTCCGCGTGGTCCGCGCGCAGCAGCTTCTTATCGAACTTTCCCACGCTGGTACGGGGGACCTGCTCGATGAACGTCCACTGTTCGGGCAGCCACCACCGTGGCACCTGGTCGGCGAGCCACGATTGCAGCTCCTTCGGAGCAATAGCCGCTCCCTCTCGCAGCACAATGACTGCGAGCGGACGTTCCTGCCACTTCGGGTCTGGCACTGCGATCACCGCAGCCTCGAAGATATCGGGGTGCCCGATCAGGATGTTCTCCAGTTGCACCGAGGAGATCCACTCGCCACCGGACTTGATCACATCCTTCGCCCGGTCCGTCAAGGTCAGGAAGCCTCCGCGGTCGATGTGACCGACGTCGCCGGTTCGCAGCCAACCATCGTGGAACCTGTCCTCGTCCGCCACCTTGTAATACGAGGCGGCGACCCAGGGTCCGCGAACCTCCAACTCGCCCACAGCCTCGCCATCGTGCGGCAACACCGCGCCGTCATCTGCGACGATTCGCATCTCGACTCCACACACGGCGCGACCCTGTGTCGACCGCACGCGCCAGGCCTCTTCGGGGGAAGCCCCCACCGGCGGCCGTGCGACCGAAGCAAGCGGCGAGGTTTCGGTCATTCCCCATGCCTGCAAGACGGTGACCCCGAGCTGCTCCTCGAATGCCTCCATCAACGAGCGTGGCACCGCAGATCCGCCGCAGGCCACCAGCCGCAGCGACGAGAAGTCCAATTGAGGATTCTTCTCGGCATGCAGGAGAACGTCGTTCCAAATCGTTGGCACCGCACCGGCTACGGTGGGCCGCTCCGTGTGGACCATCTGCGTGAGCGGACCTGCTTGCAGAAACCGGTCCGGCATGAGCAATTCGGCGCCCGCCATCAGCGCCGCGTAGGGCAGGCCCCACGCATTCGCGTGAAACATCGGCACGATCGGCAGGACGCGGTCGGCCTCGCAAATACCCAAGCCGTTTCCGGTGCATGCCGCCATCGAGTGGAGATACATGGATCGGTGGCTGTACACCACGCCCTTGGGATCACCTGTGGTGCCGCTGGTGTAGCACATCGCCGCTGCGGAGGTCTCGTCCACTGTGGGCCAAGGATATTCATCCGATTCCCCGGCTAGTGCCTCTTCGTAGCGAAGCACCTCGGGACCTTTGCCGTCGAGCGCCGAAACGTCGCCTTCGCCGGTGACCAGCACCGTCCGTACCGACTGCAAATCGGGTAGTACGGGCGCGAGCAGGGGCACCAGGGACGAGTCCACGATGATGACTCTGTCCTCCGCGTGGTTGGCGACGTAACGGATCTGTTCTGCGGAGAGCCTGATGTTCAGTGTGTGCAGTACGGCGCCCATGGCGGGGACGGCGCAGTACGCCTCCAGATGTTCCTGGTTGTTCCACTGGAAGGTGGCCACCCGATCATCCCCGGTGACTCCGAGGCGTCGCAGGGCAGAGGCCAGGTTTGCACACCGCTCACCGATCTCGCGGTAGCTCGAACGGCGGAAACCCTGTTCGGTGGCGCTGATCACCCGCCTGTCGCCGTGCACGCCGGCGGCGTGATGGAGTATCGACGCCACCGACAGGGGAGCGCTCTGCATCGTGCCTTGCATCAGTTGGATTCCTTGTGGACTCGGCGTGCGGTATCGCTGGTCATTTCTGCTGGAGGTCGCTGCGGCCGTCGGCCTCGAGCATCGCCCTGTACGCGGGGAACAGCAGTTTCGCAGTCGGGACGAGCTTGAGGATCTTCTGCACCGGACCCTTGGTCCGCACCTGGCCCTTGGCCATTGCCACCGACAGGTTCACTTTGCCCTGCCAGAATCCATTGCCCGTGTCCGCGGACATGAACAACTCGACATCCGGCTTGATATCGGTCGCGCCCGCGAACACCTTGCCGTTGGGCAGGTCGACCGTCACGGTCGCGTCGGGGTCGGTGTAATTGATCTGCAGGACAACGCCCGACGCGGAGAGCTTGGGTCCGATCTCGGGATCTGCCAGTCCCTTCTCGAAGACCCCGCCGATGTACTTGTGGACCTCTGCATCGTTCTTGAATACGCCCATGAGAATGATCCTTTCGTGTGTTTGACGTTGTGAAGATTCGGTCGTGTGCCAAGTGACCCGTGGTCAGTCCAGGCTGATCCAAACGGATTTGGTCTGCGTGTATCCCAGCAAGGATTCCTCGCCGAGGTCTCGCCCGTACCCCGATGCTTTGTAGCCACCGAACGGCGCCGCGGGATCGAGCATGTTGTACATGTTGACCCAGACGGTGCCCGCCTCGAGCTCCCGCGCCACCCGGTGCGCCCGCTTGAGGTTATCGGTCCACACACCTGCTGCGAGTCCATAGGCACTGGAGTTGGCGCGGCGCACCACTTCCGCTTCGTCGTCGAAGGTCAGCACCGACAGCACCGGCCCGAAGATCTCCTCCGTGGCGATCGACATGTCGTCACGCACATCGGTGAAAATCGTTGGTGTGAGGAAGTGCCCGTTACTGAGCGCGCCCCCCGGATACTCACCACCACAGACGAGGGTGGCGCCCTCCCGGGTGCCCGCGCGTACGAAGCCCTCGACGCGGTCCAGCTGCATCGCGGAGACCAATGGGCCCATCTCGGTACTCTCGTCCAACCCATGACCGAGCTGAATCGCTCGGGTGGCCGCCTCCAGCTCGGCTACGAGTTCGTCGTGGACGTCGCGGTGGACAAAGAGCCGGGAACCTGCACAACACACCTGTCCCTGGTTGAGGAAGATGGCGGCTAATGCGCCCTGTGCCGCGGCGTTGAGATCGGCATCCGGGAAGACGATGTTTGCGGACTTTCCACCCAGCTCGAGGGTGAGCTTCTTGATGCTCGGCGCGCTGGCGGTGATGATCCTGCGCCCCGTTTCGGTCGATCCGGTAAACGAGACCTTCGCAACCTTAGGATGATCAATCAGGGCTTGGCCCGCCTCCGGGCCGAACCCGGTGACCAGGTTGAGGACTCCGGGGGGCAGTCCGGCCTCGAGTGCGATTTCGGTCAGTCGGAGCGCGCTCAGCGAGGTATGTTCGGACGGCTTGAGGACTACGGTGTTGCCTGCCGCCAGCGCGGGGGCCACCTTCCAGGAAGCGATCAGTAACGGAAAGTTCCACGGCGCGATCGCGCCGATCACCCCCAGCGGTTCTCGTTGTGTGTAGACCAGTGCCTCTCCTACCGCCGGTGAAACCGGCAGAGTCCGGCCGGCGAGTTTCGTTGTCCACCCACCGAAATATCGCCAGATTTGGCTGGCCAGGCTCACGTCGATATACAACGACTCCGACAGCGGCTTGCCGTTGTCGAGGGTCTCGAGAGTGGCCAGTTCCTCCGCGTGCGCCTCGATCGCGTCCGCGACGTCGAGCAATATCCGACCTCGAGCGGCGGGGCTCAGGCGGCGCCAGGCCTGGAAGGCCACACTTGCGGAGTCGACGGCCCGATCCACGTCGATCGCGCCGCCCGCCGAAATGTTGGCCAGGACTGCGCCAGTCGCCGGGTCCGTGGTGGGAACCTCACTGCCGTCCGCTGCCGCCAACTTCTCTGTCCCGATCACGATGCTCGCGGAAGCGCTGCGCAAGAAAGACTGCACCGCCTCGGGTATGTCCACCGACATCATGGTCATCGGCCACTGCCTTTCTGTGTAGAAGATTACTTCAGAATTTCCTTGCGGCGCAACGCAGCCCGAACAATTGTGAGTGGCTGTCGAATGGTTGCGGCACATTTCACGACCGACGAGGTGCGGCGCAAGTGCGGAGGCCTCTTTTGTCGAGGAAATACGACCGAGGCGATTCTCAACCGACGATTGTCATTTTTCGTCGAGCGTCTTCACGTACTCGGAATCGGCGATCGGAAGGTCGACATTACTCGAACCACCTGGACTGCCGAGATCCTTGGTTACTTCCCTCGACGATTCTTGGAAGGGCTGCCACTGCTCATCGACCTTTTGTGCGGGACGGATGGCACTGACGGGACACACCGGCTCGCATGCACCGCAGTCGATGCACTCGTTCTGATGAATGTAGAGCATCCGGCCGCCCTCGTAGATGCAATCTACCGGGCATTCTTCGATGCACGACTTGTCCATAACGTCCACACACGGTTCACCAATGACGAATGCCATCAGATCTACCTCCTTGCTATTTGCGTGACAAACTTTGCCGACGAGGTCAGGCCTCGGCGAGCACGGGTTGAACCAGATCGCTCGAATGGCCTGGTGCGAGGGATGCGTTCGGGTCGAGCGCTACCGCTGCGTTGTTCACCGCGGTAGCCACCTCACCGAAACCGACGGCGATCAGTTTCACTTTCCCGTCGAAGGTGGCGGCGTCCCCCGCGGCAAAGATATTGGGCAGGGTGGTCCGCATTGTGCTGTCCACTGTGATCGACCGGCCTTCGAGTTCGAGGCCCCAGTCCGCGATCGGCCCGAGATTCATCAGGAATCCGAGCGCGGCAACGACAACCTGGGCCTTGACTTCACGTCCGGACGACTCGCCGGCGACCTTGACGACAACGCTCTCAACCTGATCATCGCCACGTATTTCCGCCACATCGGCATCGAGCAGCAGATCGCAGGCAGACTCACGCAGTAGGCGGACCGAGTGCTCGTGCGCCCGGAACTGCTTACGCCGGTGGACGAGCGTGACGGAGCGGGCCCGCGGTAATGCGGCCAACGCCCAGTCCACTGCAGAGTCACCGCCGCCGACGACGACGACATCCTGACCGTCGAGGACGTCTAGCCGGGGAACGAAGTAGCGCAGTCCTCGACCGAGAAAGGCCTCCCCGGTTGCCAGGGGCCGCGGAGTGACAGCTCCGACACCGGAGGTGATCACCACAGCCCGCGCGTCGATCACCACACGTTTCGAGGTGGTGACCCGCCACCCGGCGGGGAGGCGTTCGAGTGTGTCGGCCTGTTGTGAGAGCAGGTGTTTGGGAGCGAACGCCTCTGCTTGCTGGGTGAGATTCCGGATGAGCTGCTGCCCCTGCACGCCGGGCAGGCCGGCGACGTCGTAGATGTTCTTTTCGGGGTAGATGGCCTGTACTTGGCCGCCGACCTCGGGCAAGGCGTCAACCAGTGCCGTGCTGAGCCCTCGAAAACCCGCGCAGTAAGCGCCGAAGAGGCCAACCGGTCCGGCACCGACGAACAGCAGGTCGACGGCGACGTCGGCTGTCGAGATTTCGGTTGTCATGCAGATCGCTCCTCGGGTTCAGGGTTGGCGTAGACGGGTGGTACGGATGTGTGTCCGCGACTGCGACACGACACCGGACGGGTCAGGAGGTGGCACTCGTCAGAAGTTGGGACAACTGGAGCTCGTCTTCCGCGGCGAACTTGTCCTCGAGCTGCATCGGGGAGTAGTCCTCGTCGATCTCCTCCAGCGGCCTGCCGCGCGCGCTTTCGATCGACTCGAGCCGTCGGTTGAGCTTGTCCATCCCGTAGTCGGTCATCTCGTCGATGGTGATACCGAACGGGATTTCGTCGAAGGTGTCGAAGATCCTGACGATCAGCTGCAGGGCGGGCTCCAACAGCTCCTGCATGCGCTCGTCTACGACATCCCAGTTCCGGTCGTCGGCGGCCACATGCCGCCGGCAGGTGAACGTGCCCCAGGCCATGTGCCGACGCTCATCGTCACCGATGTGCTTGATCACTTCCTGCATCCCGGGCAGGATGTTGCGACTCTTGCAGACCTTGGCCCAGGCGTAGTAGCCGGTGAGCGCGAGGCATCCCTCGACCACGTGGTTGTAGGTGACCGAGGCGCGGATCTGGGCCGCCGGCGACGGGTCCGTGGTCAGTGCGTACAGCGACTTGGGGAGTTCCTCGGTGAAGATCCGCTGGTAAGGCTCGCTGTAATCCACATATTCGTGGAGATCGCTGCTCAGTCCCACTGCGTCGAACCAAAGTCGGAACGCCTGCATGTGCTTGGCTTCTTCGAAGGTGAACTGGGTGAGGTAGGCCTCGTCGGCCAGCCTGCCCTCGGCGGCCATCGCCGACATGAAGGGCTGCAGATCCTGTGCCACCGACTCCTCGCCGGCGATGAAATGTGCGGCGAGGATGCAGGTGAGCCGCTTTTCTTCATCGGAGAGTCCGGCGAAGTCTTGGGCGTCCTGGGAGAAGTCGATGGCTTCGGGGTCCCAGAACTTCTTGTTTCCCTTGCGGAACAATTTCATTGCGAATGAATTCATTCGCAGGCCGCCCTCGCTGAGGCTGCCAAATCCGCTTCGTTTGCCATGCTCGATAACGCGGTCGATTGCCATACCATTTCCTTTTCTAGTGGTGCGCGTTTGGTGGAGGAGAATGCGAACTCAGTAGCGGATCACGCCACGGATGTTCTTTCCGTCGCGCATATCTGCGTAGCCCTGGTTGATGTCCTCGAGGTCGTACTCGGTTGTTACCAGCTCGTCGAGCTTCAACTGTCCGAGGGTGTACAGCTCGAGCAAGCGGGGAATGTCGTGCTGACCGTTCGATGATCCGAACAGCGATCCTCGGATTTGCTTTTCGTAGAGGGTCAATTCGAGAAGGTTTGTCGTGATGGTGGTTTCCTCGGGGTGGCCGATGGCGGTAACGACGACTCGGCCCCGCTTGCCGACGAGGCTCAGGGCGGGTGTCATATAGGCGCCCTCGGCGACATCGGTGGTGATGACGCAGACATCCGCGAGCTGGCCGCGGGTGAGTTCGCTGACCACGTTCCACGCCTCGTCGACCGACGAAGCGGTGTGCGTGGCGCCGAACTCGCGTGACTTGGTGCGTTTGAACTCGACCGGGTCAACGGCCATGATCATGCGGGCGCCGGCGATCCGTGCTCCCTGGATCGCGTTCATGCCGATGCCTCCTGCGCCGATGACGACGACGGCGTCGCCGGCTCGCACCTCACCCGAACGAACTGCGCTGCCGTACCCGGTCGTTACTCCACAGCCCACCAGCGCAGCCTTGTCCAGGGGAATGCCGTCATCGATCTTCACCACCGATGCTGCTGGGACGACCGTGTATTCGGAAAAGGTTCCGAGCAAACACATTTGACCGACATCCTCGCCGCGCGCATGGAACCGGTACGTCCCGTCGAGTTGGGGTCCGAGCATCACCGCGGCACCGGAATCGCACAAGTTGCCGATCCCGCGTACGCAGTACGAGCACCGGCCGCATGCGGGCAGGAACATCATGACGACGTGATCACCCTCGGAAATGTCGGCGACGTTCGCCCCTACTGCCTCGACGACACCGGCGCCCTCATGCCCTCCCACGAGCGGGTAGGGGAAAGGCAAGTCGCCTGTGACCAGGTGTTCGTCGGAATGGCACAGTCCGCTGGCGGTCAGCTTGATCAGAACCTCGCCCTCGCCGGGTGGATCCAAGTCGATCTCCTCGACCTGCCACTTCTCGTTCTGACCCCACAGGACTGCTGCTTTTGTCTTCACGGGCTGTTGACTCCCTCACTCGCGGAACGGCGTGTAACCATCATCACAATGATTGGGGGGTGTTCGCGCGAGCCGCGCGTGCCGCTGATGGCCCCTGGGGGCCAGGTGCAGGACTATGTATGCCACGGCTCGACCACGGTGTACCGAGTTGTTCCCTTGGCGCGGTCACATAGGTAGCCGGGCGTTACCGGCGAGCCCGGTACCGGGGCGCCCTATAGGTCGTGGACTGATCGATCACCTGAGAATTCGTTGATCACCGTGCCGTGCCGGGTCGCGCGAGGGCTACGCGGCCACTTCGACAGACTGCGGAGGAGTGCACCGGGCGGGCATCGCCTCGGATTCGCGACACCCAGGCGCCGGGACTGGCCCTCCACTCACGTAATGGGCACTTCGAGGTACACCGCGAGGCCACCACCTGTCCGCGCACCGAAGTGCAAGCGCCCATTCAGCGAGATCACGATCTGATCGGCGATCCACAAGCCGAGTCCCGCGCTACCACGCTGATCACCGACGGACACGAACTTCTTGGTGACGATGGAAGCCAGCTCGGGAGGTAGCCCGGGGCCGCGATCGAGGATCTCGAGATGCAATTCGGACCGACTCACTCGAGCGACTATGTCGACCGGCTCACCCCGTCCGTGCCGACTGGCGTTCGTGAGCAGATTGGTGATCACGCGGCGAAGCAACTGCGGATCGAACCGGCACCGGACATCCGGTGGCGAGATCGTCATCCGAAGTTGAGGAGGGACCAGGCCGACGGCGTCTGCGGTGGCAAGCAGGAAGTCGTGCAGAAGAACCAGCTGCCGATGCCCGGTGCTGAACGTGGGTCGACGGCTCGCTGCAACATCCCCCAGAGCATCCATCATCGCCGACAGGTGACCTGCATGTGCCGCGATCAGGTCCCTGGCCCGTTGAGTATCGTGGGCCGGTAGATTGCGTTGACCTGCGTCGGCCAGGGCCTTCAAAGAAGCGATCGGCGTTCGTAATTCGTGCAAAATGACCTGTAGGCCAGTCTCCTGGGCCTCATACGACTTCAGCAATCGAGCACGCAGGTCCCGTTCCTCCTCGGCGGCCGCGTGTTCGGCGGCCGCTTCGGCCCGCGCCGCCGCCTGCGCTTGCGCCGCGCCTTCGGTGAGCAACGTGAAGGCCGCCGTCAATGCGGCGGTGAACAACAGATATAGCGGCCACCACAGCCCGGCCTGTAGTCGAACCTCGAGCGGCGTGTCCGCGGAGTTCACAGTGAGTGCGAGGAGGAAATACGACACACCCAGCGCAAGGGAGAGCAGGACGGTACCCGCAAAAGACAATCGCGTCGCCGCGGCGATGATAACCAGAAACAGCAACGCCACGGTGGGACTTTCCCTACCGCCGGTTGTCGCGATGAACCCGAGCGACAGCCCCGCGTCCAGGGTAGTCACGATTGCGGACGCCCTCATGCTCCCCAGTTCAGTCGACGGATAGTAGAACCCCGTGAGCGAATACACGGTCGAGATACCGAGGAGAAGTAGCGCCCACCCGAGATGCTCGCGTACATTGCCCGCTCCCACCGCCAGCAGCACCCCCACCGACAGCACGACACCACAACGGACGCTGATGATGATCCGCTGGATCGTTCGGATATCGGTATCGCTAAACGATTCCGTGCCCGAGTGCATACTGGATCCCGACGAGCGCCACCACGGAACGGCCGACATGGTTACCTCCCACTTACACTCAACCAGTCGTTTGATGTGTAATCACTGTGGCATGACACTAATTCGGGTGAGGCAATGCGTGACCAGAAACTGATATTGGCCCTGATCGATGATCATGATTTGTTCACGCAAGGGCTGGCAATGCTCCTCGAGGCGCAGGACGCCGACCGTTTCGAGGTAGGCGGCATCACCAACCGAGCAGATGAGGCCCTGGCCCTGGTCGGCTCGTGCGGTGCAGACATCGCAATCGTCGATCTCACGATGCCCCCGACCGGCGGAATGCTGGCGATTCGTCAAATCAAGTCCCGATACCCCGACACGAAAGTCGTCGTGCTGTCCGGGACGACGGACTACAAGCTCGCCGAGGAAGCCTTACGAGCCGGCGCCGACGGATTTCTACCAAAGTCGGCGGACCCACACGTACTGGTAGCTCCGCTCTTGACCGTGGCCGCCGGTCTACGAGTCATCGCACCTGATTTGTTGACCGTACTTCTCGATTCTGTCCGGCACCCTCCGCAAAGCCTGCTCGACAAACTGGCCGTGGAGGAGATTCGACTCTGGGTTCTGCTCTCCCGCGGCCTGGAGACCACGGAGATCGCCAAGCACATGCTCGTCTCCGAACGCACAACCAAACGAATGGTGGCAGCGCTGCTCAACAAACTGGGGGCGCCGAATCGGGTCGTCGCGGCCGGCTTGGCCGGTCACTACGGGCTCCTCGGCACGAGCACAGTCGACTGAGCGTCGTCGCCAGATCTATGAAGTTCCTGGCCCGGTTGTGCAACCAGAAGTGGACGTAAGGGCCGCGGTCAGCGCCCCGGGTGTGGCCAACACGATGAGATAGTGCCCGATGGCACACGATCGAAGCTCGCTGACGCCAACTGCGTGGGTGGTCGGCCCGCCTATGCCTGAGCAGCGCAACGGGCCGTGAGGGCATGTCAAGCACCGGCCACCCCCCCAAAAAAGGCCCAGTCCAGCCAACGTCAACACGGTCTGGGGCCGGCACACCTACGCCACCCAGGCTAGGGCGAAATCCCTGTCGGAATGGTCTCCAAGCTGCTCGGGCACACATCGTTGACCATCATTACTAACGGGCACCCTGAGCGGCGAGCACGACAAACGCTGGCCGGAGCCGACTGGTTCACCACCACGGCGGTGACGCTACGAGTCCCAGGTATTCCGTGCCGTCCACCCCACCACGATTCCTCTGCGGCGAGGCGCGTCGGTACGGCACCTGCGCCGCGACGCGGACGTCCTGTGCAGGCGCCCGGCCCACCATGATGGCCCTGCGGGTCAGTTCTTCCGCCCATGGCGGTTGGACGATGGGCATTCGTATTCTTTCCAGAAAATGCTAACGCAGGCATCGCCAGGGAGACCAGGATTAGGAGATGGCCGATGCAGAGCCCGCACGGACTGAACGCGACGTAGCGCTCTCAGTCGTCTCCGAGCTCGAAGCCGAAGGCTTCAACGACGCGCTGGAAGTTGGTCGCGGAGGCTTCGGCGTCGTCTACCGTTGTGTTCAGACCGCATTGGATCGAACAGTCGCGATCAAGGTCTTGAATGAAGGCTTCGAACGTGACGAGCGCGAACGCTTCGTCCGAGAACAACGGGTCATGGGAAGATTGTCCGGGCATCCGAATATCGTCCAGATACTGCAGGTGGGAGTTCTCGCGGCAGGGCGCCCGTATATCGTGATGCCATTCCACGCGCGCGATTCGCTGGAAGCGTGGGTTCGACGCCACGGCCCCTTGCCCTGGCCGGATGTCCTTCAGGTCGGGATCAAGCTCGCTGGCGCTCTACACACAGCACACGACCTCGAGATATTGCACCGCGACGTGAAGCCGGCCAACATCCTGATCACCGACTACGGGGAGCCTCAGTTAGCCGACTTCGGCATCGCGCGGGTCGGCGGCGCCTTCAAGACTTCGACGGGACACATCGCAGGCTCGCCCGCCTACACCGCCCCGGAATTGCTGCAGGGTCAGGCACCCGGACCGGTATCCGATATCTACGGACTCGGCTCGACGCTCTTCACGTTGATGACCGGACACGCAGCGTTCGAACGCCGGGCCGGCGAGGGCGTTGTTGCTCAGTTCGTACGAATCACCCGTGCGTCGATCCCCGACCTCCGTATGCGGAATTTTCCACCCGATGTGGTGGCCGCAATTGAGCATGCGATGGCCAAGTCTCCAACAGACCGCCCCCAATCGGCCGTCGCTCTCGGAGATGAACTCCGGGGAATCCGAGAGAAGCACGGATTGTACAGCGCGGATATGGCGCTTGCAGGGCCCACAGGAACCGATACTTTCGCGAACCGTTCCGCGGACCAACCGGTTGGTAGGGCACATGAGGCTGGGTGGATGCCTGCGGCGACATCCACACCGCCGAGCGCCTCGACCAAGTTCCGTCCGCCCACCTCCACTCGACCATTGGTGGTGCGGCGCAGGCTGATCGACACTCTGCAAAGTGGTGCGCACCGCAGATTGGTCCTGATACATGCGCCCGCCGGCTTCGGCAAAAGCACGCTGGCGTCGCAGTGGCGAGGCGTTCTGGTCGAGGACGGTGCCTCAGTCGCATGGCTGAGCGTCGACCCCGACGACAACAATGTGGTCTGGTTTCTCGCCCATCTGGTAGAAGCAGTCCGCCAGGTTCGCCCCGCCCTGGCGCGTGAGCTCGGACAGATCCTCGAAGACCATCCCCCGGACGCGGCCCGATACGTACTGAGTTCGCTGATCGACGAGATCCATTCCAGTGGCGAGCGTTTGGTGGTCGTCATCGATGATTGGCATCGGGTGAGCGCAGACGAAACGATCGAGGCCATGGACTTCCTCCTCGACCATGGGTGTCACCATCTGCAGCTGGTAGTGACGAGTCGCACTCAGGCCGGTCTACCCCTGAGCAGGATGCGGGTGAGCGACGAACTCGTGGAAATAGACCCGGACGCACTGCGGTTCGATGCCTCGGAAGCGAAGGCTTTCCTCCTCGACGTCAATGGCCTGCGGCTAAGCGAATCGGAGGTCACTGAACTGGCCATCGCGACGGACGGATGGGCGGCCGCGCTGCAGTTGGCATCGCTGTCGCTTCGCGGCCGGGACGATCCGGCAGAGTTCATCAGACATCTGTCTGGACGGCATCATGCCATCGGCGAGTATCTCGTGGCCAACGTGCTTCACACGCTCGAGCCCCACCTACTCGATTTCCTGATGGCCACGGCGATCGCCGAGAAGGTCTGCGGCGACCTAGCCGCAAAACTAACCGGCCTGCAATCTGGCCAGGCACTGCTCGAGGAAGCCGAAGGTCGGGATCTCTTCTTGACCAGCATCGACGATGACAAGGAATGGTTCCGCTACCACCATCTGTTCGCCGAGTTCCTCCAACGTCGACTCGAACGAGTCGATCCGGCAAGGGCCCGAGAACTGCATCTCACTGCGTCGACCTGGTTCGAGGACCACGGAATGCTCAGTGAGGCAGTCGATCACGTAATGGCGGCGAAGGATTTCGATCGTGCCGCTCATCTGGTCGAATCAGGTGGAATGGAGTTGATCGAGAACTCCAGGATGGCAACATTGCTTGGTCTTGTCGCGAAGCTTCCCCCCGCTGTGGCATACAATCGACCGCGTCTTCAGCTCACCGTCGCGTGGGGAAATGTGTTGTTACAGCGGCCGAAGGTCATGCAACTCGCGCTCGACCGTCTCTCTTCCTCCCTCGATTCGGAGTCGATGACCGAGTGGGAACAGCGTGCTATCGCCCGCGAAGCAAACTTGGTCCGAGCAGTCGCAAAGGTCCTCGCCGATCAGAGCGAGGGTGTTCAGGACCTGATCGACGACATTCTCCGAGATCCTGACGGTTTGCGTCCTTTCGTCGCGTCGGCCGCGAGCGATGTGGCGTCGTTTCTGGCGATTCACAACTTCGAGTTCGCGGCAGCTCGGCGATGGCAGGACTGGGCACGCAGGTATCACGAGCAGACCGTCGGGCCGTTCAGTGCGGTCTACGGCCACTGCATGGCTGGAGTAGCAGCATACGAGGTTCTCGACGTCGGGGAGGCCGAGAACATCTTTCATACCGCACTGGCGCTCGCACGACAGACCGGCATGCACAGTCACGCCGCACGCCTCGCTGGCGCACTTCTCGGTTCTGTGCTGTACGACAAGGGCGCCATCGACGGCGCGGAAGAGTTGCTCGATCGCAGCAACGAACTCGGCCCCGAAGGTGGTGTCGTCGACATCATGCTCGCCACCTACGGCGTTGGATCACGGATCAAGGTACTTCGCGGAGACCGTGATTCCGCGACGATCCGTCTGGAGGAAGGGGCGAGGATAGCGGAGAAGCTCCATCTTCCGCGTTTGGCCAAGCGCATTGTGAACGAGCGAATTCGCGCCGGATTGCCAATCGATCCCTCTTTGGAAGCGCGTCTGAAAGATGCCGGCCCTCGAGAGGAGATGGAGAACGGGATCGCGGAGGTCTCATCTCAATTCGACGAAGATTCGACGATAATGCTGCTCCTCGCCGACCGTTCTGACGCATCCATCGAAGCGGCCCTCGCCCGTGGGCGAGCGCTGGTCGAGAGCGTGAAGAAGCAAAAGCGGCCGCGAGCACTGATGGTGTCGACATTGCTGCTGGTGCACTGCCTTGCATCGGCGGGCCGGATGGACGAGGCCAAACGGACGCTGGCTCCAGTCGCGTCGCAGTGTGCCGTTCTCGGACTACCGCGTTTGCTGCTCGATGGCGGTGCGGAAATTCCACATGTTCTGTCCCAGCTTCTCGAAGACGTCCGCTCCGGTGATCGATGGTTACGGCGGTGGCCCGATGTGACCGCCTCGTTCCTCACCGATGCCATGGGCCGCGATGTCTGAGTTCAGCCGCTGACCGCTCGTATTCACGGGCAAGCGGTCCGGCGCCAAAGGCGTAAGGATGAACGGGGTCGTGGGCCACGTGAAGACAACCAGCACGCGCACGCAGCGAAGGTAGAACGTGCGGAGCGGAGGGAGGCCACGGAATTGGCCCGACACGGGGCCGCCGCACCACGGCAGCGGATGAGGGAGGGCATGGGCGATGGGTAGGTACCCGAGCTGGGGATGATCCACTACCCGGACTGGGAAGTGGTGCCCTCGGTCCAGGACGAGATGCGCCGCACGCTCGCTATTCACGATGACGACACCACCCGTCTTGGTGATATTCCGCAGGTATCTGCACCTGCTCGAAAGCGACGGAATGTGAATCAGCGACCGATACAAGCTCCCGGGCGAGATCTCCGGCGGAATGCGACAACGTGCCGGTCTCGCTCGCGCTCTGGTTCTCGACCCGCAGCTCATTTTGTGCGATGCGCCGGACTCCGGTCTCGACCCGGTCCGCCGGGCCTACCTCAGCCAGCTGTTGATCGATATCAATGCGCAGATCGACGCCACCATCTTGATCGTGACCCACAATATTTCCGTCGCGCGCACCGTGCTTGACAACATCGGAATGCTCTTTCGTAGGTATCTGGTGATGTTCGGCCCCCAGGGAGGTCCTCCTCACCAGCGACTAGTGTCGTACGCCATAAATTCGTGCTTTAACTTGATATACCGAGGCATGCCTCGAACCGGACGCCCGAAGGCTGAGTTGATGTTGACCGATAACGAACGCGAACAACTCGTTCGATGGTCGCGGCGAGCGAAAACCCCCCAATCGTTGGCACTGAGGTCGCGGATCGTGTTGGCCTGCGCGGAGCCGGGGATGACCAACAAGCAAGTCGCGGCAGACCTGGGGATATCCGCTAACACGGTCAACAAATGGCGCGGGCGCTTCGTCGACCGACGCCTCGACGGCTTGGTCGACGAACCTCGACCGGGTCGTCCGCCCTCGATCTTGCTGGACCGGGTCGAAGACGTGGTCACCGCGACACTGGAAACCACCCCGGCCAATGCGACGCACTGGTCGCGTACCGCGATGGCCAAGCGCACCGGCCTGTCACCGTCGACGATCGGCCGGATCTGGCGCAAGTTCGAACTCACACCGCATCTGACCGACGGTTTCACGCTGTCCACGGATCCGCAGTTCGTGGACAAGGTTGTCGATGTTGTTGGCCTTTACCATAATCCGCCCGAGCATGCCGTTATCCTCTGTGTGGACGAGGAGGGCCAGATGTAGGCATTCAAACCGTTCCCAGCCGGTGCTGCCGATGATGCCCGGCATGCCGGAACGGCGCAGTCATGACTACGCCCGCAGCGGCGTCACCAGCCTGGGGGTACCTCCCTGGACGTAGTCCTTGGGGGAGTCGCGGCATTCAACATCGCCGACGGTACGGTGATCTCCGAGCTTCATCGACGTCACCGGGCCGTGGAGTTCAAGAAGTTCCTCACCGCGATCGACAAGGCCGTCCCCGACGAGTTGGACGTGCATCTCGTCTGCGACAACCTGGCCACCCACAAGACGCCGGCAGTAGGCGACTGGTTGGCCAAGCACCCACGTTTTCACGTCCACTTCACCCCGACCGGGTCCTCCTGGATCAATCAGGTCGAGCGCTGGTTCGCATTCCTGACCGATCAGCTGCTCCGCCGTGGTGTACACAAAAGCGTTGCAGCACTGGAGAAAGACGTTCGCAACTGGATCAAGACCTGGAACGACGACCCGAAGCCGTTCGTCTGGCACAAGACCGCCGAGGAGATCCTCGATTCCCTCGCCAAATATATCTCACGAATTTCTGACGCGGGACACTAGCCCGTCGTGGAACAGTTCCTCAGTGGTCGCCGAATCGGCCCATCGGTATGAGCGAGGAGAAGGATGAATCGCAGATTGCCCGGGAGCAGGCGTTGGTCGAGGCTGGCCATCATCGTGGCGGCACGGAAGAGAGATGGAAGGCATTGTCGCGCAGATTCAGCCGACTCCAGGGCTGCCGTTTCGCGAGGCCGTGTTCCGTCGTCAGGAGCGGTCAGGGAGATCATGCATACGCTGCCCCCAACGCGCAGGCGGCCATCAGGGAAAGCATCGACGCCGAACAGGACACACAGGTCCTTCCCGCGGGTGGTGCGAATATTTGGACGCCGGCATAGTTCGACCGAACCCATCTCGTGTCAGATCCCGCATCACGCCTGGCGGGGCGGGCCGCTCGTGAAGCTCCAACTCCGGTCAGCTGAGATGAGTGATCTGAGGCGTCCAGGTCGACGCATGGAGCTCCGGTCATGTCCTCACAGAATGTCCTCACAGACGAAGGAAACGGAGAACGACATCAGAAATCTGCCGACAGGTCTCCACATTCTCTCGGTGTACGTTGCCATCGGCGGCGGGCAGGACTATGTGGCTGACCGTGAGCCGGATCAGCACGTCGACGGCGTGGTCGATGTCGGCGCGGTCATGGTTGGGTAAGTGTTCATCGAACCAGCTGATCAGCCGTTGCGTGGCAAGTTCGAGCATTGATGTGGACGTGGCGACCAAGCGCAGTACGCTCGATTCCCCCCGGAGGTCATCGAGCGGTGCGGTCAGCGCTGCGCGAAGCAACGGACTCTCGACTGCTTCGTCGAGGGTGTATTGCACCGCTTCGGTGATAGCCCTCGGGACGGAGTCGGTGTTGGTGTCGAGGATGGTCTGTATTCCCGTGAGGAACCGCTCCGTTTCACGTAGTACGAGGGCGTCCCCGAGCTCATTTTTGCTGGCGAACTCTTTGTACAACGTCGGACGCGAAACTCCGATCATGGCAGCGACGTCACTGAAGCGGACCTTGTTCCACCCTTTTTCGGTGATCAACGTCTGCGTCGCACGCAAGGCTTCCTCTCGCATGTGCCGCCGATAAGACATCCGCAGGGATTCCCCGATCACGACCATCACCTTAACGGATGGGTGACAAGTGTTCAGATCGCGACACTGGTCCGATAGTGCCGGTCAGCGAAAACGCGTTTACAAACTATGCGACTATGTATCTGCATATACAATTGATCAAAATATGTATGCAATGATTCTTCGAGTTGAGACGTACAAGCTCCTTCGAAAGGTGCCGTATGAGTCGCAGGTGTAGCAATCACGGTGAGGGCGGTGAACAACGACACTCGGCTGATGGTTTGCGCGTACCGCAGAGCGCCGACAAGGGGGTGTTGGGACAGTGGTGGGGGAGATTTCACCAGCACCATCCGACTGTCCGAGACGGCGACGAGCTTCCACCGCATCACAGTTGGTGCCTGGGGTGCGGACCCGATAATCCGCACGGGCACCACCTGCACGCGCGCCGTCGCGGAGAGGGGGTCGTCGCCGAGCACGTCTTCGACGACCGGCACATGGGCGCTCCGGGGATCGCGCACGGCGGCGCCGTCACCACGGTCCTCGACGACATGTTCGGGATGCTGCTCTACACCGTAGGCGAGATGGCGGTCACTAGGCGCCTCGACACCGAATTCCACGCCCCCGTCCTGCTCGGCACTCGGTACGTGATCACCGCGGACCTGCAGCGCCGTCGCGGGCGCAAACTCGACGTGACCGCGCGGATGGAAGTAGCGACCACCGGGGATCTTGCCGCATCGGCGCGCGCGTTGTTCATCGTCGTCGACCTGGCACATTTCACGACCTCGCTGACACGTGCCCAGTCCACCACGGATATCGACCAGGACCTCCCGTGACCGCCTCGAGCACTGGGGGCTGCTCGTCGATGCGTTGCTCACCGATCACGGCCCCGCCGGCCCCTACGCCGCGTTCGCTCGGTTGCGCGGCGCTCACCCGGCACTGTCGACGCGGACCGGAGCGCTGATTCTCTCCCGCTACGACGACTGTGACGCCGCGCGACGAGACCGTAATCTGGGCAAGGTCGACGAATCGCTCGGGTTTCGCCTCAGCGAAGGGCCCGAAGAATTGCAGCGCACCGCGATGCGTCGTTTTCGGCGCACGATGCTTTCGCAACCCACCCGACCACGCGCGGTTGCGCCGCATCGTGGTAGATGTGTTCACCCCTGTCATATCGACGAACTGCGCTCGTCGGTGATCGCCCAGATCGAGTTGCTGCTGGACAAGATGAGCGTGCGACCCCATGCCGACATCATTGCCGATCTGGCTTTACCCTTACCGGTCTCGGTGATCGGGACGATGCTCGGTGTCCCGGATGACGACCGTGCGGCGGCGGCGCAGCTGGTTCGCGACCTCGTCGCCCCGCTCGAACCCAGCGCTGACGCCGCCGCCGTCGCGCGCGCGGCCGTCGCCGAGGATCGATTGACCGACTATTTCACCGGGTTACTGTCGGCAAAACGCCGAGCGCCGGGCGACGATCTACTCAGCAGGTTGGCCACCGCGCGCGGGGACAACGCGTTCGACGACGACGACGAATGCGTGGTACCGCGCTGCTGCTGTTTGCCGCGGGCTTCGAGACCACGACCAATCTCATCGGTAACTGGGGTGGCGGCGCTGCGCGCACACCCCGAGCAAATGCACTTGCTCCGCGAACGACCCGAAATTGTCGGCACCGCAGTCGAGAAACTCCTGCGCTACGACGCCCTCGTGCAAACCAACGGATGCACAGTGCTGCGCCCGACCACCCTCGCCAGCCACGACCTGACCCCAGGGCGGGCCGTGCTCACACTCCTTGGTGCCGCCAACCGCGACCCCGACGTCTTCGACGACCCCGACACTCTCGATCTCACCCCGACCGGACGCCCCCCACTTGCCTTCGGAGCCGGAATCCTTCCGCAGCCTGCAAGCCTCAGGATGCCAAATACTGGCCGACCGCCTCGGCGATCCTGCCGTCCACGCAGCGGCGGAGGCGGCGCATCTCGCATCGCGCGGGCGGAGCGGAGTGGCGACCGCAGCGTCCGACAGAAGCATGCCCGCGATCCTCCGAGCGGCTGTCGCCGCCGACCGTGCCGCGTTCTTGCCGGAGATGGAGGCGAGCCTCGCCGGGCGCTGACCGTCGCGGCCCGCTCGCTGCGCGGTCCGCAGGCTTACCTCGTACCCGCCGCCGTCGACCTGATCACTGCTCCACCCCGCTCGACAGCACCAACTAGCACCTATCGCTCCCAGGACATCAACCGAAAGTTGATGTTCCCCACTCGTCCGCGATCTTGCCGGTGACGGGATTTTCTCACTGTGACGCCGTCGAGGTTCGGGCCACGGCTTCCCCAATGCGCGCCCGGTATAGACGAGCAGGTCGGCAAGTCTCGGGGGTTGAGTCATCGTTCACTTACGCAACCCCCGTCGCAGAACTTAGGCCACGGTCGTCTCGAATCCAGCCGACGCCGGTATACCCGCCCCAGCGTCGACCGAACTGCAGCTGTCAACCGCCTTCCTCGACCGCTGACCGACATGCCTACCGGTGGGCTCCACGACCTCCGCCGTATCCCGCTCATGCCCGATTTACACTCCGAAACAGAGTGTCACACTATGGACACTCTAGCTAGAATGGAGACGTCGTTCGAACCGCCTTTCGCACGATTCCTCAGACGGAGCTGCCATGACCACCGAGACCTCTGGCACTACCCCGACGAGCGCCACACGGCGCCTCGCACGGCCGTACGACGAGACCGACCTGTCGTCGAGCGCGTTCTGGTCGTCGACCGCCGGCGAACGGGAAGTTACGTTCGCGCATCTGCGCGCGACGAACCCGGTGAGCTGGCACCGGCCGGTGGAGAAACTCCTCATCGAAGACCCCAACGATCAAGGCTTTTGGGCTGTCATGTCCCACGCGGCGCTGGTGGAAGTCACCAAGCGGAACGAGGACTTCCTGTCCGGCGAGGGCATTGTGATGGAGTCGATGCCGCAGGAACTGCTCGACGCCGGACAGGGTTTCATCGCGATGGACCCGCCCCGGCACACCAAGGTACGCCGGCTGTTGACCTCGGCGTTCACCCCGAAGCAGATCACCCGCATCAACACCCAGATCCGCGGCAACGCGAAACGAGTCGTCGATGACCTCGCACCCCAGGGCGAGGCGGATTTCGTGACCGAGTGCGCGGCACTGCTGCCGATGCACAACATCTGCGACATGATGGGTGTGCCTGAGGATGTGCGCCGCAAGGTCGCGGACGAAGCTCGCTACGCGGGCGGATGGAGCGATCCGGAGCTGATGGGGGACCAACCGCCGATCCCCCGCCTGTTCGAGGCGATGGGATATCTGCGTGAGGTGGCTGCCGACCTCATCGGCAAACGCCGCAACCATCCCGAGTCCGACCTTCTGACCAACCTGGTCGAGGCTGAGGTCGACGGCGAAAAGCTCAGCGACGATGAGATCGTCTCCTTCTTCGGGCTGCTCACCATCGCCGGGAACGACACCACCCGGCAGAGCACCAGTCACGCGATGAAGGCCCTCACCGACTTCCCCGACCAGCGCGCCTGGCTGATGGACGATTTCGATGCCCGCATCAAGACTGCGGTCGAGGAAATGGTCCGCTGGGCCACCCCGATTATGACCTTCCGCAGGACCGCCGCCCACGACTGCGAACTGGCCGGTCAGCAGATCACCGAGGGTGACAAGGTCGTCATGTTCTACGCCTCCGCGAACTGGGACACCGAGGTCTTCACCGATCCGGAACGCTTCGACCTCTCCCGCGATCCCAACCCGCATGTGAGCTTCGGGGGTGGCGGCATCCACCACTGTCTAGGAAACCAGCTCGCCCGCCAGCAGCTCGCTGCGCTCTTCGACGAGTTGCTCCACCGCTTGCCTGACATCGAGGTGTGTGGCGCGCCGTCCTACACCGTGAGCACCTTCTTTCACGGGGTCAACCACCTCCCCGTCCGGTTCAGCCCGTCGCACTGACAAGGAGACGACATGAGAATCGTGCTCGATGAAAACAGGTGTTCCTCGACCGGGATGTGTGAGGCCACCGCCCCGGAGTTCTTCGAGGTCGGCGACGACGGTGCACTGCACATTCTCGACGCCAACCCCGCCGACTGCCACCGCGCGCTGATCGAGGAAGCGGTGGGCGTCTGTCCAACCGACGCGCTGAGCATCGAGGACTGACCCCGGTGAGCGAATCCGGCCTGGTTGTCGTCGGTGCCTCGTTGGCCGGGCTGCATGCGGTCCAGTCGGCCCGCAAGACCGGCTACCACGGTCCGATCACGCTGCTCGGCGCCGAGGAGCACCTGCCCTACAATCGGCCGCCACTGTCGAAGGGGTTCCTCGCCGAGGGCCCGGCACCGGCGCCTACCACGTTCCCCGGTGCCGCTTCGCTACCCGACCTGGGTGTCGAGGTGCGCCTCGGTTGCACTGCCACCGGTCTGGACACCGCGACACACCACATCATCGCCGGCGATGAGCGGATCAACTATTCCAGCCTGATCGCCGCGACCGGTTCCCGTCCCCGCACCCTGCCCGGCGAACAGCTGCCCGGAGTGCACACCCTGCGCACCGTCGAGGACGCGCAGGCAATTCGTACGGCCCTCGAGGCGCAGGCACGCACTGTGATCATCGGTGCCGGATTCATCGGTGCCGAGATCGCCGCCGCCGCCCGTCGACGTGGACTTCCCGTCACGATGGTCGAGGCTGCACCGCTGCCGCTGATCCGCGCTGTCGGCCCGCAGATGGCGGTGGCGTGCGCCGCGCTGCACACCCGCAACGGCACCGACCTTCGCTGCGATGTCACGGTCACCGCTCTGACGGGAACGGACCGGATCGAGCACGTGCATCTCTCCGACGGCACCGTGCTCGACGCGGATCTCGTCGTCGTGGGGATCGGTGCGGAACCCGTTGTGGAGTGGCTCACGGATTCGGGCCTCGACCTCGACGACGGTGTGGTGTGTGACGCGACGTTGAAGGCCGCTGACTCGGTGTACGCGGCGGGCGACATCACCCGATGGAACCACCCGCTGTTCGGGGAGTCGATGCGCCTCGAGCATTGGACAGCGGCGGCTGAACAAGGGACTCTCGCTGCCCGCAACGCCCTCGATCCTGACAACGCCACTCCCTATCAGACTGTCCCCTACTTCTGGTCGGACTGGTACACAGACAAAATCCAGATGGTCGGCATCTGCGCTGCCGACGACGTTGTGGTCGTCGGTAGCATCGATGACCACGATTGGCTGGCGCTGTACTGCCGCGGCGACCTGCTCGTCGGCGCGTTGGCAGTCAACAAGCCCGGCAAGATCATGAAGTATCGCGCCAAAATCGCGGCCGGAGCCACCTTCGCCGACGCCCTGACATTCGCCGGCGCCGGCGTCCGATGAGTCGGTTCGAAATCAACCTTGTCGCGTAACTCCGCAGTCCGGACAGCAACTGCGAGCACTTTCACCGAGCAGGTCTGAGCACTTTCGCCGAGCGTCATCAGGGCATCTGGCCTCGTGGGCGGGTACCGCGCCGGGGTCGAACGAGTCGGCCGGTCGGGTGAAATCCACGAAGACCCGGCCCGGAAACCGGTATCTCAAGGGCGCCCCGGCACCGCCGCCCTCGCCGTCTCCTGCTAAGGGAACCTATTTCTCGGCGAAGTTCCGGCGCATCGCCGCGCGCCGGACTCGGCTACCGCGTCACCGTCGCGCCAGCTGCCTAACCGAATCCGGCACCGCCACAATAGAACCCGGATCCGCAAGCTACGCCGGGTCTCCGACGTACGCCCGTGGTCAAGGGGATTTTCGGGTCAGAGGAGCAAGGCACACTCCCGCTTGCTCGAAGTTGTCGTGGGCTATCTGCGGCTGAGCTGGATTGGTAGTCCGTCGACGGGAACGGGCAAGGAAGTGTTGTCCCAGCGGACGGTGTAGTCGTCAGGAACAGTCCAGGTGTAGACGCGCAGCATCTCGTGCAGGATCGCTTTGACCTCGAGTGTGCCGAAGTGAAGTCCGATGCATTTGTGCACGCCGCCACCGAAGGGAATCCAGGCGAAGCGGTGCGACTGGTCTTCTTGACGGTCGGGGGCGAAGCGATTCGGGTCGAAGGTGTCGGGATTGGTCCAGTAGTCCTCGACGAAGTGATTTACCGCGGGTGCGACAGCGACGAGGGTGTCGGCAGGGATGTAGTGGCCGAGGACGTCGGTGTCGGCGACGGTCTTGCGCATCACGATCGGTACGGGTGCGACCAGTCGCAGCGTCTCCTTGATGATCAGGTCGAGGGTTTGGAGTCCTTCCAGGGCGTCGATGTCGGGTAGATCGTCGCCGAGGGCGTCTGATTCGTCGCGGGCCTGTTGCTGCCAGGCCGGGTTCTTGGCGAGGTAGTAGGCGCACGCGGCCGTGGTGATCGTTGATGTGTCGTGGGCGGCCATCATCAGGAAGATCATGTGGCTGATGACGTCGTCGTCGGTGAAGCGTTCGCCGTCGGCGGTGGTGGCGTGACAGAGTCCGGCGAACAGATCGTTGCCGTCGCCGGACCGCGTTTCTGGAAGGTGTCGTGCGAAGTAGTCCTCGAGCACTCGCCGTCCCTTGACGCCGGCGCGCCACCGTGTGGCGGGCAACGGTGCCCGCACGATTGAACTCGCGGCACGCACGGTGGCGACGAAGGCCTGGTTGATCGCTGCGGCGTCCTCTCCGCCGCCGCACCCGCCCATGAACACTTCGGTGGCGATGTCGAGCGTGAGGTTCTTCAAACGTGGATAGATGCGTAGCGTGCTGTCGGTCGGCCAGGTCGGCACGTTCTCCCGCACGCAGGGGCCTACCTGGTTGGCGTAGCCGGCGAGCCGGTCGCGGGTGAAGGCCTCCTGCATGATGCGCCGGTGCATGCGGTGCTCATCAAAGCTCATCAGCATCAGGCCGCGGTGGAAGAACTTGTCGATGAGATAAGTCCAGCCGTCTTGGGAGAAGGCCTTGTCCTTGTTGGTGAGCACGTGTTGGGTAGCGTCCGGCCCGGAGACGATGACCATTCGGGTGCCGAAGGCTCCCATCCAACAAACCGGTCCGAACTGGTTGTACCGGTCGCGGGTGAAATCCGAGCCGAAGCGGATGTAGTCCAGAGTGTGCCCGAGCAGCGGCAGTCCTCGGTCGCCTTCGACCGGCTTGAGTCCGCTGCCCGACGGTGGCTCAGCGAGGTGGCGGGTCGGCCATTTGTGGCTGAAGCTGCGCAGTGCGTTCTCGATCCGTCGTGGCGCGGGGAGCATCACGACGGATGACACGCGTTCGCGCGCCTTGTCCAGCGGAGCGTGAATCAGATTGACCATGGGGTACCGTCCTTGACGTCTGTCGCCTAGTTGTCTAGGGCTTTGCGGGCGCGGTCTCGGTGGTTGCCGCCGGTTCACCGCTCCGATCTCGGGTGGGCGTGCAATCTGTTCGGCCCGCGTTCATACCACCAGTGGGACGTTGCAGGCGCTGATGACGCCGACCACCGGAAAAGGCCGGTATCTGATCGACAGCAGCTTGGTCGCGGTGAGCAGTGTTTGCGTGCGGGGATTGCTCTTCGGCGAGGAATTTCGCGGAAGTCGCAGACCAGGGGACTTCGATCGAAGCCTCTTGCCGGGGTTCGCCTGTTCGGACTGTAGCAAGGTGTTCTTCGGTGGCCAGCAAACAGTCTCGGAAACGTAGTATCCAGGTGACCCGCGATCCAAGGCCGTCGCAGTCCCGTCTTGGCTGCCCATCCCGAAGCGCTGTCACCTCGTACGTGACAGACGCGCGCGGTCCGGGACGGTGCCGAAGACCGGGCCGTACACCGCCAGGGTGCCGCCGTGCTCATGTGTTTCCCATGTCGTGGCGCATCCAGCGTCTCAAGGGTGGCGTTTCGCCAGCTTCGTGTCGAAGGCGGCGTATCGGAGTTACGGGGCGCAGACGCTCGGCGGACAAGGCTGAGGTCATCGATTCTCCCTGCGATGTGGGGTCTAACACACGTCTGGCCAGTCTCGACAGAATAGTAATCTTTGTCAATAGTGCGACATTGTCTCAATGTTTGTCGGAGGAGGAACTGCTAGATGTCAGTCGGCGCCGTGCAAGAGGACCGGAACACGATCAGGAGCAGGGCAACGCGCCCAAGCGGCAGCAGTAGGCTCGAGTCGGACCGATCTCCTCGACACGCCTCAAAGTAGGAATTATCTTGGGCAAGTGGAATATTCGCAGCAGATCCGAGAAGATTGTCGTGCTGGGCGAGCTGTTCGTGGCCGTCGGCGAGCGCGAATGCGGCGGCGAAATCCTCGGGGTCGCATCGGTAGACCGAACTCGAGGGGGTGTACGAGTCCGCAGGGCAGGGTCGACGAACCGGGGCGCCCGGATTCGGGCGGGGCGTCGGGCGATTCCCCTTCTCGGTGGTACCGACGGCTTCAGTGACGGGGCTGGATCTGGCGAGAAGCGCCGCCGCAAGCTCATAGGCGGCTGCTCCGGCTGGATGGTGAAGGCTCCGCGGACGAGGTCGGTGTCGACGGAAGCGTGAGTGCTTTCGTTGCCGGGCTTGGACGCGGTGTAGGCACCTACGCGGTGTGGGCACCTATCAGTCGCATGTGTCCTGCCGTGGCAAGTGGGGAATGTTGAGCAGATAACCCCTGCGAAGCAGATGGGGCAGGACGGCACGGTCGGGGGCCAGGCGCCCAAGTTGACTACGAGGGTGCGTTCGATGTGTTCGACAGGTGCGGCGAACAGGGGCCGACGAAGGCGACGCCGACGAAGGCGACGCCGATGGTAACGTCGATTCCGCCGAACCGTTCGGCCGTCACGTCGGCGGCGGCCGTTATTGCTGCGTCATCGGTGACGCCAGCTTCGAAGACTACTGTGCGATCGCCGAGTTTGATTGCGAGGGTGCGCATTCTGTCCGCTTCCGGGCCGACGAGCGCGCCGTTCGCCCAAGTGGCATGCAGACGTCGGGGCGAGGGCTTCGCCGATTCCTCTGTCGGCTCCGGTGACGAAGAAGCTTGCTTGTGTGAGTGGTCGATGAGCGAGCCATGTGCGTTCAGTCCTTCGGGTCGGTTGGTTTGAGTTGGCCGGTCAGTGCGGGGCCAGGTATCGGCGGCAGAAGTCGCGTGCGGTGTCGGGGTCGTCGAGATCGACGATGGTCGTGGGAGTCAGCACGAACGACAGAATCAAGCGCACGGTCAGTTCGGCGACAATGAGTAGTTCGGCGCCGGTGCGGTCGTCGTCCAGGCTCTGCGCGAACTGTGCGGCGAGAAAGTCCGAGCATGTTCGAACGAATTCCCTGCCCTGCACGGTCAGATGGGGCAGAAGAGCTTCGGGTTCGCTTTCGAGCAGCCGATTGAGCAGCGTGTGACTGCGTAGGGCGGCGAGCGTGAAGACGAAGCCCTCGGTCAGCTTGTCTTCCGCACGGGGATATCGGTCGGCCTCACGCTGCAGGTCGGTGAGGAACTTTCCGAGCTCGCGCATTATGACCGCTTCGATCAGGTGCTGTTTGCTCGGAAATCTGCGGTACAGCGTGACGCGCGCGAGCCGTGAACGCCGTGTGATGTCTTCCACTGTCGACCGGTTGATCCCGAAGCAAGAAGGTCGCCGTGATCGGCACCGGCGCGAGTGCCGTGCAGATCATTCCCCGAATTAGTCAATACGGCCGCGCACGTGAAGGTTTTTCAGCGGACTCCGGGCTGGGTGGTGCCCCGGCTGCAACACCCCGGAGTGGAACAAGGCCCTCTACCGGACGGTGCCGCCCGCCCAGACTGCAGCCCGTAGTGCGGTGTTCGGGATGCACGAGTTCATGGCGCTCGGGCTGGTGTGGCACACCGCGATGACCCGACTTCTCCAGCAGATTTCCCGGCTGCAGCTGCGACGCCAGATCAAAGATCCCTGGATGCGCCGCCAACTCACCCCTCGCTTCACGGCGGGATGCAAACGACTGCTCGTCACCAACGACTACTACCCAGCGTTGAGTCGGGAGAACTGCACCCTCATTACCTGGCCCATCGCGACCCTGTGTCCGGAGGGCATCCGCACCGCCGACGGGCTCGAACATCACGTGGACGCGATCGTGTTTGCCACGGGCTTCGATGTGGCGAAGTCCGGCACACCCTTTTCGATTGTCGGGATCGACGGTCGATCCCTCGACGAGGAGTGGTCGTCCGGTGCCTACGCGTACAAGAGCATCAATGTCGCCGGCTATCCGAACCTCTTCTTCACTTTCGGCCCGAATTCCGGGGCCCGGGCACAACTCGGCGCTGGTGTACATGGAGGCACAGATCGACTACGCCGTGCAGGCGATCCGGGCCATGGGACGCTGGAATCTCAAGTACCTCGATGTACGTGAGAACGCGCAACGCAGCTTCGATGCCCTGCAGAAACGGTTGGCGAAAACGACCGGGAACTCAGGGTGCCGAAGCTGGTATCTGACCGAGGACGGCTTCAACGCCACCATGTACCCCGGGTTCGCCACCCATACGTCAAACAAATGGCGGACGTGCGGTTTCAGGACTACCAGGCCGTCGCCGGGAGGCCGTGAGGCCGTGAGGCCAAGGGACGAGGAATGCGCGCCCGAACTTTCCTAAGCCTAGGTGTACCCAGCTCGGACATGTGTGCCATCTGCCCGTCGATCATCGACGAACGCAGTTCGATGATTGCGCATGGTAGTTGGTGGGTAGATCGAGACCGGCGGAGAATCGTTGACCTCTGAAACATGTCGGGCAACAACAAATCAGTGTGTGATCGAGGTTTGCGTCTGTGCGGTGGCGCGGGCGGCGAGGAAGTCGTCGACGAGTTGCTGACGTTCAGCCGGGCCGGTGGGCGGGAGTGCTGCGAGTCGGGTGAAGATGATGGGTCCGACGAGTTGGGTCAGGGCCAGGGTGGTGTCGAAGTGGCCGAGCTCTTGCTGGGCTTCGGGGCTGCCCAGGATCTCGTCGAACGGTTCGCGGTATTGGTTGACCACCCGCGTGCGGAGGGAACTGACCGGGTTCCTGTCATCTTCGGGATGCGATGTCGTCCCGACGGTGTCGGGTTGGGTGGACCCGAGGGCGAGCCAGCCGAGCATTGTCAGTTGGGCGGGGGCTTCCTCGATGAGCTTGGCCTGACGGTCCAGCAGCTCGATCAACTGTTCACGGATCGTTCCGGACGCCGGCGGTGCGGTGACCGGGGGCAGCAGTCGCTCGAACGCCGCGGCCAGGAGCTGGGTGCTGTCGGTGAAGTGCCGGTAGAGGGTGGTCCGCGCGACCTTGGACACCTTGGTGACCGCGTCGATCGTGACGGCCTCGATGCCGCCGGTCGAGAGCAGGGACGTCGCCGCGTCGAGCAGTCGTGCGCGTGAACGGGCCCGCCGGGGATCCACGAGCCGGTCCTCGTCGTCGACCAGGTTTTCGATGATCATCTTCTCGCCCACCTCGTCATTGTGCCCTCGGATCAGTCGCGGGCACTATCCCCTCACCCCACATTGTGCTACGCATAGTAGCGAACCGATACCAACCGTATCGTTATGTGGAGGTGGGTGTATGGCTGCCGGTGATCGGGTGCTGCTGTCGCGGGCGCAGAAGTGGACGTTGGTGGTCTCGTGCCTGTCGGTGGCCCTGGTGGTCGCGTCGATGGCGGCCCTGTACACCGCGCTGCCGGACATTGCGGTGGCCACCGGGGCGACGCAAACCCAGCTCACCTGGGTGGTCGATGGGTACACGTTGGCGTTGGCGTGTCTGGTGTTGCCGGCCGGGGCGCTGGGTGACCGTTACGGCCGGCGGGCGGTGCTGATCGTGGGGTTGGCGCTGTTTTCGCTGGCCTCGGCGGTGCCACTGCTGGTATCGACCCCGTGGTGGTTGATCGCGGCGCGGGCCGCGGCCGGGGTGGGGGCGGCGTTCGTGATGCCGTCCACGCTGTCGATCCTGACCGCGGGCTTCCCCGAGCAGCAGCGGGGGCGGGCGGTCGGGATCTGGGCGGGGGTCGCCGGGTCCGGGGGTCTGCTGGGGATTCTGGGGTCGGGGCTGCTGCTCGACTTCTGGTCGTGGCAGTCGATCTTCGTCGGCCTGACCGGGGTGGGGGTGTTTCTGCTGTTGTGTGCCTTCACCATTCCCGAATCCCGCCAGGAGAATCCGCCGCTGATGGATGTGATCGGATCGGTCGCGGTGGTGTTCGCGATCGGACTGGTGGTGCTGGCCATCATCGAGGTGCCGGCACTTGGCTGGTCGGATCCCGCGGTGGTCGCCGGATTCGGGCTGGGTGTGGTGGCCACGGCGGTGTTCGTGGTGTGGGAGTTGCGGGCGGATCATCCGCTGCTCGATGTGCGGTTCTTCGCCCGTCGGGGCTTCGGGAGCGGATCGTTCTCCATCACGATCCAGTTCCTGGTGACGTTCGGCGTCTTCCTGGTCCTCGTCCAATACCTGCAGTTGATCTTCGGATACAGCCCGCTGGGTTCGGCGCTGGCGTTGGCGCCGATGATGGTGCCGTTGGTGCTCCTGTCGGCGATCGCACCGTGGATGGCGGCCCGGCTGGGGTTGCGGTTGATGACGGTGACCGGTCTGCTCGCCATCGCTGGGGGGTTCTACGTCATCAGCCGGCTGGATCTGCACTCCACCTACGTCGACGTGCTGTGGCCGACGCTGCTGATGAGCGCGGGTCTGGGCCTGACCGCGGCACCGGCGACGGCGGCCATCGTTGCGGACACCCCGGTCGAAAAACACGGGGTCGCCGCGGCGGTCAACGACGCCACCCGCGAGATCGGTGCGGCGATCGGCATCGCGGTCGCCGGCAGTGTCCTGGCCGCCGGGTACAGCCACAACATCGCCCCGGCGATCGAGCGGCTCCCTCCGGAGGCGCGGGGCCCGGTCACCGACTCACTCGCCGGTGCCCTCGAGGTCGCCGACCGGGCCGGACCGGTCGGCGACCAACTCGCCGACTTCGCCAAGTCCGCGTTTCTGCACGGCACCGAGCAGTCCGCGATCGTCCTCGCAGTCATCGCGTCGGCGGGTGCCGCGATCCTGCTGTTCTGGGCGCCCGGCCGCGCTCCCCGCACCCCGGACACGGGCGCATCGGGGAACCCGGCCGCATCGGGGAACCCGGCCGAACCGGCCCAGCGCAGTCGATCCCGCGCCGCCCGCCGTTAGCCAGCACCGCCGAGAAGGGACGCCCGTGACCCAGCTACCGCTACCGCCGCACTCGCCGACCTGCATGGGGTGCGGGCCGGACAATCCCGCCGGCCTGCAACTGGAGGTGTTCCGCTCCGGCGACGAGGTCTACACCGATGTGACGTTCGACGAACGCCACATCGGTGCGCCCGGCCTCGCGCACGGTGGGGCGGTGGCCGCCGCCTGCGACGACCTGTTCGGCTTCACCCTCTGGATCGCCCTCACCCCGGCGGTGACCCGCAGCCTCACCGTCGACTACCTCGCCCCGTCCCGCTGCACCGGCCTTTTCGCATCACCGCCCCGGCGCGGTCCAGCACGCGCTGGACCGCTGACACGACTGAAAGAAGATGCATGGCAATGTGTCACACCAGTGCCCGTCCGCACCGCGGGCAGCAGCACGGAGCGGGCCGACGAGTGTGCTGCCCTCCCGCCCTGATCCCGCAGAAGCCGCCGATGCCGGCCGGCCAGTTCCGGTGCTGTTGCACGTAACCAACTCGACGGAACTCGCCCACCAGCTCTCGCCGCAAGTATTCGTCGACAAGCTCAACCGTCTCCTCGCGGCAGTGATCGCGGCAACCGAGAGCCACCACGGGCTGGTCAACAAATTCGAGGGAGACGCCGCACGGCAGATCCGCGACCGCGTCCTCGCCGACGTGGGGAACTCGACATCGGGATCGGACTCGCTACCGGCGCCGTCGTCGCCGGAAACCTCGGCACCGACCAGCGCCTGGAATACACCGTCATCGGCGACGCGGTCAACGAGGCATCACGCCTCACAGACCCTCGCCAAACACACGCCGGGATGGATCCTCGCCGCCGACACCGTCATCAGAGCTGCCAGCGAACACGAACGCGAATAATGGACACCACACGGCGAACTCTCCCTCAAAGGACGAACCCTGCCGACACAAACCTGGGAAAGCAGCACCCCCTGTGAGCACTAACCGTGATTCGGTTAAACCGGGAACGCCGACACGCTAACGGCACCTCTGACCTACGGGGCCCGTGGAGATTCCGCGTCAGGCAGCCGTCTCGACGGTGGACACAGATCGATAGGCGGCCCCGTCTCGCAACATCGCCCACAGAACGTTCGATCTCCGCCTGGCCAGAGCAAGTACTGCTTGGGTGTGCCGTTTCCCTTCCGCGCGTTTGCGGTCGTAATAGGTCTTGGACTCGGGCACTGGATCTCACGCTGAGCTGGGCGGACAGGTAGAACACCCGCAACAGTCGGCGATCGTAGCGCCGTGGTCGTCGGTGGTTGCCGCTGATGCGGCCCGAATCCCGCGGCACCAGGGGTGGCGGAGCGCAACGTTGTGGCATGGGATGACCTCGCCACCGATCCCACCCGGGTGGAGATGGTTGTCGACGACCGGGACACCGTGGTGTACCCACGAGCCATCCCTCCGTGTATGTAGCGGCGTTGAGTACCCAAACGGATCGAGATAGTCACCGCGCTGGCCAAGTGACCGCCACCGGCAAGATCCGCAAATTCGATCTGCGTCAACAACATCGCGATGGTTGAGCGCACAAGGCGGTGTCGGTGAGATCGCGAGTTTGTCGTTATCCGCGTCGCGGGGTGAGCTGCATTTCATGTCCTTGATTGTCCCCCCCGGGAGGCGATTGGGCGTTTCGGGCGCAGAGAGGACCACTGCCGGGAGCGTCACTGCGCGCAACGAGTGTGTTTGGTGTGACCCTTGTCGCCGACGGCGAGGTCTACGAGTGCGCGTGCGTTGAGCACGCTGAGGTGGTGACGGTGGGCCATGCGCAGCAACTCGTCGAATGCGGCGGTGTCGCTGCAGCCGCGTAACGCGATCACAATGCCTTTCGCGGTCGACAATAGTTGCCGGCCATCCATCCGACGCTTGTCCGTGGCATCTGCGGGCTCCAGCGCCGGGGTGTCACCGGTATCGGGTACTTCGGTCATCTCCCACGCCTCTGTTGATGCTGTGGTTTGCTGCGGCCACGCCGGTAGAGGGACACGAGTGCGCGGTGTGGGGAGTCGCTGCGTGGCTTCCGCGGCGCCCTGAGTGCTCCGCTTGTGAGGAGCGAGGGAGCGACCCGCAGGGCCCGCGCCCGCGTCTTCGGTATGCCGAGGCGGGCAAGCTCCGTGTACCAGCGCCGGACACCTGCACCGGGACGCCGGTGCCGCGGCCGGGGGTGCCGACACCGGGGCGTCGACGACCGGTTTCGGTGTGCCCCGGTCTCAGGTCCGGCGCCGAGGTGCCGACACCGAACTCTGGGAGCATCGGCGAGTGATCTGGGTGGCCCTTGGTCGGGGCCGGTAGTCGTCGCTGGTGGTGGGTCGGGGCGGGTAGCCGCTGGCGCTCGAGCCAGCGCGTTTCATAGGCCAGGACCACCCCCCAGGTGAGATACGGGCCGAAGAGGGCGACCGGAAGGCCGATCAAGGACAGGACCACAAGGTGTTCCATCGCGCGCTCCGTAGCGGTGGCTGAGTTCTAGCTGAGCCGATCCCTCACGTTGGCACCACTTACGGTAACGAAATCGTCTTGAGACTGAGTTGCGTGCATGTGAACTGTCGAACACTCCGATGTATCCACTCGATGTCGAAACTGCAGTTCAAGGCATAATACCGACCGGCCGCGCGGTCTGGCACCACGCGGCCAAGAACGAGCAGAGGGGTGTGGAACCGCCGAGGGGCGAAACCACGGTCACCCGCGGCCACCAGCAGAACCGTTTAACCCTCGTTTAACCCCAATACCGTTCAGTTACCGTCTGAGTACGGTGCATATTGTTCTGCATCCAGGCGTTCCGAGAGAAGCGGCTGAGCTGTCACGTCATCGACGGTCGCCGATTGAACGTGCGTGTTGTCGCGGAGGAGAGTGGAAGAGGTTCTGGGCAAGAATGTGTCGGTTGGCGCTGTCGCCGCGACGGGTCACCGGACGGCACATCCTGACCGAAGGGTCCCTTTCCTTGCCGGAAATGGGGCGATGCGCGCGAATGCCATTGATGTCCAGAGATTTCCACGACTGCGCTGTCGACCATGGTCGACGGCGCACCCCCGCCTGTCGTGAGTCCGGGCCACCTACAACAGCACTGACCAGTCAGAATGGACGAGGGTTGGCGATGGCGATGATTCATATTGAAGCAGAGCCGGTTTCGGGGGCGTGGGTGCGGTCCGGGCTCAGGCCACCCGCCGCCGACCGAGCACGTTCCGTCCGAGATGCGAAACCCCGGGCTCGAATCGACCGAGATCAGCCCGGGCGGGTACCTTCCGGCAGACCCCCGACGGTTGGCGGGCACCCTCACCTCCTACGACCTGAAGGCGGTCGGCGGGTTCACCCGCGTGCTGCTGCACGACGCGCTGACCACGACCCGTACCCGACATCACCGACACCCGCGCGGCCTACGCCGCCGCCCAGGGCGCGTACCCCCGCTCGGCGACGCTGACGTCGAGCACCAGGGGACCAGGGTTTTCGGCCGGGTGGTTCATGCTAGAATGGGGCACCATCGTGACGGGTGAATCAGAAGCCGAGGATCCAGTCTCGGATGTGATGGCAAGCGCGGCGTACCTGCGGAGCATCGCACAGTGACCGCCCTGAGGACCAGCGTTCTCGGAACGTCCCGCTCGCGGAGCTGTTGATCGCCGAAACGGCGATCTCAGACCTCGGGTCCGATCCGGACCCGCACATCTACTCCACATTGTCTACGCCTCACCCACCGCTCAGCGACAATCCGATGGGCAAGCATCAACTCTCGTGCCGTCCGAAGGCAGGGTATACACGCCGACAGCATCGTGGATCATCCCCGGAAGGTGGATACCGGGCGTTCCCCCCGAGGTGTGGACACCAGTTCCTATGCGGCGGTGGCCAGCGTAGCCGATCGCCGCTCGAACTCGACCGGACAGATCTGGCCGAGAGTGGAGTGCCTCCTTCTGGTGTTGTAGCGCGTGATCCAGCGGAAGACAGCAGCACGTGCCTCGCCCGCGCTGTTCCAGCGCTTCCGACTCTGTAACGTCTCCCGCTTCAGCGTCGCGTTCAGCGACTCGGCCGCCGCGTTGTCCGCCGACGTCCCGACCGCACCCCGCGATGTCGTCACGCCCAGCTCGCGACACAGGTCGGCGAACTCGGCCGACGCATACTGAGCCCCGTTGTCGGAGTGGAAAATTGACCCATCGAGACCGGCGGCGCCGCGACAGGCCGCCGCCGCCCGCAGTGCATCGGTGACCAACTCGGTACGCATGTGGTCGGCGATCGACCACCCCGCCAACCGTCGCGAACCCAGGTCCAACACCGTCGCCAGATACAAAAACTCACCATCACCGACCGGCAAATAGGTGATGTCGCCGACGTATCGGGTGTTCGGTGCGCTCGCGGTGAAATCCCGCCGGATCAGATCCGGCACCGGGGCCGCGTCCGGGGCGGGAATCGTGGTGCGGACCGGTTTGCGCAGATGCACACCGACGATCCCGTGCTCGCGCATCACACGCTCGACCCGCTTGTGATTGACCTCGATCCCGGCCTCGCGCAGCTCCGCGGTCACCCGCGGGGCACCGTAGGTGCCGTCGGAGTCGGAGTGGATGGCACGGATCCGCTCGGCCAGCTCCTGATCGGCGCGGACGCGTTCCGCCCGGGCCGGCGCCGAGGACCGCCACCGGTAGAAACCCGAGCGGGATACCTCCAGGATTTGGCACAGCCACTTCACCGGAACGGTGTCGCAGTGGTCATCAACGAATCGGAAGCGGCTCACCAATTCGTCTCGCCCGCGAAATACTTCGCCGCCCTCCGCAAGATCTCCCGCTCGGTTTCGAGCTTCCGGATCTGGGCCTTGAGCTGCCTATTCTCTTCCTCTAACACGGACTCGGACGATACCGCGCCTGCCCGCGATGTCGGCCGCGCCACCCCACTGGCCCGGAGCTCGTCCGTGGAGGTACCGGTGCGTTTGCGCTCCGCCCGCACCCAATTCCGTAGGGTCTCGCGGCTGACTCCCAGGTCGTTGCCGATGCCATCGAAGGTGTGGCTCGGATCGGACAGGTACAGCGCGACGGCATCGGCCTTGAACTCCGCCGAGTACGCCTTCATCGCCATCAGTGACATCTCTTCCTCTG
>NZ_WXYH01000342.1:0-49311 GCF_009872365.1 Rhodococcus sp. T7
TGCGGCGCCAGATGCTCGGCCGCGAAATCACGGGCCGTGTCACTGATCGCCCGCTCGTCATCGGTCAAGGTGAACATACAAATCGACCCTTTCAGGTTCGGGTAGTTGGAAGTACTATAGTTGGATATCCATGTAAATTGCCAGTGGGATGTGACCCGAAAGTGGTCGTTCATTGGATTCCCGAGTACGAACCACGAGGAGGTACCGGTGGCCACTACGCAACCACCCCACCCGGCGCCGGCCACGGCGCTGATCGCCGCCGTCCTGCAGACGCAGAAGCTGATCACCCATCACCTCAACTCCACGTTGCGCCCACTGGGCCTGTCGTTCGCGCGGTACGAGGTCCTGGCGATGATGGTCGCCGCGAACGGCCCGCTGCCCATGGTGCGGATCGTCCGTGCCCTGGACCGGCACCCGACCACCATCGGAACGCTCGTCGACGGCCTCGAAGAGGCGGGGCTGTGCGTGCGGGCGATCAATCGCTCCGACCGTCGCTCGACCCTGGTCACGGTCACCGACAAGGGCCTCGAGGTGGGGGCGTCGGCGAGCCGAGCCCTCGACGGCGTCGCGCTCGCGGACCCACAGGACATGCACCGTCTCCACGAGGGTCTGCAACAGCTACTCGCCGCAACCCGGCGGGCATCGACCGCGGCCGCCGAACTGTCGGGAGACCGGCCGTGATCGACGTACGCAATATTCGCTCGGATGATCTGCGGTACCTGCTCGCCGTGGCGCGGACGGGTCGCCGCCAATCCGCTGCGATGGACCTGGGCGTCGATCACACCACCGTCTCGAGGCGCGTGCGCGCGCTCGAGAAGGTTCTCGGCGTCCGACTGCTGCAGCGCAGTGCCGACGGGTGGGAGTTGACCGATGTCGGCCGATCGATCGCGGAGAAGGCGCAACACATCGAGGAAGCCGTTCAGGAAGCGGCCGACGTGGTCCTCGGCATCAGCGAGGATACACTCCGGGGAACGGTCCGGATCACCGCTCCGGACGGGTTCGGCTCGTTGTTCGTCGCTCCGGCGCTGGCCAAGCTGAGAATGAATCATCCGCATCTCGTCGTCGAATTGGTCACCGATACACGGCAACTCAATCTCTATCAATCGGGGTTCGACCTGGCCGTGGCGGTGGGGACGCCGATCACCAGTCGGCTGGTCTCCGAAAGGGTGTGCCAGTACTCGCTCGGGTTGTACGGCAGCGAACAGTATTTCCGCGACCACGGTGAACCCGGCAGCATCGAGGAGCTGACGGCGCACCCGCTGGTCTTCTTCGTCGACTCCCTGCTGCAGGTCGGGGATCTCGACTTGAACCGTCATCTGCCCGGTGTTGCGGCAAAATTTATGTCCACCAACATCTTCGCTCACGTCGCGGCCACCCGGTGCGGTGGCGGCATCGGACTGCTGCCGGCATTCATGGCCGACCAGCACGCCGATCTGCGCCGAATCCTGCCCGACACCGTCGACGTCCGACTCGCCTTCTCCCTGGCCGCTCGCCGCGAAAGCCTGACCAATCCTGCGGTACAGGCTGTGCGACAAGCGATCCAGGAAGAGGCTCTCAGCCGTCGAGAAGAACTGGTCCCCACCAGGTAGTTCCGTCGGTCGGCGTCACGCCTGCGCGGGCACCCTGGTATCGAGCGGATCGGCGGCGTCCACCGCGTCGAGCCAGTCGAGGATCTGTTCGGTGTGCTGCCCGAGCACCGGTGGTGCAGCGTGCTCGGCGCGCACCAGCGAGTCGCCGCCTGCCGTTTCCATCCGCAGGGACGGGCCGGGCAACTGCACAGGTCCCACCACCGGGTGCTCGACCTCGAGCAGCAGGCCCTGGCTGCGGGTCTGCTCCCACTCGTACACCTCGTCGATCGTCCGGATCGACCCCGCGGGAACACCCGCGGCCTCGAGCGCGGCGAGCACATCGACCCGAGTACGGCCGGCGAAGTCGGCCTCGATCGCGGCGATCAGTGCATCCCGGGCGGCGACCCGGTCACGGTTGACCGCGAACCGTGGATCGTCGGCCGACAGGCCGGCCACCGGGGCGAACTTCGCCCAGATCGCCTCGCTGCCGACCGCGATCTGCACGTAGCCGTCCGCGCAGCGGAAACTGCCGTACGGGGCGATCTGTGGATGGTGATTGCCGGACCGCTGCGCGACCTGACCGCCGACGGTCCACTTCGTGCCCTGGAAGGTGTGCGCGCTGACCGCTGCGGCCAACAGCGACGTCCGGACCACCATGCCCTTGCCGGTCTTCTCCCGGGCCGCCAGCGCCGCCGACACCCCGGCCGTGCCGTGGACACCGGCGAGGACGTCCGCGACGGGCACGCCGATTCGCGTCGGTTCCCCGTCGGGGTCACCGGTGACCGACATGAGTCCGGCCTCGCCCTGGGCGATCTGGTCGTAGCCCGCACGCGATCCTTCCGGTCCGTCGTGCCCGAACCCGGTGATCGACAACGTGATCAGCCGCGAGTTGAGCTCTTCGAGCACCTCCGGCGAAAACCCGAGGCGATCGAAGGCGCCCGGCCGGAGATTCTCGATCAGCACGTCCGCCTGACGGATCAGGCGACGCAGTGCGTCCTTGCCGTGCTCGGATTTCAGATCCAGCACGATCGATTCCTTGTTCCGGTTCGCCGACATGAAGTACGACGACTGCGGGTCGTCCTGCGGCCCGACGAACGGCGGCCCCCAGGTGCGGGAGTCGTCGCCGGTGCCCGGGGCTTCGACCTTGATGACGCGGGCGCCGAGGTCGCCGAGCATCATCGCGGCGATCGGCCCGGCCAGTGCCCGGGAAACGTCCAGCACGAGAATGTCATTGAGAGGTCCGACAGTCATGATGCGTTCCCTCCTCAGAGTGTGCGCAGGCGCACGTTGACCTGCTTGGTCTGGGTGAATCCGGCGATCATGCCCTCGAGGGACACCTCGCGGCCGAGGCCGCTCTGCTTGTACCCGCCGTAGGACTGGCCGACCATCTGGCCGCCACCCTGGTTGACCTGCACCCACCCGGTTTCGAGTGCGTGGGCCGTGGACAGGGCCAGGTCGAGGTTGTGCGTCCACACGTACGCGGCCAGGCCGTAGTGCGAGTCGTTGGCCATCGAGATGACGTCGGCGTGGTCGTTCCACGGGATCGCGACCAGGGCGGGTCCGAAGATCTCTTCCCGCGACAGGCGCCAGGTGTTGTCGGCGCCGGAGAAGACGGTCGGGCCCATGTAGTAGCCGTCGGTGTTGCCGATCGTGTCGGGGGAGCCGTCGAGGACGGTGGAGACCTTGGTCGAGCTCAGGCCGTCCTCGAGGAATCCGTTCACCGACGCGAACTGCTTGTCGTTGATGATGGCGCCCATGTCCGTCGCCTCGTCCAGCGGGTTACCGACTTTCAGGCCGGCGAGGGTGGTGACGAGTCGGTCGAGGACCTGGTCGTAGATGTCCTGGTGCAGGAACATGCGGGAGCCGGCGGTGCAGCTCTGGCCCTGCCGGTGCACCCGGGTGGAGAGCAGCAGCTGGTTGATGAAGTCGTCGTCGACGTCGACGTCGGGGAACACGATGGACGGGTTCTTGCCGCCGAGTTCGAGGGAGACGTGGGCCAGGCGGCCGCCGGCTTCGCGGGCGACGTGGCGGCCGACCTCGGTCGAGCCGGTGAAGGAGACCTTGTGGACGTCCGGGTGCTGCACGAGCGCCTCGCCGGCCACCCTGCCGGATCCGGTGATGACGTTGAGGACACCGGCGGGCAGGAATTCGGCGCAGATCTCGGCGAGCAGCAGGACGCTGAGCGGTGCGGCTTCGGCGGCCTTGACGACGACGGTGTTGCCGGCGACGAGGGCCGCGGGGATTTTGAAGCCGGCGATCATCAGCGGGGAGTTCCAGGGCAGGATGGCGCCGATGACGCCGAGCGGCTCCTGCCGGGAGTACTGCAGCTGGTCGTCGCCTGCGGGCAGCACGGTGCCCTTGATCTCACCCGCGACGCCGGCGAAGTAGCGGAACAGGTTCGCCAGGGTGATGACCTCGGGGCGGGCCTGGGTGCGCAGCGCGTTGCCGGTGTCGAGGGCGGTGAGCCGTGCGAGTTCCTCGGAGCGGGCGTCGATTGCGTCGGCGATCTTCGCCAGGATCCGGGCCCGTGCGGTGAAGTGCTGGGAACGCCACTGCGGGAACGCCTTGTTCGCCGCGCGGACCGCCCGATCGACATCCTCGGTGCTCGACGACGGGACCCGGCCGATCACGTGCTCACGCAGGACCGGGGTCGTCACGTTCGTCCATTCGCCGGAGCGGGCTTCGACCCAACCGCCGTCGACGAACATGGGGTAGTCGCGGGCTTCGGGAATCGCGAGATCAGCGAGTGTGGACTGTGTGGAGGTCATGTCGGAATCTCCTTGATAAGGGATAGCTCTGCTGCGAGTGCAGCGAAGACGGAAGCAATTGGGGGCAGTGCTAGGGAGTGGGCGCGACACTTCCGCGCTCGGACAGCGCGTCGATCGCGTGGGCGTAGACGTCGTCGACCTCCCCGTCCGCATCGACCGTCAGCAGCAGTGCCGAGTAGTAGTCGAGCAGCGGGCGGGTTTCGTCGTGATAGACCCGCAGACGTCGACGGATGACGTCCTCGGTGTCGTCGGCGCGTCCGCGGGCGAGCATCCGCTCGACGACGGCATCGTCCGCGATCGAAAAGTCCAGGACGGCGTTGATCTGGATCAGCTGCTCGGCCAGGAATTCATCGAGGGCAACTGCCTGAGCCACGGTGCGGGGGAAGCCGTCCAGAATGAATCCGGCGGTCGTGTCGTCGTCGGCGAGTCGCTCCACCACCATTCCGATGGTGACGTCGTCCGGCACCAGTTCGCCTGCGTCGAGGAACGACTTCGCTCGCAGGCCCAGTTCCGTGCCCTGCGCGATATTGCTTCGGAACAGATCGCCGGTCGAGATGTGGGGGATCTGCAGTTCCGACGAAAGCGACTGCGCCTGAGTTCCTTTACCCGCTCCGGGCGGTCCTGTCAGAATGATGCGCACAACGAATTCCTTTCGCGTCGAGCGGGGATGACGACGGTTATGCCTGGGCGTCGAGGGCGCCGGAACGGATCGCCGTCACGATCGCGGAGAAGTCACGGCCCGGGCCGTCCTGAGCGACGAACTGTTCGTAGAGTTCGGTCGCGCGCCGTCCGAGCGAGGTGTCCACCCCGTTGTCGGTTGCGGCGGCCTGCGCGAGGCGAAGGTCCTTGAGCATCAACGCACTCCCGAATCCACCCGCGTAGTCGCGGTTGGCGGGGCTGGTCGGAACGGGACCGGGGACCGGGCAGTTGGTCGTCAACGCCCAGCACTGACCGGACGCGGTCGACGAGACGTCGAACAGTGCCTGGTCGGTCAGGCCCAGCTTGGCGCCCAGCGCGAATGCCTCGCTGACGGCGATCATGGAGATTCCCAGGATCATGTTGTTGCAGATCTTCGCGGCCTGTCCGGCTCCGGCGTCGCCGCATCGGACGATGCGGGACCCCATGGCATCGAGGAACGTGGCAGCCTGGTCCACCGCGTCGGCCGGACCACCGACCATGAATGTGAGGGTTCCGCCGTCCGCACCGACGGTGCCGCCGGAGACGGGGGCGTCCACTGCACGGTGCCCGGCGGTGACGGCGAGTTCGGCGGCCGCCCGCGCATCGGCGACATCGATCGTCGAGCAGTCGAGGAACAGGGTTCCCGCCCGCGCAGCCGGGACCAGGTCGGCGTAGACGTCGAGCACGTGCTTGCCGCTGGGCAGCATCGTGATGATCACGTCGGCCTCCTCGGAGGCGGCGACAGCACTGTCAGCGAAGGCGATTCCGTGTGCTTTCGCCTTCTCCGCGGCCGCCGGGGAGGGATCGAATCCGACGACCGTGTGGCCGGCTCGCGTCAGATTCGTGGCCATTCCCAAGCCCATGTTTCCGAGCCCGAGGAAAGCGATCTTGCTCATCTGTACTCCTTGTGGTTGCCGACGTTCCACGCACGCGCATCGATCCGGACAACAGGTCGTGGGTGAATCCCGGGCAGCGGGCCGCTGTGCGTCGCTCTCCGCCGGGAACGGTTTCGAGTGTGCCCGCGCGGGGACGATCGCGGAATCACCGAACCTGCAAGGGGGATGTGCAAAATTGCATCGCCGCGGCTCACCGGCAACTCTCAGGCGCCGAAATGCGGGCGAGGTCTAGCCGGACGTTTCGACGTACGACGCCAGGTTGGCCAGCGAGGACGCGATGCCGGCCTCGTGGTCCGTCTGGTCGATGCCGGGTGGCACGTCCGTGGCGGTGACGGTCACCTCGGTCCCGTCACCGGTGGCGGTGAGTTGCCACGTCATCGTCATGGTGCCCGCGAACGACGGGTCGTCGGCCTCGAACACGGCCTGCTGCACCACCCGCTCCGCCGGCACCAGGTCGGCGAACCCGACGTCGACGACATCCGTCGCTGCCGAACTCTTGCCGGGACTGTCGGCGGGGTCGAGGTAGGTGAGGACCATCCGGAACCCGCCACCGGGCCGCGGGTCCCACTGCTCGATCCGGCCCCGCATGCCCTCCGGCGGCAACCAGGCCTCGACGGATTCCCGATCGAGCAGGGCGTCGTACACAGTCGTCGGTGATGCCGCGATCACCCGGCTGGCGCGGTCGGTCCTTCCCATGGGCCGAGTCTAGGGCGGGGTACCCGCGAACTCGGCGGTATCGGGTGAGCTGTCCCCAAGGTGACCGACCGCGCGTCTCGAGGCGGACTGCCCGATCCTCGATGCGGCTACCGACGCCGCCGGTGCGATCGGCGAGGACCGTCGCGGTTTCCATCAGAGGGTAGATTCACAGTGATGTTGTGACGACGATCTCAGTCGTGGCAGCAAACTCGCAAGACTGTGACTGGTGTGATGGTTGAGGATGGTCGGTTGAAGACACGGCAAGACGACACCATGAAACGTGATCTGAGTGCGGTCGGATTGACGGAGGCTCACGAGATCGGCAGTGGTGGATTCGGAGTGGTCTATCGGTGTCTGCAACCCTCCTTGGACCGAACGGTCGCGGTCAAAGTACTCATCGGTTCGATCGACGACGAGAATCGGGCCCGATTCTTCCGCGAGCAGCGTGCGATGGGTCGCCTGACCGGCCACCCGAACATCGTGAATGTCCTCCAGGTGGGTTCCACATCGAGCGGGCACCCGTTCATCGTCATGCCCTATCACCCGTTGGACTCGTTGGAAACATTGATCCGGGACGACGGTCCACTACGTCCCGATCAGGTGTTGAGAGTCGGGGTCCGAATCGCCGGTGCGGTGGAGACCGCTCATCGGCTCGGGATCCTGCACCGCGACATCAAGCCCAGTAATATCTTGCTTTCGAGCTACGGCGAGCCGGCGCTCACCGACTTCGGAATCGCGCACATCGTGGGCGGGTTCGAGACTGCGAAAGACACGATTACGGCTTCGCCTGCGTTTGCGGCTCCGGAGATCCTCAGAGGTGATCCACCGACCCCGGCGTCGGACATCTACAGCATCGGCGCGACCCTCTTCTGCGCGTTGACAGGCCACGCGGCGTTCGAACGCCGATCAGGAGAGAAGGTCGTGGCGCAATTCGTCCGGATCGCGCGGAATCCTCTTCCCGACCTGCGCGAACACGGAATTCCGGACGATATCGCCGGAGTGATCGAACACGCCATGGCACGCGATCCTCATGACCGTCCCGGCACCGCTGTCGACTTCGGTGACGAACTACGCGCCGTCCAAGCGCGGAACGGCATGGACGTCGATGAGATGGCGCTCCTGGGGGAGCAGCCAGTGGCGCCGCTCGGGCGACGCGATGCCGTTTCGACAGAGTCCACCGAGGACACAGGCCGCCGAACCGCGCGTCAGAGTCGCGCCGGAAATCTGCCCCTGGAGTTGACCAGCTTCGTCGGCCGCCAGGTCGAGCTGTCCGACGCGAAATCTATGTTCGACACCGCGCGGCTCGTGACGTTGACGGGGATCGGCGGAGTCGGGAAAACACGGCTCGCGTTGCGACTCGCCGCTGACCTGCGGAAGAATTTTCCGCACGGTGTCTGGCTGGCGGAATTCGGTGAAGTCTTGGATGAGTCGGTCCTCATCGACGTCATCGCCCGAGCCCTCGGTTTGCGAACTGGTCACACGGATCCCATGGACGAGATCGTCCAGTTCCTGATCGATCGGAAGTTGCTGATCGTGCTGGACAACTGCGAGCACGTGATAGCGCCGGTAGCGCGATTTGCAGAGACGGTTCTCCGAACCTGCCCCGAGGTGTCGATCCTGACGACGACTCGCGAGCCCCTGAACATTGCCGGTGAGTCCGTCTTGCGGGTGCCATCCCTGAGCACTCCCGCCGAGGACCATGAGCCCGCATTGATGGCATCACCGAACTACGACGCGGTCGCGTTGTTCGAGGAACGTGCCGCCGACGCGGTGCCGGGATTCGAGCTTTCCGATGACAACATCGACACCGTTGTGCAAATCTGCCGTCAACTGGACGGCCTGCCTCTACCCCTCGAATTGGCGGCAGCGCAGTTACGGGCGATGTCGCTCACGCAGATCGCTCAGCGGCTGACCGATCGATACAAACTGCTCACCCATGGAAACCGTGCGGCACCGGCTCGTCAGCGCACCCTTCTCCTCTGCGTCGAGTGGAGTTACGACCTGTGTTCGGTGCTGGAACAGCAGATATGGATCAACCTGTCGGTGTTCGTCGGCATCATTGAACTCGACGCGGCAGAGGGCGTCTGTGAGGAGATCGATCGAGACGAGCTACTCGACGGCATCTTCTCGCTCGTCGACAAGTCGATTCTCATTCGGGAGGAGCACGGAAACGCTGTCGGATTCCGAATGTTGGAGACGATCCGTGAATTCGGGCGAGTAAAAGCACGCGAATCCGGCGATCACGCGAAACTTCGGCGTCGGCATCATGATTGGTATCGCCAGTTGGTACTCGATGCCGAGAGCGATTGGATCAGCGTCAGGCAACTCGAATGGATCGCCCGACTCGGCCGCGAACAGTCGAATCTCCGCGAGGCCATCGAGTTCGCGGTACTCGAGTCCGACGAACGAATGAACGGCTCCGCGCTCGAGATTACGGCGGCACTGTTTCCGTTCTGGCTTTCCCGCAACCTGCTCAGCGAGGGGAGATTCTGGCTCGATCGCGCCCTGGAAACGCGACCTGTGTGCGCGTCGGCAGATCGAGTCAAAGCCCTGTATGCCAACAGTGTGCTCGCTGAACTGCAAGGCGACCTTTCAGCTGGTTCGAACCTTGTCTCCCAGGGCGAGTTGCTGGTCGCCGAGATGTCAGATCCCGTCAGTGATGCCCGAATGGCCCACGCCAGGGGAATCCTCGAGCTCTACAGCGGAAACATGCTGCCGGCGTCCGAGCGGCTCGAAGAAGCTCTCCAGACCTTCGGCGAACATGCGGACGTCGGGGTGCGTGTATGGATTCTGATGATGCTGGGGCTGGCTTACGAATTGGGTGGCAACAACGAGCGGGCGATCGCGTGCCACAACGAGGTACTCCGCATCACCGAGGCACGCGGCGAATCGGTTTACCGCTCGTACTCGTTGTGGGGTATCGGTATCGCGGTGCTCAGGCAAGGAGATGCCGTTCGCGCAGAGCAATGCATGCGCGAGTGCCTGGAGTTCTGCCGTCTGATCGACGAGCCGCTCGTCACAGCGTTGTGTCTGGAAGTTCTGGCGTGGATCTCTGGTCGGAACAGCGACTTCGACCGAGCCGCCTTGCTGTTGGGCGCGGCGGAGTCGCTTGGATCTGCAGTGGGAAGCTCGCCTCTATTGTTCGAGGAACTTCGCAGTCACCACACCGAGTGCGAGGCATCGGCTCGCAGCAGCCTGGGTGAACGAGGTTTTCGATCGCGGCACCGCAAAGGCTCGCGGTTGGGTGCGAAGGAAGCCATCAAGCTGGCTCTCATCGAGTCCTAGACGATCTCGCCCGGGCCGATTACTGGCCGTACATCTCCCAGGTCAAAGCCTGGTTCATCACCTGAGGGTGCTTTCGCTCGAAGAAGGCGCGGGTGTCGCGCATGTGCTCGCTCATGGCATCCCGTGCACGGTCACCGTCTCCGTCTTCGATTGCTTCGCAAATCTGATCGTGAATTACCGCAACCTGCTTGCGTGAGGCCTTGCTGTACACAACACCCAAGCGTGCGCCGTCGATGATCCAGTCGAGCGAATTGAGGAAGTAGGAGATCAGCGGATTCCGTGCCCCCTCCGCGATCAACTCGTGGAACCTGTGGTTCTCGTAGAGAAACGAATCTTCGTCGGAGAGGTTCGCGCGCATGGCGTCGACCGATTGGCGGAGTCCGTCGATGACCCGATCATCACCGTTCTGCGCGCAGAGGGAAGCAGCGATGGGCTCGATGTATTCGCGGGTCTCCAGCACGGACCGAAAAGGAGTGTCCGAGAACTGCATCAGGAGGGCAAGCGTGCTCGCCAGGTGCCGTGAGTCCGGCAGTCCTACGGTAGGCCCGCCTCCTCGGCCCGGGCGGATCACAATCACGCCCTGCTGCTCCAGCACACGTAGTGCCTCACGAAGAGTGCTTCTCGCGACGCCGAAAGTTTCGTACATGTCCGATTCGACCGGCAGGGGGTCGCCTGGCTTCAGGCCTTGTTCCTGAATCATGTGCACGATGCGCTGAGCGACCATCTCGGCGCGTTTGAGGGGCATCGCGGGAAGGCGTGTCAGTGGGGTGACGTCCCGGAACAGTGGCAGGATCTGGGTGACGGTCTCGCCTGTTGTAGGCGGGCGAGCGGAGCGTGTGCGACTACTGGCCGTAGCCGACCCCGTCACCTTTTTACCTGGCATATGTTCATCATACATTCGGGACCCCTCTCTCATGGGTGCTGCCCCGGCGTCGAGTCCGCCGCCGCCGAGGGTGCCGGCCGAACGTTGATCCCGACCGGGGGTTGACGGAGTGCCTTTTTGGCAGTAAACATAATTATGTTATGCATCTAATGATGTGTTCCGGCTAGTTGGTACCCGAGACCGGCACCTGCCGAGGCGTGATCAGAACCGACACGGAGTCGCTGTCGAGTTCGAAGGGAGTTGGCATGCGAACTTATCGGCCGCATCCGCAACAATCGGGGCGGGCCTGGGAGGTCGCCGATGTGAGGGTGCTGCAACCGCTGCTCCTCGCAGACACTCATGCTGTGGTGACAGGCGCCGGAAGCGGTATCGGGCAGGAAATTTGCGTTCGTCTGGTCGAGCTCGGGGCGACGGTGACGGGGATCGGTCGTAACGAGTCCGCGCTGCAGCGGACAGCGGAGCTTGTGGGAAGTGAACAGGGCAGCTTCCGGTGGTTCTCGGCCGATGTTCGAGACTGCGCGCAGGTTCGATCCATCATCTCCGAGGCGTCGGCCGAGTTGGGCATCGATCTTCTCGTCAACAACGCGGGCGGACAGTTCTATGCTGAGGCAGACCAGATCTCCGACAACGGATTCCGCGCCGTGGTCGACCTGAACCTCAATGCGGTATTTACCGTCATCTCCGAAGCCAAGCAGTTCCTGGCCCGGCGAGGCGGCAGCATCGTGAACATCTCCCTGTCGGGTGTCGAGCGGGGGAGCGTGGGCCTCGCGCACTCGCTGGCGGCCCGCGCGGGCGTGCTGGCGATGACGAAGACACTGGCACTGGAGTGGGCTCATCTCGGCATTCGTGTCAATTGCCTAGCGCCGGGGGTAGTGATTTCCGACTCGCTGCCCGACGATATTGCGTCATCCCTACGGGATCACGTCGTTCCCGAGTCGGTGCCGGCAGGCAGGCCCACCCCGACCGCGGACGTCGCCGAATTCGTCGCGTTCATCGCGTCGCCGGCGGGTCGGATGATCACTGGGCAACTGTTGCAGATCGACGGCGCCGCGCATCTCGGACGCGGTTTGCACATGGTCGACGAATGGCCGCCGACGGAGGAGAGTTGCGACGAATCGCGACGATGACATCCTCGCATTCGCCGTCAGGTGGTGTTGCGCCCGCTGAGTCAAAAGAACCGGTTGTGCCGAAAGCGTTTCGGCACAACCGGTTTTCGACGGTCGTCTACCCGATGATGTCTGATACTCCCGGCACCGGACGTCCCTCGGTGATCAAACTCCATGCCTGATCCCGTCCTGCGTCGACCGCGGTTCGGGTGAGCAACTGATCCCACTGCGAAACGGATCCGAACTCCGAGCGCCATGCGAGCACAGGCAGGGTGTACCGGTGGAGCTCGTGCTCATGCGTCGTGCCAATGGCGCCGTGGACCTGATGGGCACTGCGGACCACTGTCGAGGCGGCATGACCGGCACAGGACTTGGCCACCGCGACGCTGAAGGCAGCGCCGGATGTGTTCCAACCCTCTCGCTCGACTCGGGCGACCGCCGAGTCTGCGGCGGCGCGTGCGAGCGCGGTCTCGGATGCGATTTCGGTGACCAGGCGTTGTACTGCCTGGAACTTCGCCAGCGGCCGGCCGAACTGGACGCGGCTGGACGCGTGCTCGATCGACAACTCGACGATCCGTTCCATCGCCGCGCACGTTTGCACGACGCGGGCGAGGGCCCCTCGCAGGATATAGGTCTCGGCGACGTGGTGCGGGACTGTGGTCCAGTGCGCATTGTCGACATCGATTGTGACGCGGTCCCGCGGCTCGCCGGCAACATTCTGCGCCGTGATGATGGTCGCCCGTTCTCTGGCGATGTCGGAAACCATCCACGATGATTCGGTGCGGCGAAGAGCCACCAGAAATTCGGCGTCGCGTGCCCACGGCACCACGCTCGCCTCCCGAGGGTCGTTGAGCAGGAGGGCTGTTCGCAAGCGACCGTCCATGGGAAGGCCCGCCGTCTCGAGAAGCCATCCGGCCAACAGGTCATGTTCGGCAACGGGGACGTGGACGGCCGCTGCTGCGGCGGCACCGAGCAGCACCGCGGAGGCGTGCCAGTCAGCACCGCTGCCACCATGGGATTCGCCCCCGGTCAGCCGCGCGAGACCGAGATCGCCGAGTACCGCCCACAGCTTCGGATCGAATGCTGCGGCATCTCCCGGGTGCGGAAGGGCAGTGCGATGGGTCGCGAAGACCGATTCCATCATCTCGACGAGATCCGGATCGACCGTCGTATGTGTGTTCATCAGCGCAGTCCTAGTTCTCGTGCGACAACACCCTCGAGGATCTCATTGGTGCCGCCCCGCAGGGTGAAGCCGGGTCGTTGGACGATTGCCTGGTCGACGAGGTCGGTGAAGAGATCGGCGTCGAGGCCGCGGGCGTCGCGATTCATGAGGACATCCGCGTAGTCTGCGATGTCGCCTTCGGTCGCGGTGCCCAGCAGTTTGACCGCGGCGGCCGCACTGTCAGCCGGCTCGCCGCGGTGCAGGGCTCCGGCGACGGCGGAGGACATCTGGTGCAGTCCTGCAATTCGGGCAGTCAGGCGACCCAGGTCGCCGTCGCCCCGAATTCGTTCGGTCCGGACCTGCTCCACCGTCTCGGCAAGCAGGGCGAAGGTCGACAGAAAACGCTCCGGACCGCTGCGCTCGTAGGCGAGTTCGGACGTCACTTGCCGCCAGCCGTCACCGATCCGGCCGAGTACCATCTCGTCGGGAACGAAAACATCCTCGAGGATCACCTCGTTGAAGTGATGGCTTCCCCCCATCGAGATGATCGGTCTGATGTCGACTCCCGGTGACCTCAGCTCGATGATGAGTTGGCTGAGGCCGGCGTGCCGGGCGTCCGGGTCCTTCGGTGATGTCCGGACGAGAGCGATGAACGCGTCCGCACGGTGAGCTCCGGACGTCCACACCTTTGTTCCGGTGACTCTCCAGCCGCCTTCGACACGAGCGGCTTTCGTGCGAACGCTCGCCAGATCCGATCCGGAGTCGGGTTCACTCATACCGATGCCGAAGAAGCACTCGCCCCTCGTGATGGCAGGGAGGAACCGGTGCTTCTGTTGTTCGGTGCCGAATTTCAACAGTGATGGAGCGATCTGCCGGTCCGCGATCCAGTGGGCCGCGACCGGGGCGCCTGCGGCCAGAAGTTCCTCGGTCACGGCGAATCGCTCCAGGTGCGACCGCCCGTGTCCCCCGTATTCGGTGGGAATGGTCATGCCGATCCATCCGCGTTCGGCCAGCAAGCGCGTGAACGCGGGGTTCCACCCGGTGAGCCAGGTGTCGACTCCCGGTGTGAATGCTGCGTCGTCGAGACACTCGCGGAGGAAGCCACGCACCTCGGCGCGAAGCGCATCGTGTTCGCTCGGATCGTCGACGGCGGGCGGGATGAGTCGAATCTTGCTCACCGGGAGCTCCTTCCAGAACAGGCGAGACGCACACGGCGCCGGACCGGCGACGTCACGACGGACTCGCTGCCACCAGCGCGGCGAGACTGGTCAAGCCTGCCTGGTACATGCCGCTCACTGCTTGGGCCAGCTCGGCACCGTGCGCGTCGTCGACGGCTGCGAACTGCGCGGACCACACGATCTTCGATCCGCCGTCGGCCGTGGAGTGCACCGCGAACCGTGAGGACATCGCATCGAGTACGAGCGGGCCGTCCACGTAGTCGTAGGTGTAGTAGCGTTCCGCGTCATCGTGCTCGGTGATTCGTTCCCGCGCCTGTCCGGCTCCGGTGAGTTCGACGTGGCGCACATCGCCGTCCATCCATGACTTCCCTACGGCGGGAGACCACTCGGCGATCGAGGCGGGGGCGCCACACAGCTTCCAGACGTCCCCGGCGGGCGCAGGGGAAAGGGTGGTCTCCTCGACAGTCATCGGGACACTCATAGGTTCCTTGCCTTTCGTGAGGTGTGGTGGGTGTCATCGGCCGCCGAATCGTGGCGCCTCTCGCCGGGGCGAAGTGGGTCTGGCGCGGGCACCGCTTGACGTTTAATATGGCAAATATAATTATAATTTCGTTGCCTGGCAAGGGCGCGACGCCGGTGCTTCCGTAGATGTGGTTGCGCCGAGGCACTTCAGCACCGAAAGGGATGGGATCAATGGACCTCCAGCTTCGCGGAAAGGTCGCGATCGTGACGGGCGCAAGCCGTGGACTAGGTTGGGCGGCGGCCGAAGCCCTGATACAGGAAGGCGCGTCAGTCCTGTTGGTGGCACGCACGCGGGAGGCGCTGGAAGATTTGCACGGTCGATACCCTGACCGCACCGCGGTGCAGACCTGCGACATGCGCGACATGGATGCGGTGGCGGCTCTCGCCGACGCTGCGGTCGAGGTGTTCGGTCGCCTCGACATCGTCGTCAACAACGCCGGCATCGCCCCGGCCGGGCGTTTCGACGAGCAGCCTCAGAAACTGTGGGACGAGGTCTTCGACGTCAACGTGCGCGCGCCCGCAGTGTTGACCCGTGCGGCGGCACAGCACCTGCTCCCGCAGGGGTCCGGCAAGATCATCAACATCGCGAGCACGTCCGGGCTCAAGGGAAAGCCGACGTTGGTGGCGTACTCGTCGTCCAAGGGCGCGCTCGTGCAATTCACCAAAGCGCTCGCAGGCGAGTGGGCAAAGAAAGGCATCCAGGTCAACGCCATCGCCCCCGGTGCTTTCACCACGGACGCGCAGAGTGCTGTCACCGACTCGCCGGACGTGCTCGCGAAGCGACTGAGGAAGATCCCTGCCGGCCGTATGGGCGACCCCGCGGAGTTCGGTCCGCTGGTGGCATACCTGGCGTCCCCATTGTCCGATTTCGTTACCGGTTCGGTCGCCGTCATCGACGGCGGCGAGGTCAGCCGGCTCTGAGAGGTTTCCCTATGATCATCGACGCACATACGCACATGTGGCCGGACGCGGTCGCCAAACGCGCCCTCGCCGGATCGGTACCGGATCTCGAACGTCGCGGTGACGGCACCGCGAACGGCCTCAAGAAATCCATGGCCGCAGCCGGGATCGACCGCTCGGTCTGCTTGGCCGTCGCGAACGACGGCGCGGCCGTGGACAAAGCCAACAAGTTCTCCGGATCACTCGATCCCGACTACTTCATCGGATTCGGGTCCGTTCATCCCGAGCTGTCGGCGGAAGAGAACGTCGAGAGCCTTCGCCGGCACGGTCTGAAGGGAGTGAAAATCCACCCCTTCTTCCAGAAGTACGCTCTCGACGACCCGCGCATGGACCGACTGTTCGACGCCATGCAAGGTGAGTTCGCAGTCATCATTCACATCGGTTCCATCTCCACTGCCAGTTCGGAAGGTGTCTGTAGCCCGTCGATGCTGGCAGAACTGATCCGCAAATTCCCCAGGCTCGACGTCATCGCCTGCCACTTCGGCGGCTACCGTCAGTTCCAGGCGGCGGTCGACACGGTCGTCGGACTGCCGGTCTACCTGGACACCTCGTGGCCGCCGAGCCTTGCCGAGCTCAACCCCGCCGACGTACGGAAGGCGATCGAGGCGCATGGTCCCGAGCGGATCATCTTCGCCTCGGACTGGCCGATGGCGGATCAGGGGCGGGAGATCCAGGCCGTGCGTGAGCTGGGTCTACCCGACAGCGACGTCGACAACATCCTCGGGCTCAACTTGGCGCGGTTGTTGAAAATTTCATCCTGATCGGCACCAAGGCCGAATCGCGATCTTCGGTCCGAGACACGACTCGTGTCTCGGACCGAAGCCGTCCTTAGGAGTGGTGCTGTCCAGCCGCGGGGCGCGAAAGCACTTTCCCCGCTGAGGATTCCAATATTTGTTTCCTTCGAAATACGCTCCGACCTTGCGCAGATAACATGATTATGGTTACGTTATTTCAGTACGTGTTGTGCGTCACAGAACGAACCGTCCGAGCACGACTCACAAGAGTCTGCCGGTCCTGATTTGGAGGTTATGGTGACAACCGCCACCGGTTTCGATCCGCTCGACTACCTGGTTCAGCAGAACCCTTACCCCTTCTACAAGGAACTTCGCCAGAACGCGCCGGTGCAGTATCTCGAGTCGGTCGGCGCGTGGGGAATCTTCCGGTACGCCGATGTGGAGAGCACCTTCAAGCATCCGGAAACATTCTCCGCCAAGGATTTCACCACGAGCGCGTTCGGTGAGTTCGATCCCGTCCCCGAGGTGAAGTCCATCATCGCCACGGACCCGCCGGAGCATTCACGCATCCGCCGCCTGGCCAACGCCGGCTTCCGGCCGGGTGCCATCAAGTCCATGGAGCCGAAGGTCGATGCCGTGGTCAACAGGTTGCTCGACAACCTGGAGAACAAGCGTTCGGAATTCGATCTGGTGTCGGATTTCGCCGCCTACGTCCCGGTCAACGTCACCGCGGACCTGCTCGGCGTCGAGGACCCGGACGTGCGGGAGGACTTCAAGCGCTGGACGATGGATCTGTTGAAGTCGCCCAGCCGCGGAGTTCTTCCCCAGGACGAGCTCGACCAGATCAGCAAGAGCGTCGCCGAACTCCGTGCCTACTTCACCGAGCAGATCGAATACCGTCGAACCCATCCAGGGACCGATCTGGTCTCGGATCTTGTTCGCGCCGAGGAAGAAAGCCAGACCCTCACCGCCACCGAAATCTTGAGTCTGGTCGCGTTGATGCAGTTCGGCGGCTCCGAGACGCCGTCCCACCTGATCAGCTCGACGATCTACAACCTGTTCACGCACCCGGACATCCTGGCCGAGGTGCGGCGCGATCCGACCCGGGCTCTGGCAGCGGTCCAGGAGACGCTACGTCAGAACTCACCCGTGCAGATGGTCTTCCAGACCTCCACGCGCGACGTCGAGGTCGCGGGCGTCACCATCCCGGCGGAGTCCATGGTGTTCGCGTACCTCGCGTCGGCCAACCACGACGACACGGTGTTCGACGAGCCGGAGCGGTTCATCCTCGACAGGCCCAACCTCAACAAGCACCTGTCCTTCGCCACCGGCGCGCACCACTGCATCGGTGCACCGCTCGGCCGCATGATGTGCGCGAAGGCCGTCAGCGGACTGCTGACGCGCTTCCCTGATCTGCAGCCGCTGGAGTCGGATCCCGAGTGGATGCCGTCCTACTGGGTGCGGGGTCTGGCTCGGTACCGGTTCACTGCCTGAATGTCGACGGTTGCCGCAACAAGCACCATACGAAGGAAGGATTCCAATGCGCGCTGCTCGACTGCCGTCCACCGGCTCTGATCTCGTCGTCGAGGAGATCCCGGACCCCACGCCGGGGCCGGGTCAGGTCGTGGTGAAAATCGCGGCGTCCGGTGTGTGCCACTCGGACGTCACTATCCAGAACGCCGGACCCGGCATGCCCTCCGTGCCGTATTTTCCATGGACACTCGGGCACGAAAACACCGGATACGTGCATGCACTCGGCGACGGCGTGACCGACTTCGAGGTGGGGGATGCGGTAGCGGTATGGCCGGGGTGGGGTGATGGCACCTGCCGCGTGTGCAGGGCCGGTCATGAGCACATCTGCCCGAACGTCAGCTATGTAGGCGTGACCCAGCCAGGAGGGTGGGCGGACTACCTACTCGTTCCTGCCGCCCGGCACCTCGTTCCACTGGGCGACCTGGACCCCGTGGAGGCGGCGCCGTTGACCGACGCCGGACTGACCGCCTACGGGGCGGTCTCCAAGGTCCTGGACAGACTGATCGAATCCGATCGAAGCGTGGCCGTGATCGGGGCCGGGGGACTGGGTCAGTTCGCGATCAAATACTTGTCGGCTCTGACGTCGGCACGGATTGTCGCTGTGGACATCGACGCAGGCAAGCGCGAACACGCTCTCACGATCGGGGCTTCCATGGCGGTGGATTCCACATCCGATGATGCTGTGAGCCAATTGTTGAACGTGTCCGGTGACGGCCTCGGTGTCGACGCGGTCATCGACTTCGTCGGAGTGGACAGCACGCTCGCCCTCGCTGCCGGCGTCACCGCGCCCTGCGGTGCAATCATCCTGGTCGGAATCGGCGGTGGCACTCTGCCCTTCGGCTACACGAACCCGAACCAGCAAGTGCAGGTGAGTACGAGCTCGCTCGGGTCGCGTGCCGACTTGGCTTCGGTCATCAGCCTGTGGAAGGAACACGGAATCAACGCCGACGCCACGCGTTACAGTCTCGACGACGTCAACCAGGCGCTTCAGGATCTTGCCGAACACAAGATTGCGGAACGCGGGGTCCTCGTCATGTGAGTCTTCGGCGAGGCATCTGCTCTTCGTCACCGGCGGCCCTGGTTCGATCTCGCGCAGAGATCGAACCAGGGCCGTTTCGATTCCCGCTCGAGATGTGTGGAGAAATCACAAAGCGATCCGGACCGGTTGTCACCGGCCCGGATCGCATGTGCCCCGAATGTTCCTACTGGGTCAGACGTAGAGCGCCACTTCTTCACCCTCGATGTCGATGTTGTAGACGCGGGCGCGCAGTTTGAGCTTTGGGGCGATGACCGACTTGCCGTCGGACAGGTTGAATTCGTAACCGTGCCAGGGGCACCGCACGATCTCACCGTCACGTCCCCATTCGTAGACGTCGGGTGCACTTTCGAGCATCATGCCGGTGGGAGGGAGTGTGCACAGCGAGGCGCCCTTGTGGGGGCATGCGTTGCGCATCGCGTGGAAGGCGCCGCCGACGTTGAAGACGGCGATCTCCACGCCGTCGATGTCGACGACGCGGCGGGTCTCGTCGGGAAATTCGTCCAGTTTGCCGATCACGTGGCGTGTCATTGTGGTGCTCCAGTTGTGCGATGAGACCGTTTCCGTCGGAGGGAACGGTGGGGGTGATGGGTCAGATCCGCTCGATCAACGTGGCAGTGCCGAGGCCTCCGCCGCAGCACATCGTGACGAGGCCGAAGCGGGTGTCGGTGCTTTCCAACCGGTTGACGATCGTGGTGAGTAGCCGGGCCCCGGTGGTGCCCAACGGGTGCCCGATCGCGATCGCACCGCCCCAGGAGTTGACGCGGTCCATGTCGGGCTGGAATTCGCGCTGCCAGGCGAGCACGACGGAGGCGAATGCCTCGTTGATCTCGATGGCGTCGATGTCGCGGATGCTCAGGTTGTTGCGTTCGAGGATACGTGTGGTCGCAGGGATGGGGCCGGTCAGCATATCGACCGGGTCGACCCCGAGAACGACCTGGTCCACCACGCGTGCGCGCGGCCGGAGTCCGTTTTCCTGCGCGAACCGGGCGCTGGTGAGCAGGACGGCGGCGGCTCCGTCAGAGATCTGAGACGAGTTGCCGGCGGTTACTTTTCCGTCGTCCGCGAAGACCGGTTTCAGGGCTGCCAGTGACTCCGCTGTCGCCTCCGGCCGGATGCCCTGGTCGGCGTCGATCTTGGTGCCGTCGACCTCGATCGGATGGATCTCCCGGGCCAGGTGTCCGTCCCGGACAGCCGCGGCGGCGCGTTGATGGGACCGGGCGGAAAACTCGTCCATTTCGGCGCGACTGATCTCATAGCGGTCGGCCAGACGCTCGGCCGCCACGCCCTGGGAAACCAGGGGGTACCGGGAGCGTAGTTCCTCGGTGAACGCCTGACCCCACTGCTCTTGCGAGCCCTGGTGTACCCGGAAACCGTTGCGGCCCATGTGCTCGATCCCGGCGGCGATCACGGCACGATCGATGCCTGCCGTGATGGAGGACGCCGCGAAGTGGGCTGCTTGCTGGCTGGAGCCGCACCGGCTGTCCACCGTCGTTGCGCCCGTCGTGGCCGGCAGACCTTTCTGCAACCAGGCGGTGCGGGCAATTCCGGAGGACTGTTGTGCGATCTGGTTGGCGCATCCGGTAATGACGTTGTCTACGGTGGCCGGATCGATGCCCGCTCGTTGAAGGACACCTTCGTAGCACTGTCCCAGCAGGTCGGCGGGGTGCACGTCCCGGAGAACGCCCTTCTCGGCGTGCCCGCGGCCGACCGGTGACCGCACCGCGTCGATGATGACGGCCTGATGCGCGGTGTCGGTGCTCATCGTCGGACTCCTTCCGGGGTCGTCGCTGCCTGGGCCGCACCGTCGGCGAGGACGTTGTTCACGAGCGTCTTGGAAATGCCGAGGCGGAGGATTTCCGAGGAGCCCTCGTAGATCCGCATGGGGCGGGCCTGACGGTAGAGTCGCTCGAGCTTGGAGTCGCGAACGAGCCCGAAGCGGCCGGAGATCTGCACGGCGCGGTCGGTGATGCGGCCGGCTGTCTCACTGGCGACCAGTTTCGCCATGGAGCTGAAGTGCAGAGATGCCGCCGGGTCTGCCCGCGCCATGTCGGCGGCCTTGTAGGTCAGGAGGCGGGCCGCTTCGAGTTCGGCCCAGGACGCGCCGAGCATGTCGGCGACTGCGCCGAGCTTGGCGAGCGGGCGCCCGAACTGCACTCGTGTCCCCGCGTGCCGGGCCGCCTCGTCCAGCGCCGACTGAGCGAGGCCGATCGATGCTCCCGCGACCGAGACGCGGAACACCGCCAGGGTGGCGAGCACGTGCTCGAGACCCTTGCCGATCTCGCCGATGCGGTTGTCCTCGTTCACCTCGACGTCGTCGAACGTGAGCTCGGCCAGGATATGCGGAGCAATGATCTCCGGGGTGGGGGTGATCGTCAGGCCTGATGCGTCCGCCGGGACGAGGAACAGGCTCAGGCCCTGGTCCTCCCGGGCCAGCACGCAGTAGAAGCCGGCCGCGCCGCCGTTGGAGATGAAGGACTTGTTGCCGTTCAGCACCAGACGTTCACCGTCCCGGTGCACCTCGGTGACGATGTTCTTCAAGTCCGAGCCGGCGTCCTGCTCCGTCAGCCCGAGTCCGGCGAGGACCTCGCCGGACGCGACCTTGGGCAGCCACTCGTCGCGGAGCTTGTCGTTACCGGCCCGCGCCAGTCCGAAGCTACCGATACCCTGCAGCGCGAAGAGTGAGTCCAGGTGCGCCGAGGTACCCATCAGAACCTCCCGCACGACGCACACCGCAAGCGGGTCGACGGTCTCGAACCGCCCTCCCCACCTGGCCGGCACAGTCAGGTCGCACAGGCTGCTGGCAGTCAGCACCTTCCGCATGCCCTCGTGCACAGTGCTCATCGCGTCGGCCTCGACGGCGAATGGTTCGGCCGCGGCCGCGACCGCGGCCGCTTCGTCGCGAATAGCGAGGTACTTCTCATCCAGTTCAAAGGCCATTAGTTTTCCTTGTCCAGCCGGGCATTGTCGACTCCGAATCCGGGACGTTCAGAGCCCACTGATTGCCGTGCAACGATTTTCACAGGTCCAACTTGAGGAATTTGCTCTTGGCGCGTGAGACGCAGATCATCATGCACTCGCCGCTCTCGCGCTCACTTTCGGTGAGCACCACGTCGTGATGCTCCGGAGTGCCCTCGAGCACCATCACTTCACAGGTTCCGCAGGTGCCTTCCTCACACGAGGCATCCACCTCGACACCGGCTTCGGTCAACACCTCGAGGATGCTCTTCTCGGACGGTACCGTCAGCGTCATCCCCGACTGGGCCAGTTCGACCTCGATTGGACTGGCATCGGCCAGGTCCGGCAGATCGGCGCGGAACCGTTCCACGTGTAGCGCACCCACAGGCCAGGTCGATTCGCAGTGATTCTCGATCGCGGCCAGCAGCGGCTCGGGACCACAACAGTAGACCGCGGCCCCGGGCCCGGGATCGGCCAGTTCGGTTGCCAGGTCCAGCAGTCCGTGGGTGTCCTGCGGGTGGAGGCGCACCTTGTCGCCGAAGCGCGCCAGTTCGTCCTGGAAGGCCATCGATTCGAGTGAGCGCCCGCCGTACAGGAGCGTCCAGGGGGTGCCGGATGCCTCCGCAGCACCGATCATGGGCAGCATCGGGGTGATGCCGATGCCGCCGGCCACGAACTTGTATTCGGTCGCGGCCTCGATCGGGAAGTTGTTGCGCGGGCCCCGGCACTGCATCTTCGCGCCCGTGGACAGTTCCTCGTGGATATAGGAGGACCCTCCCCGGGTGTTCGGTTCACGCAGCACCGCAACGGTCCAGGTCTGACGATCGGCCGGATCTCCGCACAGTGAGTACTGCCGGGACAGCCCGTTGTCGAGGTTCATCTCGACGTGGGCGCCTGGAGCCCACGAGGGCAGCAGCGCACCATCATTCGCCCGAAGTTCCAACGCCACGATGTCCGGCGTCAGCATCCGTCGGTTGTGCACGACGAGGTCGAGATCGACTTCGTCGTCGTTTGCAGTCAGCAGCAGATTCATGACCGTGGGATCCCAATCAGTTGATGCGGTCACCGTAAAACTCCCGTGGATTGTCGAACATGATCCGGCGCTGGAGTTCCTCCGGCAGGCCGGCGAGGGCGTTGGTGGGGTCGTTGTAGTTCCAGTGCGGGTAGTCGGAGCTGAACATGAGCACCTTCTCCGCGTTGATCATGTCCATCAGCGAGGTCAGGTGCTCGCGCTTGGGCGGTTCGACGAACGGCTGTGTCGTGAACCGCATGTTCTCGTTGAGGTAGTCGCTCGGGTGCCGCTTGACCCAGGGGATCTCGTCGCGCAGCCCGTGCCAGTCAGCGTCGAGCTTCCAGGCGAGCTCCGCGATCCAGGCGATTCCACCTTCCGCGATGACCACCTTCAGCTCCGGGAAGCGTTCGAAGACACCGTGGCACAGCAGGCTCGCGGTGTTCGCCTGATGAATCTGGCCGAGCAGGGCGTGCCATTCGATGTAGTACGTCGGGGTACCGGCCATCCTGGGGGCGCGCGCGTAGACGTTCTCGGTGCCACTGGGGTGCACACAGATGGGGAGCCCGTGGCGCTGCGCGGCCTCGTAGATCGGGTAGTAGTGCTTCTCGCCCATGAGGATTTCGTGCAGCGGCATGAAGATCTCGACGATTCCGGGGCGATCGGCCATCCGGTCGATCTCCTTGACGGCGAGCTCGGGATCCTGGGGGGCGATGACGAGCCCACCGCGGTACCGCTGGTCGAACTGGAGCCACCGCTCGCACATCCAGTCGTTGTACGCCGACGCGATGGTGGCGGCGACCTGCGGGTCGGGCATGGCGCCCAGTCCGAGCAGGTGTCCGGCCAGCAGAATCGCGCGATCGATGCCGGCTCCGTCGAGTAGCTGCGCGGCGGTGAAGGCAGGATCGGTCGCCGGGGACATGCCGGGGCGGGCGGTGTCGGCGCGCATCCCACCGGAGGAGTTGATGTACAGGTAGTCCAACGGCAGGTGGAACTGAGATGCAACGGTGTGGCCGCCGCCCAATCCGCTGCCGATGCGTTTCTGCCACGCCGTGCTCATGTAGGGCACGAGAGTCGCGAGCCCGTTCTCCATGTAGGGATGGACGTCTGAGTCGATGATCGCCAACGATTGCTTCTTTTCGGTGGTCTGAGCGGCTGCATACGCGGTGGTCATGGGCACATTCCTTGGTTGGCGGTGCGGGATTAAATAGGATTATGTTATCTACCTTACAGACCGCCCTTGGGGTTGTCGAGATCTGGGTCACAGGCTCGCCGTCCGGCGGCGTAGCGTCGTCGTTGACTTCTAAAACATATCTATGTTAGATACGTTATAGTGTTATTCCCATCACAGGGACGCACCACATCTCACGCGAATCCGAGAGGTTCTGATGACAACTATCGCGACCACTGACGAGCTCGACGTCACCATTCCCGAACTGGACAAGGTGTTCATCGCCGGTGAGTGGGTCACACCCACTGGTGCCGGAACCATCGACGTGGTCATGCCCTCGACCGAACGGGTCGTGGCCACGGTTCCCTCGCCCACCACGGCGGACGCGGACGCCGCCGTCGCGGCGGCGCGGGCGGCGTTCGATCAGGGTCCCTGGCCGAGCATGCCCGTCGAGGAGCGGGCACGAATCTGCCGCACCTTCGCCGACGAGCTCGAAGCCCGGTTGGACGCGATGAATCATGCCTGGATGATCGAGTCCGGATACACCCGCGCGCACGGCGAGATGATCAATTCCGGTGCCGGCAGCGCGATCTGGGGGCATGTGATCGACATCGCGCCTACCCTGCCGTGGGAAGAGATCCGCACCAACGCCACCAGTGAGGTGCTGATCCAGCATCAACCGATCGGCACGGTCCTGGCGATCCTGACCTACAACGGACCGGTGCCGCTGATGGGCATGAAAGTCATCCCGGCACTGCTCGCCGGATGTCCCGTGATCGTGAAATTCGCCCCCGAATCGCAGCTGACTTCCCGCCTGATCATGGACGCCGCCAAGGCCGCCGGGTTCCCCGTGGGAGTCATCAGCGGTCTCGCCGCGGAACTCGAGACCAGCAAGCATCTCGTGCAGCACCCGGGAATCGACATGGTCCACATGACCGGGGGCACCGCAGTGGCCAAGGAAGTGGTCCAGCAGACCTCGCAACGCCTGGCCCGGACCGCCCTCGAACTCGGCGGGAAGTCGCCGGCCATCATCGCCGACGACGTCGACATCGACGAGGTGCTGGCGACCCTCGTCCCCGGCGCCACCGGCGGCTGTGGGCAGGTGTGCGTCGCGCTGTCGCGAATTCTCGTCTCCCGCAAGCGTTACGACGAGGTCGTTGCCAAGCTCGCCGCGGCGTTCGAGGCCATCAAGGTCGGCGACCCCTTCGACCCCGACACCGATCTGGGTCCGCTGGCCAACAAGCGTTCCGTCGAACGGACCGAACGGATGCTGGCCAAGGCGCTCGAAGAGGGCGCGGTGGTCGCGGCCGGCGGCAAACGGCCGGACGGTCTCGAACGCGGCTACTACTTCGCGCCGACACTGCTGCGCGACGTCACCAGCGACATGGAGATCGCCCAGGAAGAGGTCTTCGGCCCGATCACCGTCGTGATCGCCTACGACGACCTCGATGATGCGGTTCGGATCGCGAACGACACCAAATTCGGTCTCGCCGCGTCGGTCTATGCGCAGAACCGGGACACGGCACTCGAAATCGCGAAGCGTATCCGGTCGGGTGGAGTGGCGCTCAATCTCGCGGGTTGCTCGCTCACCGAGCCCTTCGGCGGCGTCAAGCAGTCCGGGTGGGGTCGCGAATGCGGTGCCGAAGGGATCCTCGAGTTCACCGAATTCAAGCAGATCTTGCTCAGTGGGGCCTACTCGGGATAGTGCCGCACGGCCAATGTGGTGGGGAAGAGTCGGTGGACGCTTCCCCACCACTTGGCGTGCCGTGGCCGCGACATCCGAGATACCGGTCGCCGCAATGAAAGCCTCGCCCGCACAAAAGGACCGTATCCGCCCGGATGGGCGGATACGGTCCTCGTGTGTCGAAGGAAATTCAGAGGCCGTACATTTCCCACGTTACGACTTGCCGCATGACATTCGGGTACTTCTTCTCGAAGTACGCCGCAGACTCGGACATGTGGCGTCGCATGGCCTCCGCCGCCGCATCGGGCTGACCCGCCTCGACCGTTCGGCAGATCAGTTCGTGCACCGCGAGCACCGAGCGGCGAGCGTTTCTGGTGTACTGCACGCCCAGTGGCGCGCCGTCGAGCACCCAGTCGAGGGAGTTGGAGATGTACGTGATCAACGGATTGCCGGCGCCGGTGGCAACGAGGATGTGGAACCGGTGATTCTCGTGCAGGAAGGTGGCTTCGTCGTCGATGTCGGCCCGCATGTTGGCCACCGACTCCTGTAGGGCGAGGACCGTCTGCTCGTTCCGGTGTGCCGCGCACAGCGATGCGGCGATGGGCTCGATGTATCCCCGCAACTCGATGACGGAACGAAACGTGGTCTCCGAGAACTGCATCAACAACGCCATGGTGCTTGCGAGATGACGTGAATTGGGTGCAGCGACGACCGGTCCGCCACCGCGTCCGGGACGGATTTCGATCACTCCGAGAAGCTCGAGGATTCGCAGCCCTTCCCGCAGGGTGCTCCGGCCGACACTGTGGGAGGCGCACATGTCGGCTTCCGTGGCCAGCGGATCACCGGGACGAAGCCCGCGGGTCCGAATGTCCTTGGCTATCCGCTGGGCGATGACCTCCGAGCGTTTCGGCGGCATCCGCGGCTCGTAGGCCTGCGGTGTCATGTCGTTCAGGGTGATGCCATTGCCATTCGTTTTCAGCATCCGATGCTCCTTGGGCCTGGTGCCGCTGGTGTAAGTGCGGAGACGGGAGTGTCGCCTCCGGTCAGCAACCGGTCCAGACGGGCTGCCGCTTCTCGGCGAAAGCCGTCGCACCTTCACGTGCGTCGGCGGAGTGGCGAACCGGGTCGACAATGGCTTCTTGACGCTCGAACGCCTCGTCGATGGCCCAGTTGCCGGACTCGATGATCACCTTCTTCGACGCCTGGACGGCCAGGGGGCCGTTGCCGCTGATCTCCTCCGCGAGGGCGAGTGCAGTATCGAGGGCACGACCGGACGCTGCGGTTCTGTTGATCAGGCCGTGTTCGGCGCACCACGCGGCGGTTAGCCGTCGTCCGGTCAGGACCGCTTCCATTGCCAGGTGATACGGGATGCGCGAGGGCAGTCGCAACAGCCCACCGCCGGCGGCGGTAAGTCCACGCTGCACCTCGGGGAGACCGAACACAGAATCCTCGGCCGCCACGATCAGGTCGCACGACAATGCGATCTCGAATCCACCGCCCACGGCAGCACCCTCGACAGCGGCGATGATCGGCGTGGTCGGCGGCATGCGGACCAGGCCGAAAGGGCCACGCTTTTCGTCGACCGGGCGTTCGCCCGTCGCCCGGAAGGCTTTCAGGTCCATTCCTGCAGAAAAATGACCACCCGCGCCGGTCAGCACGATCACTCGGCAATTCGGGTCGTCGTCGAGCGTGTCGAGGGTGCGGCTGATCGCCCGGGCGGTGGCCAGATCGACTGCATTGCGGGCTGCCGGCCGGTTGATCGTCAGCACGGCCACACCACTCGCCAGGCGATCGACCGTCAACGATTCCTCGGCTTCGGTGGTGCTCATCGCGGCGCCATCCGGATGGCACCGTCGAGCCGAATCGTTTCACCGTTGATCATCGAGTTCTCCATGATGTGGACTGCGAGCTCGCCGAATTCCGCCGGATCGCCGAGACGGCTGGGGTGCGGCACGGACTGTCCGAGCTTGTCGCGCACGTTCTCCGGTAGCCGTGCGAGCAGCGGAGTGTCGAAGATGCCGGGTGCGATCGTCGCGACCCGGATCTGGTGGGTGGCGAGGTCTCGTGCGGCGACGATCGTCATACCGACCACGCCCGCCTTGGACGAGGCGTAGGGAATCTGCCCGACCTGACCTTCCCAGGCCGCGACCGATGCGGTCATCACGATCGCGCCACGATCACCGTCGAGAGGTTCGTTGCTCACCATGCGGGCGGCACTGAGGCGGAGCACGTTATAGGAGCCGATGAGATTGGTCTGGATGACTCCCGCGTAGTTTTCGAGCGGGTTGGGCTGCCCTTCCCTGTCCAAGATTCGCATCGTGTGACTGCGTCCGGCGCAGTGCACGACCGCGCGCAGGGGCCCGTGTGATTGCGCGATGTCGAGCGCGGCCGACACCGATTCCTCGTCGGTGACGTCGGCGGGCGCGAAGCCGGCGCCCCCACCGAAGCTCGCTGCCACCGCCTCACCGGCGGAGCTGGGCAGGTCCAGGAGAGTCACGTGTGCTCCCCGTTTGGCCAGTGCGCGCGCGCTGGCCAGGCCCAGGCCCGACGCCCCTCCCGTGACCAGCGCGGATGTTCCGTCAAGATTCACAAGATTCTCCTTCGTCTGAAAGCCCCGGTCGGCCCAGTTCGACCGAGACACCGGATTAATATCATTAATATAAGCAGTTTTACTGCCCGCCGTCGAGGCCGCAACCGGCCCAGAGCGTTCGGCCGTTGACGTCCGACCTACGTGATGCGCCAACTATGTTGGTTTGGCGGGAGCTCTTCTCAAGCGGCTTTAAATATGCTTATGATATCACCACATTTTGTAACAGTTGTGTGATGAATACCGAACTGGCGAGGAGAAGTGACGTGGGAGAAACCCTGCTCGAGCGGGAGAAGGACCATCCCCAGGAAGTTGTCGCGGAGCGCGACGGACGACGGATCATCATCATGGACTCCGCCCGCTGGGTCGACGAACGGAACACCGACCGGGACGTTGTCCTGCCGGCGTCGTATATCGGCGTCCTTCCCGCGCGCATGTGTGCGATCCACCGGCCCCGCGGCGTCATCGGGCACGACGCCTGCGTCGGGAAGGACGGGGCCGGGATCGCCGGGCTCTGGTACCTGGAGGCGCTGGGCATCCCCGCCGCCACTGCGGACGGCATGTCCGTGGAAATGGGTAACGGACGCGACCTCTACGACAACGGCCTGATTTCCCACGTGAACTATCACGCCGAAATCCTCGGCGTGTCAGTCGGAATGCCGGTTCGCGAAGCGGCCGAGCTGCTGCGCGACACCGAACTGGCCGACACCACCGTGGGAAACAAGATCCGGCGCGAGGTCGTCGAGGAGTTCGAGGGTCGCCGGACCGTCGTCACCGACTCCATCGTGTGGGCTCTGCCGGAGGACGCCCGCCGCAGCGTCATGGTGACCGCGGGCCACACGGGTCGCAGCGGCGCGAAGTTCCTACTCGAAGCCGACCCGTGGGCCTTCATCTGCCACGACGGCGGTATGTCGAAAAACGACTCCGGCATCGTCGGATTGCGCACCGCCGAGGGGGCCGGACTGGCCGGCGCATGCATCGACGGCCGCACTGCGCCGATCGGTGACGCCTTCCGCGGCTACCAGGAGGGCCTGATCAGCGCCTGTAACGGTCCGGCACGCGACCGCGGCGTCACCATCGGCATGCCCGTCGCTCGAGCCGCTCACCTCCTCCTCGTCGGTGGCGAGTGATGGATTTGCAGCTCGAGCGGCCACTGCCCACCCCGAGCGAGCTGACCGCGCCGTTCTGGGCTGCAGCCCGCGAGCATCGTCTGGTCCGTCCAGTCTGCGAAGACTGCACCCGCAGCTTCTTCACACCCCAACTGATCTGCCCTCACTGCCTCGGCGAAAAATGGAGCTACCAGACCAGCACCGGTCGCGGAAGCGTCTACAGCAGCACGATCGTGCACCGCCCGCCGTCTCCCGCACTGCCTGCGCCCTACGAGCTCGCCATCGTCGACATCGACGAGGGGTGGCAGTTGCTGACCAACATCGTCACCACCGAGGGCACCCCGACGCCAATCGGCACCCGTGTCGAGGTCGCATGGGTCGAGATCGACGAGAACTGGAACTTTCCCGCTTTTCACGCCACTGACACAGAGGACTTGCCGCGATGAACATCGGACTCGCCTTCAGTAGAAACGCCCGCCGAAACCCGCATGCGCTCGCCACCTTCGCGGGCTCCGATTCGCGCACCTGGGAGCAGGTCGACGACCGCGCGTGCCGCCTGGCGAATCTGCTCATCGACCGGTACGGAGTCCAACGCGGCGACCGGGTCGCAGTACTGGTCGCCAACCGAGTGGAAGTCGTCGAACTCGTCGGCGGCTGCGCAAAGGCCGGAGCGGTGTACGTCGGTCTGAACTTCCGCCTCGGCGAGCCCGAATACGACGAGATCTTCGACAACTGCACTCCCAAGGTGATCCTCGCCGACGCCGACCTCGCCCCGATGGCGCGACGACTGACCGACGGCACGGACGTGGTGGTACTCGATATCGACGATCCCACCCAGTACGAGGCGCAGTTGAGCACCGCCTCGCCGGCGGCGCCCGCCACCGAGCGATTGGTGAACTCCGAGGACGAGTTCTGCATCGTGTACTCGAGCGGCACGACGGGCCGGCCCAAGGGCATCCTCTTCAGCGTCGGTGCGACCCTCCAGCACGCCGCAGTGGCGGCATCCGAGTACGAGCTGTCCGAGAACACGAGGTGGCTGATCGCCATCCCGCACAACTCCAGCATGCAGATCACCCTTGCACCCTTGGCACTCCTCGGCGGGGCTGTCGGGTTCTCGGATTCCAGGGGATTCAAGCCCGAACGGTTCGTCGAGGAGGTGCGCTCGAACGCCGTGACGCATACGTTCCTGGTGCCGACCATGCTGATCCGTCTCCTCGAATCCGGGATCGACCGAGACACGATTCCCAGCCTGCAGACGATCGGGTACGGATCCGCCCCCATCGCCCCTGATCGAGTCGCGGCGCTCGTCGAGCGCTTCGGCCCCATCTTCGTGCAGTTGTACGGGATGGCGGAGATCGCCTCGATCGGCACCATGCTTCTCAAGAGTGACCATGCCGCCGCCGCGGGTGGTCGTCCGGAACTGTTCACCACCTGCGGGAAAGAGTCGATGGCAGTGATGGTGCGCCTGGTCGACGAAACCGGTGCGGACGTTCCCGCGGGAGAGCGCGGCGAGATCGTTTTCGGCACGCCCTACACGATGATCGGCTACTACCGCGAACCAGAGCGCACCTCGGAGGCACTCATCGACGGCTGGATGCACTCCGGTGACATCGGGCAGTGGACATCCGACGGCTATCTGAAGATCGTGGGCAGGAAGAAGGACCTGATCATCCGTGGTGGGTTCAATATTGCACCCACCGAGATCGAAAACGTGCTGACCCTGCACGAGCAGGTACGCGAGGCAGCCGTCGTCGGCCTCGACGATCCCGAGTGGGGTGAGGCGATCGCCGCGGTAGTCATCGCAAGTGGGGCGCAGGCACCGTCGGCGGACGAACTCACGCAGTGGTGCCGACAGCAGGGCCTCCCGAGCATCAAGGTTCCCGAACGGATCGAAGTGTGGCAGGACCTCCCCCGCAACGCGGTCGGCAAGATCACCAAGGCACAGGTGCGCGAAAGGCTGTCCTCCCCGGCGGGTGTCGTATGACCGCGCGCCACCCTTTTCACGATATTGCCGTCGTCGGCGTCGGGATGACCCAGCAGGCCCGACGACTGGAGATGAACTCACTGACCGCAAGTGTGCACGCGGCGAAGGCCGCCCTCGCGGACGCCGGGATCGACCGTACCGACGTCGATGGCATCTGCGCCCGCTGGCCCGGACCCGGCGGCACCGTCTTCCAACCCGGATCAGCGGATTGGGCGGGACTGCTGGGAATCCCGGTGCGATGGATCGGCGACACCTACCCGCAAGGCGTGCCTGCGGTTCTCGACGCGGCCGCGGCAATCGCAACCGGGCAGTGCCACACGGTGCTGATCACCGGCGGACAGGCAGGCGTGATGAGCGCCGAAGCCGGCCGTGTCGCGTCCTACACCCGTCCGGAGAACGAGTTCGTCGAACCCTTCGGCTCATTCACCACGGCACAGTTCGCGTTGGTCGCGCAACGGTACCTCCACGAATACCCCCACGCGAGGGACGGTATGGCCCACGTCGCCGCCGCCATCCGCAACACGGGATCGGCCAATCCCGATGCAGTGATGGCCGGTCGCGGTCCCTACACCGCCGAAGATGTTCTGGCCGCGCCGAAGGTCGTCGATCCATTCACTCGGCTGGAGGTCTGCCTGGCAAACGAGGGCGCTGCCGCACTGGTCGTCACATCGATGGAGCGCGCCCGCGACCTGCCGTCGACCCCGGTCCGCATCCTCGGCGGCGGCGCAGAATGGATGCGCCAGCAATACGTCGACCCGCCGCGCTACGACGACGTCTGGATGATCGGCGCGGGTGCGTCACGCCGCGCCTACGCCACCGCAGGCCTCGAGCCCGAGGACCTCGACTTCGTCCAGCTGTACGACGTCAATTCCGCCGAGGTCCTCCGGCAGTACGAGGCACTCGGATTCTGCAAACAGGGCGACGGTGGACCGTTCGCCATGGACACCGGAATCGGGATTGACGGGGGACTGCCAACCTGCACCGACGGCGGCGTCCTCTCGTTCAGTCACATAGGTTGGGGTGCACCAACGTTGAAAATAATCGAGGCGGTGCGTCAAATCCGCGGGGACGGCGGCAATAGGCAGGTACCCGGAGCTCGGACCGGCCTGGTCGCCGGTGCCGGATCCGGGGCCCAGTACTACAACGTCCTCGTCCTCGGCGCAGCGGACTGACCGGGACATCGCGGTCACCAGCTACGCACACCGAAGGAATCACCATGGCAGACATCGACTATGCAGTGGCCGACCACATCGCCACCATTACGCTCAACCGGCCGCAACGCAAGAACGCCTTCACACTCGAGATGATCGACACCTGGGCGAATGCGCTAATCGAGGCGGAACACGACCCCAACGTCCGCGTCGTCGTCCTGACCGGCGCCGGCGGATCATTCTGTTCCGGAGTCGACCTCACGGTTCTCGATAGCATCGAACCGACACCCCTGGGTGCGAAAAACCTCCTGACCAGGCATGTGCACAAGGTCGCGCACGCTGCGGAAGCGCTCAACAAGCCGTACCTCGCCGCGGTCTCCGGCGATGCCTTCGGTGCGGGAATGGACATGGCACTTCTCGCCGATATCCGGCTGGCCTCCGAGTCTGCCCGGTTCTCTCAGGCATACATCCGGGTGGGTCTTGTTCCCGGTGACGGGGGATGCTATTTGCTGCCCAGGATCGTCGGCACCGCCACCGCCCTGCAACTGATGTGGACGGGACGCGTTGTCGGGGCTCAGGAAGCGCTCTCGCTCGGACTGGTCAGTGCGGTGCACCCCGACGACGCGTTGGAGAAGGAGGTGCTCGAACTGGCAACCCAGATCGCGCGCCAGCCTCCCGTTGCGGTGCAGATGATCAAGCGCAGCACCAGGCTCGGTGAAAAACATGATCTCAGAACAGCACTCGACCTGATCTCCTCGCATCACGCGGTCGTCATGTCGACCGAGGATTCGCACGAAGCCCGGCGCGCCATGGTCGAGAAGCGGCCGGCGCACTACGTCGGCCACTGAAGCCGGTCTCCTCAGCGCATCTGCACGATTGCATCACACTGTGAATCCCGAACGAGAGGTAGGACTATGCGTGTCCGAAGCAAGGATGCTCCCTCGAGCGCACAGCGGACCGAGTCGCGAAAGAAGCGCAAAGCGCTGGTCGCGGGCTCGGTCGGAAATACCGTGGAATGGATCGACTGGGCGCTGTACAGCGCGCTGGCACCGATCTTCGCGACACAATTCTTCCCGCCTTCAGCGCCCGGATCGGGTTTGCTGGCAATACTTGCCGTCTTCGCGGTCGGCTTCGTCATGCGGCCTGTCGGCGGTGCCGTGATCGGCGTCTTCACCGATCGTCACGGCCGGAAGAAGGGGCTGACGCTGACCATCGTGATGATGGCCGGGTGTGCGTTCGTCATCGCACTGTGCCCGACGTACGACCAAATCGGTGTGGCGGCACCGATCGTGCTTCTCCTGGCCCGGCTCGTGCAGGGATTCTCGGCCGGCGGTGAGTTCGGATCCTCCTCCGCTCTCCTCGTCGAATCTGCGACGGGTATGCGACGCGCCTTCGCTGGTTCATGGCAACAAGTGTCGGCAGGGCTGGGTGTGTTGATCGCCGCCGTGCTGGCACTGATCCTCACGTCGACGCTCGATCCGGAGGTGATGTCGGCGTGGGGATGGCGGGCCGCGTTCATCGCCGGTGGACTGCTGGGTTTGGTCGGTTTGTGGCTGCGGATCGGGCTCGAGGAGACCGACGGCTTCCGGAACGCGCAAGCCGATGGACGAATCCCACGAAACCCGATGACCGAAATGTTGCGGAAGCATCCTGGTGCAGCTTTCCGAGTGATCGGAATGGCGGCCGCCGGAGTGCTGATCTACTACATCTGGATCAACTACATGCCCGGGTACGTCAGCGCCGCACTCGGCACAATGTCATTGCAGACGGCGCTCCTGGCGAACACGATTGCGCTGGCATACTTTCTCTGCCTCCTGCCGTTCGCCGGGATCATCGCCGACCGTGTCGGGCGCAAGCCGGTGATGTTGACCTTCGCGATCGGCTTCCTCCTGTTCGCCTACCCGGCGTTCCGAATGCTCGAGACCGGCGGCTTCTGGACTCTTCTCGCCGTCGAGATCGTAGGCGTCACCTTGTTGGCCGGTTACGCAGGACTCATTGCGACGGTAATGGCCGAACAGTTCCCCGCGGAAGTCCGCACAACAGGTATCGGGTTTCCCTACGCCATCGCCGTTGCTCTCTTCGGTGGGACGGCTCCGTACATCACGACCTGGTTGGCGACCAACGGTCTCCAAGACTGGGTGTGGCTCTACGTCGCGGCAGCGGCTCTCGTGGGAGTGGTCGTGTACGCGCGGATGCCTGAGACTCGTGATCGAGTGCTCGCCTGAATACGGGACAGGAGCTTGACTGGTATCTCCTGCTTTCATGTCAGCGGCCGGGTGAATTGGCGAGGAGTCTTCATCCGGATCAGCAACTGTCCATCTGGACAGCGAGCCGACCTGCGTCTACACTTCTGGAGAAACTGGCCAAGTGGACAGCGAGGAGTTACCGCGATGACCGTCTCCGAAGAGGGCTCGGCCCGCCAGGCGCCCCGCTATGGGGAGGGGCGCGCCGCCCTCCTCGCCGCGGCGGTGCGTGTGGTCGCCGAGCAGGGACTGCGGAAATTGACGTATCGAGCGGTGGCGCGTGAGGCCGGAGTCGCGCACGGGCTGGTGGCGCATCACTTCGGGTCCCGCGACGCACTCCTCGAGGCGGCGCTGCAGTTCTCCGTTAACAACACCGTGACCTCGATCAGCACCCGTCCGGGCAGCGGTGACCTCGACGCCGTCTTCGCCGGATTGGCGACGATGGTGGAGAGCAACCCCGAGGACCTCGCCTTCCAATACGAGCTGATCCTCGAATCTCGACGCCGTCCGGAGTTGCGCCCCTACGTCGAGGCGATCTACCGGGCGTACGTCGATCGGCTGCAGTTCGAACTCGAGTGCGCCGGGATGGACCCCGACCCGGCGTTGAGCCACCTCATTTATGTGGCAGCGGACGGTCTGGTGTTCCATCAGATCACCCTCGGTCCCCCCGAGCTGACCGAGAGGGCTCTCACCCATCTGCGGGAACTGCTCCGGCAGAACAGTTCCGGACGAAACAAGTCGCCGTCCTCGTCGGAATCGGCGACGCAGTTGTTTTCCGGCATCGAGGACCGAGTCAGCCATGGGTGAGATCGTCGAAATTCGGAATCGATCACTTGATCTCGACACGTTCCGGGAGTCGGTGACCGACAGTTTTGTCCCCTTGGAGACGTCGATCGCCCCGGATACCGATTTCGCGGGCTATATCCACGGTGCCTCCCTCGGTCAGGTCCAGGTTGCCGATGTTGTCGCGTCGGCGCACACGGTGCGCCGCACCCCGAGGACGATCCGCGCCAGCGATCCGGGTTTCTACAAGGTGGGGTTGCAGGTCCGCGGCTACTGCGTGCTGACACAGGACGACCGCGAGGCGGCGTTGACGCCGGGTGACTTCGCGATCTACGACACGACCAGGCCCTATCAACTCTCGTTCGACGATCGATTCCGGATGCTGGTCATGATGTTCCCGCGGGAACTGCTCCGGATTCCCCCCAACGGGATAGCGGAGCTCACGGCACGGCGGATCTCCGGTCGCCAGGGCATGGGCGCCCTGGTCGCGCCGTTCGTCAAAGACCTGGGGGAGCGGGTCTTCGACACCGAGCCCGCGGTGGCGGTGCATCTCAACGACGCGGTCCTCGACGTGCTCGCCGCGGCGTTCGCCGAGCAACTGCAGATCACCGACAGCCTGTCGCTCGAATCACGGCATACGGCACTCCGCGTCCGGGTCGGCACGTTCATCGAGGAGCATCTGACGGATCCGGGTCTCGATACGGCGATGGTCGCTGCCGCGCATCATATTTCGGTGCGGCATCTGCAGAAGATCTTCGAGGAGGACGGCACCCCCGTGGGCGGGTGGATCCGGGAGCGCCGACTCGAACAGTGCCGGCGCGACCTCGTCGATCCGCGAAACTGCCACCTCTCGGTGGCTGCTGTGGGCGCTCGGTGGGGGTTCCCCGATCCGGCGCACTTCTCGCGGTTGTTCAAGACCCGCTTCGGAGTTACCGCCGGCCGTTATCGGACTGCCGGCGGTGCTCTCGATCAACCTGTCGACTGAAAGTGCTACTCGGCCATCTGCGGAACTGGGGCGGTGGCGGCAGGTGCGGTGGTCCGCCGGGGTTGGGCAGCCATGATCAGTGCCAGCGACAGGACCAGTCCCGCGGCGCTGACCGCGATCAACGTTCCGTATCCGCCCGCACTCTCGACGAGGCGTCCTCCCATGAACGGGCCGATCGCGAAGCCGCCGCCGATGGCGATGTTGGCCAGGTTCACCACTCGCCCCGACCGGTCCAGGCCGGAGAGGGTGGACATGATGTAGGGAAGGATGAACGTCCAGGTGAACTTGAAAAGCAATGCTGCAACGGTGAATCGGAGCAGTCCGGGCATTCCGGCGAGCAGACCGACCGACAGCGTCATCGCCACATACCCGACGAGGAGGTTGGTTCTCGTGCTCGGCCGGGCGCCCAGGACCGTGGCCAGTGCAGAACCGGCGATACCCAGGACGGTGGCGATCGACAGGATCGCACTCGAGGTTTCGGTGCCGATGGTGGATGCAGCGGCGACGCCGCCGACGAACGTCCAGATTCCGCTGAGGCTCACGTAGAAGGCGAGCACCGCGACGAGCCCGAGTGCGGCGCGCAGCACGTAGTTGTTCGTCGGTCCGGTCGCTTCTGTGCCGGCATGGTCGGCCGTGACGTTGCGCTCCGGCAGGAATCGTGCGAGCGGCAGAACGAGGATCATCAGCACGGCAAGGGTCCAGTACACGATGCCGATTCCGAAGGTGTCGAAGAAGTGTGGAAGTACCGCCAATCCGATTGCTCCGAAGGACAATTGCCCCATCACCCACAGTCCGTACACGCGGTTGCGGTCTCGGGTCTGTGCGGCGAGCGACATGCACAGGACCATCAGCGAGCCGCCCGCGAGGGAGGTGAGGAAGCGTACGGCGAGCAGGGTGCCGTAGTCCTCGATGTAGGCGGAGCTGACGTTGCCGGCGATGAAGATCACGCCGAAGATCGTGGACATCGTCCGGATGTTGAATTTCTTCATCCACCACAGTGCGGGGAGCGAGGCGAAGCTCATCGCACCGAGTTCGGCCGAGAACAAGTCACCCGTCTGCGAGGGATTCAGTCCCAGCTGAAGTTGGAGCTGACTGGCCACGGCGGGGGCCATCAGAAGGAGCGTGCCGACAACGGAGGAGAAGAGAACGATCAGTGCCACGCGTCCCTTGGAGTCGGGATCTGTGCTGTCGAATGGGGTGCGTCGACCGTCGAGAGTGTGAGGCATCGGGTGGTCCTTTGTGAGTGGGGAAAGTCCAGGCTCAGTGCAGTCCGAGCTGGGTGAGGACGGTGAGCTGATCCCAATATCGCCGGGTCGAAGCGATCCGGCCGTTCTCGACCCGGTGGATGTCGCAGAAGGGAACCGACAGTGTGCGACCGGTGGGGCGGATGTCCTCTCCGTCCGGGGTCGGGAGGGGGCCGGTGTGGGTGCCGACGGCAACGAACTCGGTGACGACCAGCCCGTCACCCCCGGTGAAGGTGAGCTTCTCGCACGTTCCGTCGCGGAACGGCCCGTCCCAGTGCCGGTAGTTGTCCGCCATCCCGTCGTGGCCGGCATGGACCTCTCCGGTGGGCAGATTCGTCCAGGTCGCATCGGGGGTGAACGAATCGACCCAGGCCGCGATATCTCGGGTGTTCCACGCCTCGTACAAGGCTGCGACGGTGTCGAAATCAGGGTTGGACACGGTGAGTCCTCCAGTGTTGGGCAACAGGCGGAAGGGTGTACTGCGCTCAGGGCTGATGCAGATCGGCGGCGGTCGATGCCTCGGCGTCGAAGACGGTGCGTCCCTCGAAGAGAGTCCGCAGCACCTGTGTGGATCCGACCTGCTCGGGCGGGACCTCGAAGATGTTGCGGTCGAGCACGATCAGGTCCGCGGACTTCCCGGCGGTGATCGTGCCCTGCACGTGATCACGGCCGACGACCTGAGCGCCGCCGAGGGTTATCAGATGCACAGCGGTGGTGAGATCGACGGTCTCGTCTCCGCGCTGCAGCATGCCCTGCAGGGCGGGGAACAGGTTCGGATTCGGCGTGATGATCCAGTCCGAGCCGACGGTCATCGTGGCACCCGAGTCGAGGATAGTGCGGAACTTGAATGCATCGTCGTGCCCGGGAATGTCGAGATGCCAGATTGCGGGAGACATCTCGGCGATCACGTCGAGTTGACCGAATCGCTTGTAATCGTCGTCGTGGATGAACGGGCAGTGCGCGATCTCGTGGGCCGGGCCGCGTGTGCCGTTGGTCTGGCGGACGGTCTCGAAGGCGTCGAGTGCGGCTCGCACGGAACCCGCACCGGCGCAGTGGATCTTCACCGACAACCCGGCCGCGTCGAATCCGCGCAGCACCTCGGTGAGTTGATCTTCGTCGACGAGAATGTTGGTAGGGTCGACGCTGCCGTGTGCGTCGAGGTCCGCCTGGGTCATGTGCGGCGGCAGGGGTGACCCGTCGAGCCAGATCTTGATGCGTCCGGTGTCGAGGTGTTCGCTGGCGAATGCCGCCCGTTCGGCGATGGTGCGGTCGAGTTCGGCGGTATCGGCCATCCCGAAACCCTCCTCCTTCCAGACCAGGTGCGCGGCGACGTGCAGGTTCAGGTCGCCGTCCCGGTCGAGGTCCCGGTAGGCCGCGAGCGCCTGCGGGGACGCGGAGGCCTCCTGCACGGACGTGATGCCGTACTGATGGCACACCGACGCGGCCCAGCCGACCGCGTCACGGTAGATGTCGGCACGGTAATCGGACATGGCGCGCATCACGGGCCAGCGGGCCTGCTCGACGAGTTCCCCGGTCAGCTCGTTCGTCCCTTCCCTGCGGACCAGTCGGCCACCGGGCGGGTCCACCGAGTCGGCGGAAAGCCCGGCGAGGTCGAGTGCGGTGGAGTTGGCCAGGGCGTGGTGAATGGTGTAGTCGTACAGGAACACCGGCTGATCGGGAAACGCTTCGTCGAGGAATTTGCGGTCCAGTTCTCCTGCGGCGAAGTCGGCGGGCACGAACTCGCCGCCGACGATCCAGGGCTGCACGTCCTCGTCGACGAGTTCGGCGCATCTGCAGTGACTGAGGTCGTGCACGATCTCCTGCGGGGTGCCGCCCGGTGTCAGACGGGCCTCGTAGCGAAACTTCAACCCGCTGAACAGCAGATGGGTGTGGGCATCGTGCAGCCCGGGCATCGCCATGCGACCGTCGAGGTCGATGAACTCGGTTCCCTCCGGGGCTGCGTCACGGACGTCGTCGTCGGACCCGACGACCGTGAAGATGCCGTTGTCGATCAGAACGGCTTGCACCCAGGGCGTGGCCGGGTCGACGGTGTAGATGCGGCCATTGAGCAACGCGGTTGGCATCGGTTCTTCTTTCCATCGTGGGTAGGGCGTCGAGTGAGCAGTTCGTACTGTGCGGGTGTGGACCGTCAGGACAGGGAGACAGCGAGCGAGAATCGTGGGTCGAGGGCGACGGTGCCTACGTCGACCGCGCTGTGCCCTCCGTCCACGGGTAGCACCGCGGCGTTGATGTAGGAGGCTGCGGGGGAGAGCAGCCACGCGATGGTGGCGGCGACTTCGGCAGCGTGCGCGGGCCGCGGCAGCGGGACGAGTGCGGAGGCGAGGCGATAGGCCTGCTCCGCGTCGAGGCCGCGTTCACCTCCGAGTTCGGCCATTTCCTCGTCGGCCATCTCGGTGCGGGTCCAACCGGGGCAGACGACGTTGGCACGTACTCCTCGCGGCCCGTAGTCGACGGCGACCGACTGCAGCAGCATGCTCAAACCGGCTTTGGTGGCGTTGTAGCCGGGGGTTCCGCCCGAGGCGCGCAGCCCGCTGACCGAGGACACCCCGACCACCGCCCCGCCGCTCCTGACAAGGTGCGGCAGGGCGGTGTGCAGCAGACGGTAGGGCGCGGTGAGATTGGTGTCGACCATGGCCGTCCAATCGCTGTCAGACAATTCGCCGACCGGGCCGGGCCGGACGATTCCGGCGTTGAGGACCAGTCCGTCCAGGCGCCCGAAATGGGTGACGGTGCTCTCGACGAGGCGGGCTACGGCGGCCGCGTCGGTGGTGTCGGCGACGATCGGGTGTGCCCCGGTGGCGTCGGCCACCCGCTCGAGCGCGTCCGCACGCCGTCCGCAGATCACCACCGACCAGCCGGCGGCAGTGAGCGCCTGCGCGGTGGCGGCACCGATCCCGCTCCCGCCGCCGGTGACTATGGCGACTGCGCCGGACGCCTCCCGGTCAGCGAGCGTGGCCTGCGGTTCGTTATCCGCTGTATTCGTCATGGTGGGGGTGTCCTTTTGCGTGCCGAGGGCAGTGGTGCGGCCGAAGCGGACCGCGAACGAAGAGATGCGAAATATCCAGATGGATAGATGTGATCGGTGGCACAAATATGCCCCGTGCTGTACAACTAGTCAAGTGGATAGATGAAAAGAATCCTGGAGGACACCGATGACCGCTGTTGCGTCTACACCGGGTCGGAGTTCGCCAATGTACGGCGAGGGTAGGCAGGCTCTGCTCGCCGCCGCCGTCCACGTCGTCGCCGCCCAGGGGCTGCGAAAACTGACCTACCGCGCCGTCGCTCGCGAGGCGAACGTCACTCACGGCCTGGTCGCCCACCACTTCGGGAGCCGGGACGCCCTGCTCGAGGCCGCCCTGCAGTACTCCGTCGAAAACAGCGTCACTTCGATCAGTACCCGGCCGGGCACCGGCGACCTCGACGCGCTCTTCGCCGGACTGATCGGGATGGTCGTCGTCAACCCCGACGAGCAGGCGTTCCAGTACGAACTGATCCTCGAATCGCGGCGGCGTCCCGAACTGCGTCCGCACGTCGAGTCGCTGTACGGCACCTATCGGCAGGCCCTGCGCGAAGAGTTGGCGCACGGCAGAATCGACTGCGACGAGGCGATGGCTCAACTGTTCATCGCGGCCGCCGACGGACTGATCTTTCAGCAGATCACTCTCGACCGCCCCGCACTCAACGAGGCCGCGCTCGCGCATCTTCGCCGGTTTCTGCGCTCACTTGCCGAGTGAGGTGGGCGACGCGTGAACTCCCAAATATACTTTGCTGAAACGGAATTCGACTTTCGTGCCGCGCGACTCGTCGGCCGCGACCGCTCTCGATTGACTCGGCGCCACCGAAGGTATGCGGGATTAGTCAATGTTTGTACGGTTTCGGGCAATGCGGTTCCGCGAATCCCGGAGCAGAGTGAGACTCACGTCACGTGACCTGGTCACGAGTATTTCGAGGAGTTCTCACAATGGATGTGCGCGAGCAGTTGCTGATCGACGGCCGCTGGGTTCCGGCCCGGTCCGGTGCCGAGTTCAAGACCTACGATCCGGCGACGGGTGAGCCTCTGGGCACGGTCGCGGATGCCGGCGCCGCCGACGTGGACGCCGCGGTCGCGGCGGCGCGGCATGCCCTGACAGATCCGGCCTGGAAGGCCCTGGTGCCTGCCGCCCGCGCACGGCTGCTGTGGAAGGTCGCCGATCTGATCGAGCAGCACGCGGACGAACTCGCCGAACTCGAAACCCGCGACCAGGGGCAGCCGCTCGGGGTCGCGAAGACCGTCAGCCTCACCATGGCCGCCGAGGTCTTCCGCTACTACGCCGGTTGGTGCACCAAGATCGAGGGCAAGAACTCGGCGGTGTCGATCCCGAACACGATGCACTACACCCGCCGTGAACCGGTCGGCGTGTGCGCGCTGATCACCCCGTGGAACTTCCCGCTGATGATCTCCGCCTGGAAGCTGGCCCCTGCGCTGGCCTGCGGCAACACCGTGATCCTCAAGCCCGCCGAGCAGACGCCGCTGAGCACCGTGTTCCTGGCCGGGCTGTGCGTGGAGGCCGGGTTCCCGCCCGGTGTCGTGAACTGCCTGACCGGTGGTCCCGAGGCGGGCAAGGCCCTCACCGAGCACGCCGACGTCGACAAGGTGTCGTTCACCGGGTCGACCGCGGTCGGTAAGCAAATCGTCGTCGCCGCTTCGGGCAACCTCAAGCGGGTCACCCTCGAACTCGGCGGCAAGGCGCCGAGTGTCATTGCGCGAGATGCGGATATCGACGCCGCGGTCGCGGGGAACCTGCAGGGCGCCCTGCTCAACAGCGGTCAGGTCTGCGCCGCCTACACGCGGTTCTTCGTCGACTCGAAGCGGGTGGACGAGTTCACCGAGAAGATCGCGGCCGCGGCGAGTGCGCTGCCGATCGGTCCCGGCATGTCGCCCGAGACGGTGATCGGCCCCCTGGCCTCGCCCGAGCACGCCGACCACGTCGAGCGGCTCGTCAACGCCGGGGTCGCCGAGGGCGCGCAGCTGGTGACCGGCGGTAGCCGCGTCGGCGGAGAGCTGTCCGGCGGGAACTTCTTCGCGCCCACCGTGTTCTCGGGTGTGCGCGACGACATGACCATCGCCCGGGAGGAGATCTTCGGGCCGGTGCTGTCGATCCTGTCCTATGACGACGCCGACGAGCTCGCCGCCCGCGCCAACGACACCGATTACGGTCTGGCCGCATGTATTTGGACCAAGGACCTCGAGCTGGCACACAACCTCGCCGCCTCGATCCACGCCGGCAGCGTTTTCGTGAACATGCTGCCGTTCCTCGATCCCGCTGCCCCGTGGGGCGGATTCGGTTCGAGCGGATGGGGCCGGGAGATGAGCTCCAACGCCATCGACGAATTCACCGAGACCAAGGGCGTCTGGGTCAACCTCGGCTGACCCGGCCCCGAACGACTCACCAGAAACCTTCCACAGATTCAAGGACACCTGACATCATGAGCACCTCCACTACCTCGGCCTTCAGCTGGAACAAGGACGACTGGGCCTCGCTGAGCGAGATGGCCGACGGCTTCGACGAATACCGGCCCGCCTATAGCCGCGCCCTCGACGGCCGGGAACTCACCGTGAACGCCCGCTTCGTGGATTCGGGTGACGAGTTCACCCTCACCCACGCATTTTCCGAAGCGGAACTGAGCTGGCGCACCGGCGAGCAGGCCGGCACCGAGACCTACGAGCTGTTCGAGATGCAGCCCGGACTGTTCTACCTGCACTACCGGCGCAGCGGCGAGGACCACCCGGTGGTCGTCAGCGCCGCCCTCGATATGACGACCGGTCAGGTCACCGGCGCGGTCGGCGAACTCGGACTCGGCCCCAACCCCCACCTCGCCCGTCAGCGGTGGTTCCAGGGCCAGATCGCCGGCAGCGCCGCCACCACGGCCGATGCCCACGAGCCGACCGACGAGCTGATCGGACGCCGGGTGCGCTACGCCTACAGCGGCGACGACGTCTACGACCACGTCTACCTCAACGAGAACCTCTTCACCTGGCTGTGCATCGGCGGTGCCGAGCTGGGCGTGGGTGACACCGACAGCTGCACCTACTGGAAGCTGCGTGAGAACACGTACCTCTTTTCCTGGCTGGAGAAGAACGTCGGCGTCGAGGGCATGGTCCTGGTCGACCTGAACGCCCTCCGCACCGTCGGCATCCAATTCGGCATCGACCAGCAGAGCGGTGACCTGGTGAACATCACCATGGGCTCGTACGCGCGCGAATTCGAGCGCACCCCGTCCGTCGACGACGCCCGACCCGGCCCCACGGCCTGACGCGAATCCGTCCGCCAACGGTCACCCACGAACACGCCGCGACACCCACCCGCACTACCCCGCGAATCCCTTCTTCGGAGGCTCCAATGTCCACCCCTCCCCACCAGGCCGTCCCACCACAGAACACAGGTCACAACGAGCCCCCTGGGGATGGGAGGGCGGGGCTGCGGGCAGGCAGGCTCGGGGTCGCCGCGATCGTGTTCTTCGTCGTCGCCGCAGTCGCCCCGATGGCCGCGATCGTCGGCGCCTCACCCGTCGTCTTTTCCGTCAACGGTGTCGCCGCCCCCGCGACGTATCTGCTGGCGGCCCTGTTGTTCGTCGTCTTCTCCGTGGGGTACGTGACGATGAGCAGGCACATCACCAATGCCGGCGGCTTCGTCGCGTACATCGCGCAGGGATTCGGGCCACGGCTGGCCACGGCCGCCGCCGGGTTGGCCATCCTGGCCTACACCGCCTTGCAGGCGGCCCTGTGGTCCCAGTACTCGGTGTTCGCGCAACAGTTGATCACCGACAAACTCGGTGTCGACGTGCCGGCGTGGGTACTGCTGTTCGCCACCCTGGCCCTGGTCACCGCACTCACCGTCCGCGGCGTCGACGTGAGCCTCAAGGTGCTGGGACTGCTCGTGTTGCTGGAGATCGCCGCGTTCGTCGTCCTGGACGTCGCGATCATCGTCGGGGGCGGCACCTCGGGGAACTCGCTGGCGGCCTTCGATCCGTCCGCGCTGGTCGGTCCGGGGCTCGGTGTGGCGTTCCTGTTCTGCATCACCTGCTTCACCGGGTTCGAGGCCACCGTCGTCTTCTCCGAGGAAGCAAAGGACCCACACCGCACCATTCCCCGCGCCGTGTACACCTCGATCGCGTTCATCGGCGTCTTCTACGCCCTGACGACCTGGGCGCTGGGCAACTCCGTCGGCGCGGATGCCGTCCAGGCCGCCGCCACCGACGACCCGGCCGGATTCGTGTTCGCCATCGCCGAGGCTGAGGTCGGTTCCTGGTTGAGCACGGTGATGGAGATCCTGGTCGTCACGAGTTTCATCGCCATGCTCATCGGCTTCCAGAACATGCTCTCCCGCTACCTCTATGCGCTGGGACGAGCGAAGGTGCTGCCGCACCGCCTCGGCGAAGCCAACGCCAAGACCGGCACCCCCGCAGCGGCAGCCTTGGTAGTCGGCGTCGTGCTCGCGATCATCCTCGCTGCCTTCGAACTCGCCGGCGCGGACCCGATCACCGTCACCTTCAGCTGGTTGCTGTCCCTGGGCACCGTCTCGCTCATCGTGATCCTCGCCCTCACCTCGGCATCGATCATCGCCTTCTTCGCCCGCACCCGCCTGGAAACGAGCATCTGGAAAACCAAGGTCGCACCTGCCGGTGCACTCGTCGGGTTCGCGGTGGTCGTATGGCTCGCCGTGCAGAACTACGGCGTCCTGCTCGGCGGGCAGGGCGGCGTCGCACGATGGCTGCTGCTGCTGATCCCGCTTTGCGCGGCACTGGGATTCGGCTGGGCGGCGCTACGCCCGAACATCGACTACCAGGCCGAACTCGTCTGAACGTCTTGCCGAATCACCCGCCGCCGTCTCCGACAGGCGGTGGGTGATTCGGCATCGGCGGCCGACTCGTGCCCGCCGCCGATGTCGGTCACATCAGGCCGGTGTCGCACCGGCCCGGCGGAGGTGGCGGGCGAAGAACCGCGCCGAGCTGTCGCGCTCGTATTCGGGCAATTGGTTGTACGCGCCCGGGTGGGCGTGCAGTGTTTTCTCCCTCAAGCCGAAGGCGTCGAACAACGCGAGACCGGCTCGGCAGTCGATGTATTCGTCGTTCCAAGGAATCCGGTACTCGACCGGAACGGTGATCTTTCGTGCCGTCTCGATCAGAGCGTCGTCCACGAAGACCGTACCGATCTCGGGCAGCGCCTGCAGGGCGTCGAGGGTTGACTGCCATTCCGGCAGGGCACGCTCCGCCAGCGAGGTGTTGTAGTCGTACCAGAGCACGCCGGTGATCTCGCCCAGGATGAAGTATCGTTCGATGACACCGTTCGACGATGCCTCAGAGGTGAAGTGCATGGTGTTGCCTTTCGGGATTGCCTTGTTGTCGAGGCGCTCCCGGCGACACATACATCGATCGCCCAGCCGTGAAGAGGGGGAGCACCCACTTGCGTACTGCGGTCATGGGTCTCACCTCCTCGCTCGAAGTCACGGTCGTCCGAACGCTAGCAGTGCGGGCGTCGTGCCCGCCAACCATTTTCCGGCCGCCCGTCGGGTCTCACGACCGCGGATCGGCGACTTGGCCCGCCAGCCGACCGTCGGTTCATATTCCGGCACGCGTCGCAGTGCTGTCCGGGCGGAGGTGCGACCAGGCGGTGCGGACGGTGTGGAGGGCGTCGTTTGCGGTGACGATCAGACGGGTCTGGCCGGCGAGCTGTGATTGCCACTCGTGGTCGCTCGGTGGTTTCGCAAACGCGTATTCGCCGGGGTTCCTGCCGGTGGGTCCGTACTTGCGGAACAGCGTGGCGGCGTCAGGGTCGATCGCGCCGATGTTGTTCAGCGCCCATAGGTCCCAGAGATCGCGGGCGGCCGCGCGGTCGCACCAGGTCGCGGTTTTGGAGGCGGCGAACGCGGCGAGCGTCGGTACGAGCAATCGGGCAGGCGGGGCGTCGCTGTAGCGCTGGATGATGTGGCGGTGCTCGGTGGGCCAGAGGATGCGGTCGGTGGAGGAGAGGAGTTGGATCTTTACCGCGAGCCCACTGGAAGTGTAGAGGGTGGCGGGGTCCACGCTCGAGCCGGTACTGAGCGACGGCGCCCAGTCGAGTCGGCCGTGCGACCGCTGTAGGGATCGGGGGAGTGCTGTGTCGAGGTCGGCGGCCAGCGCGCTGCGTCGTGGGTCGAGTGAGATGAGATCGATGTCCTCGCTGAGCCGCCCGTCGGGGAGGTGTGTGCGGGCGAGTGCGGTGCCACCGATGAAGTGCATTCGATCGGCGAAATGTTCACTGAGGTAAGCCAGGAGTAATGAGATGAGGTGGTCTCGCTCGACCTGCTCGGACGCGACCCCGAATTGATTTGCGACACTGTCGCGTTCGTCGAGGTTCACGACCGTGTCCTCGACCAGGCTTCAGCTCGGGTGAGGGCGGCGGTCATACCGTGTTGTTCGGTGGCGAGGGCGGCTAGACGCGTGGGGTCGCTGCGTTGGTGGAGGGCCGCGATCGCGGTGGGGATTTCGATCTCGACGTCACCGAGTTGCGGCCACCGTGCCAGATCGAGGATGGTTTGCTCGGGGGTGGTCACCAGTGTGGCCCCGAGTGGGGTATCGATGCGTTCGGCGTCGAGTTCAGTAGTGTCGCGGCGGAGGAAGGCAATGGTGGCGGGCCGGTCGGTGAGGGTGATCGGTCGGTGTCGACGGGGGACGGCGACGACGGCGGTGGCCAACGCTCGGGGTATCGCGTGATGCAGGCGTGCCGCGCTGATACCCATCACGATGGCCTCGTCGGGTCCGTAGATGGTGGTGGCGATCCCGGCAGCGGTGGCTTCGAGACCCGGGATCCAGGGACGGCCGGCTTGTTCGGGGGGCGTGACGATGTAGTAGCCGGGGGCGGCGCGATGCAGGACGCCACGGGCGACCAGGCGAGCGAGTTCGGGCCGTGGGTGGGTGTAGACGCCTGTGGCGTCTTGGGGGCGGAAGGTTCGCAGCGGTCGCCGAGCAAGGGGCGCCGGTACGGCGGTGGTGTGTGCTCGTGTCACAGAACTCCCACCCTTCCAATGCGCATTTCGTAGGGTCTAAGCCTACGAAATGTTCTTATGGCTCGCAAACGACTGTGGTACGCCGTGGATCGTTAGGGTGTTGTCATGGAGCGCCGGATCGACGAAGCCGTGGTCCATTGGGTCGAGCACGGCAGTGGCGTGCCGATTGTCGCCCTGCACGGTGCCGGCGTGGATCATCGTGAGATCGAGGCGGCCATCGAGGCCGTCGTTCCGGCCACGGGGTATCGGCGGGTCTACCCGGACCTGCCGGGGATGGGCCGGTCGACAGCGGACGGACTGACCGGCAACGACGATGTGGTGACGTTGCTCGGCGACTTCATCGACGGCCTGGGGGCGGGCCCGGTGATGCTGGTCGGGCATTCTTACGGCGCCTATCTGGCTCGTGGTGTGGCCGCGCAGCGGCCGGACGTGGTGCTCGGCCTGGCGTTGCTGTGTCCGGTCGCCGAGCGGTCGCGGAATGTGCCCGAGCACAGTGTGGTTCGTCGGGACGCCGAAGCCTACGACGAACTCGACCGTGCGCTGTGGGCGGGGTTCGACGAGTACTTCGTCGTGCGCACCCGGGCCACCGCTCGCCGCTACCGCGACCACGTGGTGCCGGGGGCGACGCTCGTCGACGAGGATGCGCTCGGACGCATCTTCGCCGGCTGGGCGGTCGACGTCGGATCGAGTGCGTTCGCGGGGCCGACGGTGATCGTGGCGGGCCGGCGCGATTCGGTCGCCGGGTACGCCGACGCGTGCGAATTGTTCGAGCGCTATCCGCATGCCACCCTGGCCGTCCTCGAGGACGCCGGCCATGCGCTCGTACACGAGCGGCCCGAGCTGCTCGCCGCGCTGTTCGGCGACTGGCTCGATCGAAAATAGTTTTGGGGGCGTTGTCGAGAACCGATGATCGGCTCCGTCCCCGTGGTGAATGTGACCAGAATGGGTCGCACCAGTACCAAGGAGCACATGATGGCCAAGTACTTGCTGCTCAAGCATTACCGCGGCGCGCCGGCGGCGGTCAACGACGTCCCGATGACCGAGTGGACGCCGGAGGAGATCTCCGCGCACGTGCAGTACATGCAGGATTTCGCGACCAAGCTGGAGGGGACCGGGGAGTTCGTCGACGGTCAGGCGCTCGCCCCGGAGGGCACGTTCGTCCGCTACGACGGCGAGGGACGGCCACCGGTCACCGACGGCCCGTTCGCGGAAACGAAGGACCTGATCGCCGGCTGGATGGTGATCGACGTCGACACCTACGAGCGGGCGCTCGAACTCGCCGGCGAGCTGTCCGCGGCGCCGGGCGCCGGCGGGAAACCGATCCACGAATGGCTCGAGCTGCGCCCGTTCCT
>NZ_WXYH01000343.1:0-49183 GCF_009872365.1 Rhodococcus sp. T7
GGCTCGGCCTGCTGCTCGCACTGCTGCTGGACCGCGCGTTCCTCGGCCGCGGCATCGTCCGTACCCTCCTCATCACGCCGTTCCTGGTGACGCCCGTCGCCGGTGCGCTGCTGTGGAAGACGACGATGTTCGACCCGGTGTTCGGCATCGTCAACTTCGTGCTCTCCCCGTTCGGGGTAGGGCAGGTCGACTGGGTCAGCAAGTTCCCGCTGGCCTCGGTGATGGTGAGCCTGATCTGGCAGTGGACGCCGTTCATGATGCTGCTGATCCTGGCCGGACTGCAGTCCATGCCCCGCGACATCCTGGAGGCGGCACGGGTGGACGGCGCCAAGCCGTTCGCGATGTTCCGCGAACTGACGCTCCCGCACCTGCGCCGGTTCATCGAACTCGGTGCGGTGCTCGGCGCCATCTACCTGATCAACACGTTCGACGCCATCTACATGATGACGCAGGGCGGGCCGGGCACTGCCAGCGCCAACCTTCCCTTCTACATCTACCAGCGCGCATTCCTCGGTTTCGACATCGGGCAGGCTGCGGCGATGGGCGTCATCGTCGTGATCGCGACGATCGTCGTCGCGACCCTGGCGTTGCGCCTGATCTTCAAGAGCTTTTCCGGTAACGAGGAGGCAGCGTGATGAGTACCGACACTGCGGCGGCGCCGGTGGAGTCCGCTCCCGCCGCCCCGGAGACGAAGCGGGCGCGCAAGCATCGCAAGTTCAGCCCGTGGAGTGTGGTCGCGTGGATCGTGGCCCTCGGGTTCTTCTTCCCGGTGGCGTGGATGGTCCTCACCGCGTTCAAGCAGGAGGGCGACGCCTACACGACTCCGCCGAAGCTGTTCTTCACACCCACGCTGGACCAGTTCAAGGCGGTCCTCGACAGCGGAATCGGTACGGCACTGCTGAATTCGGCGTTCGCGACCGCCATGTCGACAATCGTCGTGCTGGTGCTCGGTGTCCCGGCGGCGTTCGCGCTGTCACTGCGGCCGGTCCGCAAGACGAAGGACGCCCTGTTCTTCTTCATCAGCACGAAGATGCTCCCGATCGTCGCCGCGATCATCCCGCTGTACGTGATCGTCAACGACATCGGCCTGCTCGACAACATCTGGGCGCTGATCATCCTGTACACGGCGATGAACCTGCCGATCGCGGTGTGGATGATGCGCTCGTTCTTCCTCGAGGTCCCGGGCGAACTGCTGGAGGCCGCGAGCATGGACGGGGCGAGCCTGTGGACGTCGGTGCGCGAGGTGATCCTTCCGCTCGTGTCACCCGGCATCGCGGCCACCGCGCTGATCTGCGTGATCTTCTCGTGGAACGAATTCTTCTTCGCGGTCAACCTCACCGCCGTCCAGGCGCAGACCATTCCGGTGTTCCTCGTCGGTTTCATCACCGGTGAGGGCCTGTACTGGGCCCGACTGTCGGCGGCGGCAACGCTGGCGGCTCTCCCGGTCATCCTGGCCGGCTGGGTCGCGCAGAACAAACTGGTCCGCGGCCTGTCCTTCGGCGCGATCAAATGATCACCCCGGCAACCACTTCCCCCGACTTCGGTACCCACCAGAGGAGCAATCATGGCTGACATCGCGTACAAAGGCGCATCCTGCATCTACGAGAACGCCGACACGCTGGCGGTCGATACGCTCGACCTCGAGATCGAAGACGGCGAGTTCATCGTCCTCGTCGGACCGTCCGGTTCCGGCAAGAGCACGGCGCTGCGGATGCTCGCCGGCCTCGAGGACATCGACGAGGGCACCATCACCATCAATGGCAAGGACATGGTGGGGGTGCCGTCGAAGGACCGTGACATCGCGATGGTATTCCAGAACTACGCCCTCTACCCGAACAAGACGGTGGGCGAGAACATGGGCTTCGCGCTGAAGATGCGGGGCGTCGGCGTCGAGGAACGCAAGAAGAAGGTGGCCGAGGCGGCCAAACTCCTCGACCTCACCGACTACCTGGACCGCAAGCCCGGCAAGCTGTCCGGCGGTCAACGTCAGCGCGTCGCGATGGGTCGCGCGATCGTGCGCGAACCGCAGGTGTTCTGCATGGACGAACCGCTGTCCAACCTCGACGCCAAACTCCGCGTCCAGACCCGCACCCAGATCGCGGCACTGCAGCGCCGGCTCGGCACCACTACCGTCTACGTCACCCACGACCAGGTGGAGGCCATGACCATGGGCGACCGGGTGGCGGTCCTCAAGAACGGTAAGCTGCAGCAGTTCTCGGCGCCCACCGAGCTGTACGACCGGCCCACCAACGCGTTCGTGGCCGGCTTCATCGGTTCCCCCGCGATGAACCTGATGACGATGCCCATCGTCAGCGGCGGTGTGCGGCTCGGAAACTCGACGCTCCCGCTCGAACGCGACCAGCTGTCGGCACTGCACGCGGCCGGACTGGAGACCGTGACGGTCGGTGTGCGCCCCGAACAGCTCGAACTGTCGACCGGGGACGGCGGCATCGAGGTGATCGTCGACCTCGTCGAGGAACTCGGGAGCGAATCCTACGTCCACACCCACATCGCCGGGGACGGCACCCAACTCGTCGCCCGGTCACTGACCCGCACCCCCGCCCGGCTCGCCGACACCGTCTCACTGCGCAAGCGAGACGGAGCGGTGCACCTGTTCCACCCGGAGACCGGGAATCGGATCGGGGACTAGAGTCCGGGGATCCGCCCACGGGTCAATAGGGGGCGGTCAGGGTCCGGCTTATTCCCGCGGCGGCGGTGCGCATCGCCGCCAACTGGGACTGGGGGCTCTCGTCACGACTGCGGTACACGATGCTGAGGGACGCGACAACCTCGTGCTTTCGGCCGAAGACGGGGACGGCAACTCCCGTCCACCCCGGCCTGCCGTATCCGTCCGCGTAGACGAAGTGTCGTTGCCGGACGTCGGCGAGGAGTCGGCGAAGCTGGTCCGGGTTGGTCACCGTCTTGTCTGTGAGCCGCTCGAGGGGCCGGGACAACACTTCGTTCTGGTACTCCTGTGACGCGAAGGCGAGGAGGACCAGTCCCGACGATGATGCGTGCAGAAGGTGGCGTTCAGCGATGCGTCCGGCTTCCAGGGTCGTCTGGGCCGGTGCGAGTCGCTCGAGGAAGAGCGCTGATTGGCCGTCCAGTACCGCGAGGGTGACGACCTCGTGGACTGCGCTTTGCAGGTCGACCATGAAGGGCAGGGCGGCATCGCGGAGTCCTACCCCGCGATTGCCGTGGGAGGCGAGTTCCCACAGATGCAGCCCGATCTTGATGTCCTTGTCGGATGCGCGGTCGAGGAGGCCGTATTTCACCATTTCCGTGACGAGCCGGTACGTGGTGGGGATGGGCAGTCCGGCGCGGTGGGCGAGGGTACTGAGCGGCATCGACTCGTTGTCCCGGTCGAATGCTTCCAGCACCCTCGTCACACGGCTGATCAGGGATTCACCCTCGGTTCTTGACACAGCGATCCACCTCGGGCGCTCGCAGCCCGCGGTGTGAACGGCTGTCACTGCGTGGGGCTGATCCGATCATTCTTCGTTCATCGAGTCGGCTCCGCCTCCGCTACCTCTCGCTCCCTCGTATCGAGTGCGATGCCGTCGTCTTCGGACAATACTGCCATCTCGCTGGCATTCGGAAGGCCGAGCCAGCCGACGAAAAATCCGCCGATCGCGCAGATCATCACATAGAAGGCCGGTGCGGTGGGGGAGAACTCGGAGGCCAGCCACGTGGCGACCAACGGGGCGGTGCCGCCGAAGATTGCGAAGCCGAGGGCGTAGGGGAAGGCGCTCGCACTGGCACGAATGTCGACGGGGAAGAGTTCGACGACGGCGAGGCCGGCGGCGATCATTGTCGAGTACTGCAGCGTGGCGAAGATCGCGAGTCCAATGGTCGCGACGACGACTCCGTGGCCTGCCATGACGAAGGTGGGGTAGCTCCACGCTACGAGCCCGGCGGCGAGAGTCATAGCAAAGCGCTTCCGGCTGGTCCGATCGGCCAGTCTCCCGATCGGGAACACCGCAGCGCAAGCCACTCCGAGTGAGATGACGACGATGGCGTATGCGCTGGTCTTGCTGTGGCCCTCGAAGTGCATCAGGTTTGTCGCCATGTACGCGACGGTGATGTAGCCCGCGGTGGCCTGGAGGGCTACCCACAGGAAGAGTACGAACATCCTCTTCTTCGCGACCCGGAATGCCTGGACAAGTGGCGAACGGTGGCTGTTGTCATCACTCTTGATGACGTGCGAAATCTCTGCGGCGGCTTTGTACACGTCGGCGTCGTCGACCTTCATCCGGAGGATGAGTCCGACGATGCCGAGCGGGATTGCGAGAGCAAACGGTATCCGCCACACCCACGCGTTGATCTGTTCCGTCGATACCAGAGAACTGATCAACATTGCGGTGAGTGACGCGATCACACTGGCGCCGATGGTGGACGCGATGAGGGGAGTAGCGTTTCTGGCTCGGGTGGCTACTGGTGAGTGCTCCACGACGAGAACGAAGGCCGTGGTCGACTCGCCTCCGGTCGAGAATCCTTGCAGTAGCCGGCAGAGTAGGAGCAGTACCGGTGCAAGGATTCCTACTGCCGAGTAGGTCGGCAGCATGCCGATGACCGCAGTCGCGAGACTCATCATGAGAATCGAGCTGATGAGGACGGTCTTGCGTCCCCATCGGTCTCCGATGTGCCCGAAGACGATCGCGCCGAGAGGCCGGACGACGAACGACACCCCGAAGAGCGCGAAGGTCGACAGCAGACCGACCACGGGGTCTACTTCGGGGAAGAACAGCTGGGCGATGGTAACGGCGAAGAAGCCGTAGAGCGCGTTGTCGAAGTACTCGATGAAGTTGCCGATCGCTCCGGCGCGACGCACGGTGCGGATGTCGGTGGTCGGTCGGTGGTCGATGGGGGATGCCATGTGCCAACACCTCGTTCGGGGACAGGTGGGTGGGAGAAAGCCTGCGGTCATGAACAGAAGGGCGCGCCAATACTCGATCACGAGCGGTTGGGCGTGCGTGAACGCGAGTTCTGCGGGCGTCGGCCTGCGGTATGACCGCTGTCACATCTAAGCCGCGTCTTCTCGCGAAAGTCAAGAGCTGTGAATCACCGCGTCTGTGCGAGGTGGGTCGGAAGCCGAAATGCGCGTTCTCTCTATCTCCCTGCGCACGTGCGAATTTCCCCTGTGCGTACGAAGTGTCGGCGACTCCCGGGGTTGACCGAATCGATGACCAGATCTACCTTAAGGTAGAACCATTTATCGCGAGCTGGGAATCGAGAGAGGCCGACTGTCGTGGCATCCGTATTTGGCGAGGAACAGAACGAACTCCGGCGGGTAGTCCGGCGGTTCTTCGAAGAGAAGTCCAGCGAGGACGAGGTCCGGCGTCTCATGGAGACCGACGACGGTTACGACCGTCGGGTGTGGGCGCAGATGGCCGGGCAACTCGGTCTGCAAGGTCTCGCCATACCCGAGGAGTACGGCGGTTCGGGCTTCACGCAGCTCGAAATGTCGATCGTGCTCGAGGAAATGGGACGCGCTCTGGTGTGTGCCCCTGTTCTGTCGTCGGCCGTGCTCGCAGCGAACCTACTGCTCGAATCCCGTGACGAGGAGGCCAAGACCCGCCTGCTCCCCGTGATTGCCGACGGTTCGGTGATCGCGACGGTCGCGTTGGCGGAGAGCTCCGGGCGGTGGGACGGCGACGGTGTCGCGACCACAGCCGAGCGGGACGCAACCGGGTGGGCAGTGACCGGTGAGAAGCTTTTCGTTCTCGACGGCGGAACCGCCGACGTCGTACTGGTCGTGGCCCGAACGGACCGGGGCCTGTCGTTGTTCGAGGTGAGCGCCGGTTCGTCGGGGCTCACGGTGCGGCCGATGGACACCATGGACCGCACGCGTAAGCAATCGACGATGGTGTTTTCCCGGACGCCGGCCCGGCTGATCGGCGCCGAGGGCGGAGCGGCGATCGCCGTCGAGCGCATGCTCGACCTCGCAGCGGTAGCGGTTGCGGCCGAGGACGTCGGAGGCGCGTTGCGGCAGGTCGAACTGGCCGCCGAGTATGCGCGCACGCGTTCCCAATTCGGCAAGGTCATCGGCAGTTACCAGGCGATCAAGCAGAAACTTGCCGACATGCTGCTCTCGGTGGAGCTGTCGAAGGCGGCTGCCTACCGCGTCGCGCAGGTCGCCGTCGACGATCCCGCCACCCTTGCGGTCGAGGCGGGCATGGCCAAGGCCCTGTGCGCCGAGACGTACGTACAGATTGCCTACGACACCATCCAGATCCACGGGGGCATCGGCTTCACCTGGGAACACCCCGCGCACCTGTATTTCCGGCGCGCGAAGAGTAATGCGTCGCTGTTCGGCACGCCCGCGCACCATCGCGAGCTCGTCGCACAGCGGATGGGCCTGTGAGCTGCGACGCAAGACGTCGCGCCCCGATTTCGACGACACGAAGGAATTCGACAAATGGCTGAAACGACAACACAGCTCCTGCGGCGGCGGATCACGACGGGCCCGCTTCTCGTGGTTCCCGGCGCCGCGAACGCCCTGACCGCGCGACTCGTCGAGGAGGCCGGGTTCGAGGCGGTGTACGTGACGGGCGCGGGAATCGCGAATACCTTTCTGGGTCTTCCCGACATCGGGTTGGTGACATTGACCGAGCTGACCGCGCACGTTGCTGCAATCCGCGACGCGACCGACCTGCCGCTGATCGTCGACGCGGACACCGGATTCGGGAACGCTGTCAGCGTGCGGCGGACCGTTCGTGACCTCGAGCGGGCAGGGGCGGACGGAATCCAGCTCGAAGACCAGCTGTTTCCGAAGCGCTGCGGTCATTTCGGCGGAAAGCAGCTGGTCGGCACCGAGGAAATGGTGCAGAAGATACACGCGGCCGTCGACGCGCGGCGCGACGACGACCTCGTCATCGTGGCACGAACCGATGCTCGCGCGACCGAGGGTTTCGACGCCGCGATCGACCGTGCCGGCGCGTATCGGGAGGCAGGCGCTGACGTCACGTTCGTCGAGGCGCCGCAGACGGTCGAGGAAGTGCACGCCGTTCCGGAGCGTCTGCCGTGCCCGCAGCTGGTGAACTTCGTGGAAGGCGGGAAGACGCCCTTCGTGCCACTCGAGGACCTGCAGGGGTATTCCATCGCGTTGTTCGCGAACGCCGCGTTGCAAGGAGCGATCAAGGGCACCCTGCAGGTGCTCGACGGACTCCGGGCAACCGGATCGTTGGACGCCGTTGCCCACCAGCTCACGGGCTGGCAGGAGCGTCAGCGGCTCGTCGCGAAACCCTTCTACGACGCGTTGGAGGAGCGTTACGCGACGAGGTCTGCCGCCGTCTCGAGCTGACCGGAACGGTAGCCCTGCACATCGAATAGTTCGCACTACACCGGACCGCCGGGGCACTGCCCCGGCGGGATTCGGCGTGCCAAAATAGACCGCTGACCAGCACTTTTGCGGATATTTTCACTCAGTGAAAACGCTATTTGTGTCGCCGGTCACGCTTGCCAGTATGGAGACACGACTTGACGACCACCCGCCGCAGCGGCGCACACGAACGAAAGACGCTGCAATGACGGGCTATTCATTCTGCCTACCCCGAGGGAAGGACCACGATGCCGACAGGCTTGGAGAACCCCACACTTCCGCGGTACTCGCACGAACTCGACTGGCCGGACGGACTCGCGCCGTATCGGATCATCGACGAGGAGGGAACCCAGGGCGAGCCCTACGCGCACTACGCGTGGATGAGGAAGAACGCTCCCGTGCTGCGCGTCCGGCACGACGGGGGCGACGTCTGGATGGTGGCGCGGCACGAGGACGTGCGCCGGGCGATGCGGAAGCCGAAAGTCTTCCGCTCCCAGGTCAACGACGAGCAGCCGCTCGCGTTCCTGACCTTGATCGATGCGCCCGACCACACTCGCCTCCGCAAGGTCGTGTCCGCCGCCTTCACCCCCAAGGCGATTGCAGCCGTGGAGGACCGAGTCCGGGAGGTTGCAGCCGACAAGCTGGACGAGTTGATCGCGTCCGGCGGTGGCGAGGTGGTCGAGAACTATGCGCGACCGTTGACCATGGCGACGATCAGCGGGATCCTCGATGTGCCCATCGACGACCTCGCGAAGGTCGAACTGTGGTCGGACAAGATGTTCGTGTATTTCGCACGGCTGTCCCGCAGCGCCCCGGGCGATGACGACGACGAGGCCTACACGCTGCAGTTCTTCGACTACCTCCGCGACAACTTGCTGCGTCTCTACGACATCCGCAGCGAGTCGGTGGGTGGGCACATCGCCCGGATGTGGAAGGACGACGGACTGCTGTCGGAGAAGGAAGCCACCGAGCTGTGCGGGTTCATCTTCGTCTCCGGTTTCGAAACCACCATGCGGCTGATCGGCGGAGGGTTCCGAGAGCTGAGTTACAACCCCGACCTCCTCGGTCGCCTACGCGAGAACCCCGGAGATGCCGAGCGTTTCGTCGAGGAGCTCGTGCGGATGCGCGGACCGGTTCACCGCGCGGTCAGGCGAACGACGGAGGTCACCGAGATCGCCGGCGTCACCATTCCCGCCGACTCGATCGTCAGACTGCTCATCGCCTCGGCCAACCGCGACGACACCGTGTGGTCGCATGCGGACACTTTCGACATCGATCGTGATACCGAGGGCCACTTCGGGTTCGGCTACGGCGTGCACAGCTGCCTCGGTGCGCCCCTTGCACGGTTGGAAACGCGAGTGACGGCGGAGCTGCTCGGGCAGAAGGTTCGGTCCGTGTCGTTCGACGAGCCCAACGATCTCGTGTTCTTGAAGGGTAACAGCATGACGACCGGTCCGGAGACGCTGCGCGTGGACCTGATCGCCCAGTCGTAGTGGCGGTGCGTCCGTTCGGACCATCGAGGAGAGAGGAGTGCGCGGTGTCGGATAAACGGGTCATCATCATCGGTTCGGGGCATGCCGGGGTCCAGGCGGCCGCCCGCTTGGCCGAACTACACTGGGACGGGGGAATCGTCCTCGTCGACCAGGAGGAGACCGCGCCGTACGAGCGGCCCCCGTTGTCGAAGGAGATGCTGAAGTCGGCGGATCCGACCGCCCTGAGCCTGCTGCGCAAGGACACGTTCTACAGGGACAACAACATCGAACGGATCAGCGGCCGCCCGGTGCGGACAATCGACCGGGCCGCCCGACAGATCGAACTCGCCGGCGGGGTGCGGCATTCCTACCACCGGCTCATCATCGCCACCGGCTCGATTCCGCGCCGGCTCGATGTGCCCGGAGCCGACCTGCCGGGCGTTCACACCCTCAGCTCACACGCGGACGCTCTCGCCCTGCAGAAGGCGCTGACCGCTGGAAGCCGAGTGACGATCGTCGGGGCCGGCTACATCGGCCTCGAGGTGGCGGCAGCCGCCGCCGCGCGTGGATGCGACGTGACGATCGTCGAATTCCGGGACCGGGTCCTCAGCCGCGTGACGTCCGAGATCGTGTCCCGCCACTTCGAGTCGTTGCACAGGAGCAACGGAGCGCGTTTCGTCTTCGGTGCCGGCGTTCGGGCGTTCGAGGGCGACGGCCGGGTGCAGCGCGTAGTCACCTCCGACGGAACGTCATTGGACACCGACATCGTCGTCGTCGGCGTCGGCGTGGTTCCGAACCAGCAGCTGGCGGCAGATGCGGGTATCGCTTGCGACGATGGGATTCTGGTGAACCCCCACTGCCAGACCTCGGACCCCGAGGTGTACGCCATCGGGGATGTCGCGCGTTGTCTGCGCGACGGCGAGCCCCGGGGGCAGCGGCTCGAAAGCGTACAGAATGCCGTCGCCCAGGCGATCACCGCGACGAACCACGTCGTCTCGCAGTCATGTGAGGTCAAGACGGAAGTTCCCTGGTTCTGGACGGTCCAGCACGGTACCCGCCTGCAAACGGCGGGCCTGCGACATGAGAGCGACGACATGGTGGTGCGGGGCAGCGCATCGGCAGGCAAGTTCTCCGTGCTGTACCTGCGAGAGGGGAGACTCGCCGCCATCGACACGGTCGATGCGCTCAAGGACTTCGTTCCGGCGAAGAAGCTGATCGCGGCGGGCGCAGCACTCGACCCGGCCCGCGCCGCCGACCCTTCGATCAAATTAGCCCAATCACAGACCGATATTGCTCAGTGAGCGAGGTAACCGAAATGACCGACATCCGCCGTGCCGACGTCCTCGATCCCGAGGCACCCGATACTGCCGACCCGCGCATCGTGGTCATCGACCGCGACGGCGAACATCACCGACTCGACTGGGAGCCGGACCAGTCGCTGATGGAGGTGCTGAGAGACAACGGTCTCCCGATCCTCGCGTCGTGCGGCGGAACGGCGTCGTGCGCCACCTGCCACGTGTTCCTGGACCCGCAAGTCACGGCGGAACTCGGGGAACGCTGCGAAGACGAGCAGGAACTGCTGGAAGAGACCGAGAGTTTCGACACCGCGAGATCGCGGTTGTCGTGTCAGGTCGAACGGTCGACCGCGCTGGACGGAATCACCGTCACCCTCGCTCCCGAAGAGTGACCCGTCCAGGACCCGATCACCCACCGTGCAATCAGATCACCAACGTACAGAGAAGAACTGAGGTTTCGAGAATGCGACTACCGAACAAGCGCACGATCATCACTGCCGCTGCATCCGGCATGGGCAAGGCCGGCGTCGAACTGTTCGCCCGTGAGGGCGCGGCCGTCGCCGCGATCGACCGCGACGAGAAGGCGCTAAAAGAGGTCGTGGAAGCAGTCAATGCCAGCGGTGGGAAGGCGGCCGGCTTCGTCGCCGACCTGTCCGACAACAACGCCGTGCGCGAGTCGTTCGCGGAAGCGACGCGCTGGCTCGGGGGTCTCGATGTGCTGTGGAGCCACGCGGGAATCCCCGCTCCCTCGGAAGTCGAGAACCTCGACCTCGACGCGTACCAGCGCGCAGCGCAGCTGAACGTCACCCAGTCGACATTGCTCGCCAGCGAGGCCGTCACGGTGATGCGCGCGCAGCAGGGTGGATCCATCGTGTTCACCGCGTCGTCGTCCGGACTCGTCGGCTCCGCTCAGAGCCCGCTGTACTCCCTCTTCAAGGCCGGAATCGTGGGACTGACACGGGGCCTGGCCGTCAGGTACGCCACGGACGGTATCCGGGTGAACGCCGTGTGTCCGGGCATGGTGGCGACACCCATGCTCTACAACGACTTCATGACCTCCGACCCCCGGTTCACGGTTGAGGAGACCGAGCAGAGGTTCGTTTCCGCGATCCCGATGGGCCGCCCGGGTCAACCGCACGAGATCGCCCATGCGGCCCTGTGGTTGGCGTCCGACGACTCCTCGTTCGTCACCGGCGTCCCGCTGCCGGTGGACGGTGGCCTGGTGGCCCGCTGACCCGAGCAAACTCTGCCCCCATGCTGCCAGGGCGTGGGGTTGTCGATCCGTAGACCGCATCGCTCTCGATGCGACATGAAGGAGAAGTCATTCGATGACGATCACAGTGGAACAGGAACAAGCCGGTATCGCCGCGGTGCCGAAAGAGTTGTTCATCGGTGGGCAGTGGGTTCCGGCGACGGGCGGTGCCACCCTGGACGTATTCGACCCGTCGACCGGGCAGGTACTCTGCCAGGTCGCCGACGCCTCGGCCGAAGACGCGATGCGCGCACTCGACGTCGCCGTCGCGACGCAGCCGTCGTTCGCGGCCACCACGGCGCGGCAACGCTCGGACATCCTCCGGAAGACGTATGAGTTGATGCTCGAACGCGCCGACGAACTGGCCCTCATCATGACCCTCGAAGCCGGGAAGCCGATCGACGAGGCCAAGGCCGAGATCACCCTGGCCGCAGACTTCGTGCGCCACTTCTCCGAAGAAGCCGTACGGGTGACGGGGAACTATCAGGTCAACCCGGCCGGTGGCGGGCGGATGATCGTCACGCGCCAGCCCATCGGTCCGGCGATCCTGGTCGCACCGTGGAACTTCCCGATGTCCATGGGCGCGAGGAAGATCGCGCCGGCCATCGCGGCCGGATGCACCTGTGTCGTCAAGCCGGCCAGTGAAACCCCGCTGACGATGTTCGCGCTCGCCCAGTTGTTCCACGAGGCCGGCGTGCCCGACGGTGCAATCAACGTCGTCACGACGAAGTCGCCGCGCGAGGTCATCGAGCCGCTGATCCGATCGGGCAAGGCGCGGAAGTTGTCCTTCACCGGATCGACGAGCGTCGGCGTCCACCTGCTCGAACAGGCCGCGCAAAAGGTTCTGAAGACGTCGATGGAACTCGGCGGCAACGCGCCGTTCATCGTCTTCGACGACGCCGACATCGAGAATGCGCTCGACAGCCTCATGCTGACGAAGATGCGCAACGCCGGCGAAACCTGCACGGCCGCAAACAGAATCTACGTGCACCGTTCGGTGATGGACACCTTCGCCGTCAAACTCGCCGATCGGATGTCGGGATTCTTTTTGGGTCGGGGCGTCGAGGAAGGTGTCACCTTGGGCCCTCTCATCAACGAGAAACAGCAGACACTTGTCGACGACCTCGTCCGGGATGCCATTCAAGCCGGTGCCGAACTGGTCCTCGGTGGCAAGCGCCCGGATCGCCCCGGCTACTTCTTCGAACCCACCGTGTTGCGGGATGTCCCCGCAACGGCCAGGGTCACGCGGGAGGAGATCTTCGGCCCCGTGGCGCCGCTGATTCCCTTCGACACCGAGGAAGAGGTGATCGCATACGCCAACGACACCGACTACGGCCTCGTGTCCTACATCTTCACCGAGGACCTGCGACGCGCGATCCGGGTGGCGGAAGCAATGGAGTCGGGAATGGTGGGTCTGAACCAGGGCTCGGTGTCGAACTCGGCCGCGCCGTTCGGTGGGGCGAAGATGTCGGGACTGGGTCGTGAGGGAGGCAGCGAAGGCCTCGACGAGTTCCTGGAGACGAAGTTCATCGCCATGCAATTGTGAGTCGGCCGCTCGACCGCAGAGACTCGAGACCCACCCTGCGATCGAGCGGGGTGGGTCTCGAGTGGGTTTGTCAGCTCGACGCGTCGAGTCCGAGTTCTTTCGTTTTCTCGGCCTCGACCAGGACCTTCTCGAGCCGTTTCAGGTGTCGGGAAATTTCCGCGATCGCCTTGTCGGCGTCCCGCGCACGCAGATGGTTGAGGATGCGCCGACGGACTTTTGCGATGTCCTTACTGGGTTTGGGGCCGGCTCGATTGAGCCGCAAGTGCACAATCTGGGACAGCGAATCGGTCAGCATGACCAGCACTTCGTTGTGCGTGGCACTGGCGAGGATGTGGTAGAACTCCATGATCTGTGCGGTTCGCTCGAGACCGGCCTCGGTCTTGGACTGCTGCTCGGTGAACGTGATGTCGTCATCGAGTTTCTGGAAGTCTTCCTCGGTCGCGCGCTCGCAGGCCATCCGGATAATGTCGGACGTGAGGATGATTCTCGCCTCGAGAACACTCGCGTGGGACAGGGCTCCGAGCGAGGCCAGATCGGTGATCGCCCGGGACACGACGGTGGGATCGCCGGTCCGGATGAACACGCCGCCGGTCACCCCGAGTCGCGACTCGACCAGTCCCGATGCTTCGAGCGCGCGCAGCGCCTCGCGCACACTCTGTCGGGCGATCCCGAAGATCTGTGCCATGTCGCGCTCCGCGGGAAGTCGGTCGCCCGGCTTGAGCTGCCCTTCGGCGACCGCGTTGCGGACCTGCTCGTAGATGTACTCGAACCCGCGGCGCGTCTGGACCTTGGTGAAGATCGACGTGTTCTCGGCTTGGCGTTGGAACAGCGCAGCGGACTCAGTCATGTGCCCATCCTCGAATAAGTGGACCGAATGTTTTGACCATTGATCTCATTCTACCGACCCGCACGATCGCGAGGACCGAGCCCCGATTCCGCACCGTGCAGTTCCCTGACGGTGCCGAACCGGGGCTCGGAAGTTGCGTCGACGCTGTCATGTCCGAGGACGGGGAGACACCCACAGACCCTCGCCGCGGACACAGACGACGTCCCCGGCTTTGATCTCGCCCGCTGCGAACGTCTTGCGGCCGTCGATCTCGGTGACACGCCCCGTCATCGTCAGCTCTGTCCCGATGGGGAGGGCCTGCTCGTAGGTGATCGTGAGACTGCGCGTGAAGCTGACCGAGTCGAGACGGCTGCGGACGGCGTGCCACAGCACATGATCGAGCAGGACCGCCGCGTAACCGCCGTGCACACGCCCCCGCGGACCCTGGTACGGGAGCGACAGGGTGGTGGTCATCTCGACGAAGTCACCGTCGTGCTCGATGGCGACCAGGGGCGCGAGCGGATTGCGCCGGCTCGTGACCGGGTTCGTGTTGATCGTCGTATACCCCTTGGGGCTGACGAAGGGAGGGTCGGAGGGTGCGTCGGCCGCGTCGAGGAACGACGGATCCGACAATGCGGCCCGCAGACCGTCGACCTCCCGCGCGACGAGGTCGCGCAGGTCGTCACCGGTGCGGTCGAGAAGGCCGGACGCCAGCCGGCGGCAGACGTCGGCAGTGAACTCGGCCAGCGTGCTGTCCGCTCGAGATTCGACGAGGTCGCTCATCTGGTCGCTCCTCATTGCAGCACCAGCGCATGCTCGCGGCGTCCGGATACGCGGGTCAGGAGCGCGTCCGGGTCCTCGACCATGGTGTCGCCACGCCAGGAGACCTGACCGTCGGGGCGCACGAGTACCAGCGCTCGCTCGTACAACTCCGATGCCACGGGGTCGTCGATGTCGACGACCCGCAGTGGGACACCGGCCCGGTCGGCGGCGGCCTGCAACGGTGCCGAGTCCGCTGAGGGGTCGAAGCGGAGCAGGACGAATCCGGGGCCGAATTCGTCGAGGATCGATCGTGACGCGTCCAACCAGACGTGCGGCGCCCGGGATCCCGGCCGGGCGGAGGGCGCATAGCTGGACACCTGCATCGCCGGGAGCGGTGTTCCGTCCGGGACGATCACCGGGGACCCGTCGTACACGTAGCCGAGATGGATGCCGATGCTGTGCCACTCGCGTTTCATCATCTCGGTGTAGTGGTCGCCGAAGGCCTTTCGAGCCGCCCGCGTCTCCGGGGTGTCGTCGGGCGCGAAGATCCTCTGGTCGGGTGTCGTCAGACGCGGTTCGAGCATCCTCTTCAGGTTGTCACCGGCCTCCGTGATGTTGCGGACTGCGACCGGACGCTGTTCGAGTTCGTAGCTGTCGAGCAACTCCTCGCCACCCCAGCCCTGCAGTCGAGCGGCGAGTTTCCATGACAGATTGACGGCGTCGAGGATCCCGGTGTTCATGCCGAACCCCCCGGTCGGGGATGTGAGGTGGGCGGCGTCGCCGGCGATGAACACGCGTCCCTTGCGGTAGTTGTCCGCGACCAGTTGCCGCCGGACCCACGGAAGCATCGACAGGATCTCGAAGTCGAACTCGCGACCGACGGCACGGACGATCGCAGTGCGCATCTCCTCTTCGCTGATCTCGCGCTGCGTGCCGTCACCGATCAGGGAGAAGCGCCACTGATCGCGCCCGTCGATTGCGACGAGGGTGGCCCACGTGCCCTCCGGTCCGATGAAAATGTAGCGGTACGCCGGCGCCGTCGTGTGCAGGCTCGGAAGACCGGTGCACCTGATGATCGCATTGGACGTGTACGTCAGCGCGCCGTCGCCGCTCATCGCGATGTCGAGCGCAGTGCGTACGGTGCTGTCGCCACCGTCGGTACCCACGAGGTAGTCGGCGTCGATGTCGTAGACCTCGCCGGTCTCGCGCGCTTCGACCGTTGCGGTGACGTGGTCACCGTGATCGACGAACGAGAGCAACCGGGTGCGGTACCGGATGTCCGCATGCCCGGTGCTGTTCGCGAAGCGGGTGAGGACCGGATCGAAGAAGTTTTGTGGACAGCGCTCCCGGTGCTGGGGGCTCTGAGCAGGGGAGCGTTCGTCCTGTGGCGCGGCAAACGCCTCGCGGCCGAACTCGAACCCGTTGAGGTTCGTCACCCACGCGCAGTCCTGCACCTGGGCGCGGTTGTACCCGGCGGACTCCACATCGTCCACAATGCCCCAGCGTCGGCAGAACTCCATGGTGCGAATACCGACCATGTCCATCTTGGGCTGGAAAACGGAACCGTCGCGGGCCTCGACCAGCACGGTGTCGATACCCCGCCAGCCGAGATCGCCTGCGAGGGACAACCCCACGGGGCCGCCTCCGACAATCAACACGGGAACTCGTTTCGCCATGTGTCAACCCTTTCTTGTTAAGTGCGCGTCGTGAATTCGCTTGCGTAGCGAAAGATCGGCGACTAGTCCGAGTATGGTAGAACCATTTGGTCACGTCAAGAGAGCTGTTGTGAAACGACGTCGACCGCACTACCATCCAAAATGGTTCTACCAATACGGGCCGATGTCGCGAGGAGAACACCATGACGCACTCCCACACTGCCGTCGCCGGCGACGCCGACGAACGTCGTCGCCTGCGCGCCACCCTGGCCGAAGCCGGACTCCGGATCCAGCAGCCCGACGACCCGCCGCTCTTCACCCCGGCGCCCCAGTCGTCGATGGAGCCGATGCACTGGCGGTGGGCGGATCTGCTCGGCTATCTCGAGGAACTCGGCCGCGTGCTCGACCTGCGACCGGGAGGTGACCGCCGGACTCTTCGGCTGGCCAATCCCGGCCTCGAATACGGAACGACACCCACCTTCTGGGCGTCGATCCAGTACATCCGCCCCGGTGAGGTCGCCACCGCACACCGTCACACACCGGACGCGTTCCGGTTCGTCATGCACGGGAGCGGGTGCAGCACCACCGTCGACGGTGAGAACTACGAGATGAACGCCGGAGACCTGGTGTTGACGCCCGGGTGGGCGTGGCACGACCACGTGCACGCCGGTGACGAACCGATGATCTGGCTCGACGTCCTCGATGTGTCCCTCATGCGGAACCTGCACAACATCTTCTTCCAGCCCTACCCGGAAGAGACGCAGCCCGTCAGCCGTCAGCCGCAGAAGTCGTGGCAGGAGTACGGCTCCGGCATCCTCCGGCCGGTCGGACCGGCACCGAGACCGGCCGTCAACCCTCTGCTCGTCTACCCGAAAGACCAAACCGATATCGCGCTCGGCCGCGCACGGGGCCTCGACCCCGATCCTGCCGACGACGTCATCCTCGAATACCAGAATCCCATCGACGGCGGAGCGGCGTTGCCGTCGATGTCGATGAAAATTCAGATATTGCGCCCGGGCTTCTCCGGTGTGACCCACCGGCACAGCGGAAGCAAGGTCTACTGGGTGGTGGAGGGCGCCGGGACGACCGTCGTCGACGGCAGGCAGTTCGACTGGAACGCAGGCGACTTCCTGGCGATCCCGCCGTGGGCGGCGGTCCGGCACCTGAACGCACACTCCACCGAGGCGCGACTCTTCCGCGTCGACGACAGCCCGGTTCTCCGATATCTCAATGCGTACCACGAAGAGACGGTGCCGGAAACACAGGAGACACGATGAAACTGGCGAGCTTCGACGACTACCGCATCGGAATCGTCGCGGGGGACGACCTCCGCGACATCACCTCTCTGATCCCCGCGGAGTTCGACACCTGGCCGGAGCAGCGGATGAACTGGGTGATCCGGAACTGGCCCACGATTGCCGATAGACTGACGGACGTAGATGCGCTACCGACCGTGTCGATCGCGACCGTCACACTGCGGGGGGCCAACCCTGCTCCGCCGCAGGTGTTCGCGATCCCGGCCAACTATCACGCGCACATCGGAGAGATCGGGGAACGTGCGATCACCAAGGGCGGACGCACGGCCCGCGAGACCGGATTCTTTCTCAAGGCCGCCGGCTCGGTGAGCGGCGCCGGCGAGCCGATCGCGTTGCCGCCCGGCTCCGCCAGGCGCTTCGACCACGAATGCGAACTGGGCGTCATCATCGGCCGGCACGGACGCAACGTGCCACGGGAGGAGGCCATGAAATACGTCTTCGGGTACGCGTGTCTGATCGACCTGACGATGCGAATCGAACCGGGCCAGTTCGAGGAGGACCGGTCTTTGCGGAAGTCGTTCCGCAGCTTCACCCCGCTCGGTCCCTATCTGGTCACCGCGGACGAAGTGCCACCCCTCGACACACTGAGTTCCCGGCTGTCCGTCAACGGGGAACTGCGGCAGCAGGCAAGGCTGAAGGACATGATCATGCCGGTCGCCGAATCGATCGAGTTCATCTCGTCCGTCGTCGACCTGCAGCCCGGCGACGTCATCGCGAGCGGCACCCCCAAGGGCGTCGGCCCGGTCGCCGCCGGAGACGTCGTCACGATCGCGATCGATTCCGTAGGTGAAATGTCGATCGCCGTGGGGGAGTCCGAGCGCGCCCCCCGGCCGTTCTGAGCGAGGGGCCACCTGGATGTACACCGATTACCGCGCCGCCTTCATACGCGGCGGCACCAGCAAGGCACTGGTCTTCCACGAGCGCGACCTACCGGCGGATCGGGCGCAGCGTGATGCCCTCTTCCTTCGTGCGATGGGAAGCCCTGACCCCCACGGACGCCAACTCGACGGGATGGGTGGCGGATTGTCGTCGCTGTCGAAGGTATGCATTGTCGGGCCGCCGTCGGTCGAGGGGGCGGACGTCGACTACACGTTCGCGCAAGTTCAGATCGACCGGCGGGCGGTCGATTACGTCGGCAACTGCGGGAACATGGCATCGGCGATCGGCCCGTTCGCCGTGGACGAGGGGCTCGTGGCCGCCGAGGACGGCAACGCCACCGTTCGGATACACAACGTCAACACCGGCAAGGTCATTGCCTCGTCGTTCGATGTGAAGGCGGGCCGGGCGATCGAGCAGGGCGACTACACGATCCACGGTGTGGCGGGGACCGGGGCGCCCATCCGATTGGACTTCCTCGACCCCGGCGGCGCGGGTACCGGTTCGCTCCTCCCGACCGGGCACTCGACCGACGACCTGGTCGTGGACGGCGCGCCGGCGGTGTCGGCGAGTCTGGTCGACGCGGGCAACCCGGTGGTGTTCGTCGACGCGGCCGCGGTGGGACTGGACGGCACGGAGCTGCCCGAGACGATCGACGCCGATGATCGGCTCATGACCCGGTTGGAGGCGATCCGCCGCGCCGGATCGGTGCGCATGGGCCTGGCGGCCGACGAGCAGTCTGCCGCGCAGAACCGGATGACCCCGTTCATTGCCCTGGTCGCCGCGCCCCGGTCGTACACGACGCTCGCCGGCGACCGAGTCGACGAGAGCGACGTCGATCTGACCGTGCGCTTCCTGTCCAACGGGAAGGCTCATCGGGCGCTACCGCTGACAGGGGCGCTGTGCGCGGCGGTCGCGGCGCGACTGCCCGATTCGGTGGTTCACCGCCACGCGCGGACACCGCGGGACGGAGCGCCGATCCGGCTGGGCTCGCCCTCCGGAATCCTCGAGGTGAATGCCTCGGTTGCCGACAAGGGCCCGAACGCCCCGGTGCGGTGTGAGTTCGCGACGATCTACCGGACAACTAGGCGACTGTTCACGGGATGGGTGCGCGCCTAGCGGGCGCTCCGATCGCACCCGTGACCGATACGGAAAGGCCGCGGTGTCAGCGAATGTCGCTGCACACCGCGGCCTTTGGGGGCTACACCGCCGGTTCGCGCAGACGGGCGGACGTGCGGAGGAAATCGAGCGTCTGCGGCCACGACATCGCCCATGCATCGGCGTTGACCTGTTCGTTGTGCCGTCGGGAATCGCTGAACCCGTGCTTGGCTCGCGGATACAGATGGATGATCGTCGGTGCGTCGGTGTCCCTGCCCTGCAACGCCGCCTGCAGGCTCAGGAAGTTCTCGCGGGGGACCAGCGAATCCTTGCCCGGGTAGTGCACCATCACCGGGGCCGGGATGTCCGCTGCCGCCGCGACGGCGTCGATGCTGTGATGAGGCTGAATCTCGCCCGGCAGGGTGGGATGGTAGGCGACCACACTCTCGATTCGCGGATCGCGGGCGCCGAGAATCAGCGCGAATCGGCCACCGAGGCACCACCCGATCACTCCCACGGACGAGACGCCGTGTTCGGTCGTCAGGTAGTCGACGAGCCGCTGCTGTTCGTCGAGCACCGTCTCGTCGTCGAGCTGTGCGTGCAGCTCGTGCAGTTCCTCGAAGGGGGTGTCGTCGGAACTCTTCCCGTGCCACGGATCCCACGTGAGAGCGATCGCCCCTGTCTCGCCGGCGATCAGTTCCGCGAATTCCCGGACCTGTTCTCCGATCCCGGTGATCATCGGCAGCAGGAGCACGGCCGGGGCATTTCCGGAGGTTGCGTCTGCCGGTGTCACGAAATGTGCCCGAAGTCCGTCGACGGTGACGAATCGACTGTCGAAGTGGTGTGCCACGTATGTCTCCTCTCGCCCGCTGGTTGGCGCAGGCTGCGTGCGGTGTGGGTCGTGCGGTGAGGCTGCCCGGAAACTGCTGGTTGACAGACCTCGCGGAGTCGCCTCTAATGGTTCTACCATATGTCGCGCCTCGCTGTTGCGCATTCTCACCCGCGACCGGCGGCGCTTCCTCAACGATCTGTAGGGGTATCGATGACCATTTCGTCAGACCGCGACCACAACCCGCTCGGCGGACGAACCGAACGATCAGAAGGCCGACTTCCACTGTCCGGAGTGCGAATTGTCGATCTGTCACAAATCGGGGCCGGACCGTACGGCACTTCGCTTCTCGGTGATCTCGGCGCCGACGTCGTGAAGGTCGAGCCGCTCCAGGGAGACAGCTTCCGGTACGTCGACAGCGCCTTCGATCACGGCGAGAGCGCGTACTTCTTCGGCGTCAACCGCAGCAAGCGATCCATCGCCCTCGACCTGAAGAGCCGCGAGGGGCTCGAAGTACTCGAACGGTTGGTCCGCGACGCCGACGTGTTCGTCGTGGCATTTCGCCCGGACGCGGTGAAGCGGATGGGAATCGACTACGACACGCTACGGAAGATCAACGATCGTCTGATCTACTGTTCCATCACCGCATTCGGCGAAAGCGGCCCACGCGCGGATCAGCCGGGCATGGACATTCTCGCCCAGGCGCTGAGCGGCATGATGGGTGTGACCGGTGAGGTGGGCGGCGGCCCGGTGAAGGTGGGCGTCCCCATCGCCGACTTCGTCGGATCGTTCTTCGTCGGATTCGGCGTGTGCGCGGCGTTGCGGCTGCGCGATCAGACCGGCGTGGGCGACAAGATCAGTATCAATCTCCTCGATGGCCAGGTGGCGGCGTTCGCGAACTACATCACCGCCTACGACAAGACGCGCGTGCCGTTCAGGCCGCAGGGTGGCGGGCACCCGCAGTTGGTGCCCTACCAGCCGTTCCTCGGTTCGGATGACAAGCACTTCATCCTGGCGGTGCTCAACGACAAGTTCTGGAACAAGCTGGTGCCGATGCTCGACGAGTACGACGACTTCCGAGACCCCTCCTACACCACCAACACCCAGCGGATCGAGAACAGGGACGAGCTGTGCGGGCGGCTCCAGACGATCTTCAGCAAGCATCCGGCCGAGTACTGGCTGCGAAAGCTCGAGGAGGCGGGGGTGCCCTGCGGCCCGATCCATCGGCTCGAGGACGCTCTCGAAGACCCGCAGGTGCTTGCGAATCAGGCGGTCACCGAGCTGACCCACCCCGAGTACGGAACTTACAAGGTGCCGAACAATCCCATCCGGTTCGAGAATGCCGCCACCGGTCCGTGGGGATACGCACCGCGGCTCGGCGAGCACACCGACGAGATCCTCGGAGAAGTGGGATACCACGAGAACGAGATTCAGGCACTGCGTGACAACGGAATTCTGACGTCGTAGACCGAGAAACGGAGAAGCACGTGAGCGTTGAGACGACACCGGCAACGACAGATGCCAAACGAATCCGAGCGCGTGCGACGCGTGCGGGAGCGGTCGGCAATTTCATCGAGTTCTACGACTTCACCCTCTACGGGTTCTTTGCGATCATCATCTCGCAGCAGTTCTTTCCCGACTACAGCAGCCAGGCGGCACTCCTCGCAACATTCGGTGTATACGGTGGTGCCTTCGTCATGCGGCCGGTCGGCGCCATCGTCTTCGGCCATGTCGGGGATCGGTGGGGTCGCAAGCGGGCGCTGCTGATCGCCGTCGTGCTGATGAGTGCGTCGACCGCCGTGATCGGCCTCCTCCCGTCGTACGCAATGATCGGCGTCGCTGCACCGGCCCTGCTGCTCGCCTGCCGACTGACGCAGGCCTTCTCGGCCGGCGGCGAGCAGAGCGGAGCGTACGTCCTCGTCATCGAGCACTCACCCGTCGCCGAACGTGGCCGGAACGGATCATGGCTGGTCGTCTCGGTCATGGCCGGCGTCGCGAGCGGCGCGATCGTCGCCCTCGTCATGAACTTCGTGACGACGGCCGATCAAATGCAGTCGTGGGGGTGGCGGATCCCGTTCCTGATCGGCGCGCCACTCGGCGTCCTCGGCCTGGTCCTTCGGCTGAAGCTGCAGGAATCGGAGGCCTTCACCGCGGCGTCCGCGGAGGTCGCCAAGCAGGTCGGCCGACACGTTCCCCTCGTCCAGGCCTTTCGTACGGTCAAGAAGGAGATGCTGACGCTGTTCGCGTGGGTGGGACTGGTCTCGCTCGCCGGCTACATGCTGATCGGCTTCATGATCACCCTCATGGTCAAATTCGAGGGGTACTCGATGACCACCGCTCTGCTCGTCATGGTGCTCGGGTTCCTGATCGCCGCGCCCTTCGTGATGGTCCTGTGCCGGTGGTCGGACACCGTGACACGGAAGCGGTTCGCGATCACCCTCGCCGCCGGACTCGCGGTCTGGACTATTCCCGCCTTCGCCCTGATCGGCCACGGACCGGTATTCGCCACCATCGCAATAGCCGGGTACACGACGCTCCTGTACCCGATGAACCTCGCCGCGGGCTTCGCGGTCGTCGAACTGTTCCCCGTCGACGTCCGCGCATCGGCCAGCGCCCTGCCCTACCAAGTCGGTTTTGCCCTGTTCGGCGGTACCGCGTCCCTCATCGCCACCTGGCTGGTCACGAACTTCTCGGCCCTCGCACCCGCCTACTACGTGACGGCGGTCGCGGTCGTCGAAATATTTGTGGCGTGGTTCTGGCTCCCCAACGCGCGGGAGATGACGGTGGTCACCGAGTCCGACGCCGGAGTGCGGTCACTGCCCAAGACCTCCCCCGATCTCAGGAGTGACAATGCGTAGTACATCAGTGCCGATCGCACATCCCGACAGCTTGTTCGTCGACGGGAAATGGGTCCGCCCCGAAAGCGGCGGAGGCATCGACGTCATCGATCCGTCGACGGAGAAGGTCTACGTGCGCGTGGCGGATGCGACCGAGGCCGACATCGACCGTGCGGTCGCCGCGGCGCGGGCTGCCTTCGACGACGGTCCGTGGCCACGACTGACCCACGCCGAGCGGGCGGGATACCTGCGAGCGATGGGCGCCGCGTTACGTGCTCGGGTCGACGACATCGCGCAGATCTGGCCGAGCGAAATGGGCAGCACTCATGCGGTCGCCCACGCGTTCGCCGGCACCATCGGCGATGTCTACGACTACTACGCCGACCTCGCCGACACCTTCTCCTTCGAGGAGCGGTTCGACGATCCGCCGGGAGGTGGTCGTCTCGCGCTGCTGGTCCGGGAGCCGGTGGGTGTCGTGGGTGCGATCGTCCCGTGGAACGCCGCGATCAACATCATGGCGTACAAGATCGCACCCGCCCTGCTGGCCGGCTGCACGGTGGTCCTGAAGTCGTCGCCGGAGGCACCCGGCGCGGGGTACGTCATGGCCGAGATCGCCGAACAGATCGGATTGCCACCGGGCGTTCTCAACGTCGTGACCGCCGACCGCGGTCCCTCGGAGCGGCTGGTGCGTCACCCGGGCGTCGACAAGATCACGTTCACGGGTTCGCTGGCGGCCGGACGGCGAATCGCCGGGATCGCCGCCGACCGGATCGCGCGAATCACCCTGGAACTCGGCGGAAAGTCGGCCGCTGTCGTGCTCGACGACTACGACGTCGCGACCGCAGCCGCCGATATCGCCGCGTACGCCTGCTTCCTGACCGGTCAGGTCTGCTCGGCGTTGTCGAGAATCATCGTGACCCGTGGCCGGCACGACGAACTCGTCGACGCACTGGCCGCGGAGTTCGCGGGAGTGACCGTCGGTGACCCGTTCGATGCGGCCACCGGAATGGGACCGATCGCCACTCGGCGTCAGCTCGAGAAGGTGGAACGGTACGTCCACACCGGCGTCGCAGAAGGAGCGCGACTGGCGTTCGGCGGCGGTCGGCCCGCCGGTCTCACGCGGGGCTGGTTCTTCGAACCCACGGTCCTGGCGGAGGTGGACAACGCCGCGACGGTCGCCCGCGAGGAAATCTTCGGGCCCGTTCTCAGCGTCATCGCGGCCGACAACGAGGACCACGCGCTCGAGCTTGCCAACGACACGGATTTCGGCCTCAACAACTCGGTCTTCACGCACGACCCGGATCGGGCCTATGCCGTTGCGCGACGTCTTCGATCGGGCACGGTCGGGCACAACGTGTTTCGCAGCGACATGCGCATCGGCTTCGGAGGTTTCAAGCAGTCGGGAATCGGTCGCGAAGGCGGCGTCGACGGGCTGCGGCCCTTCCTGGAGAACAAGACCGTCGTCCTCGACGCGGTTCCGACGCACATTGCGACACTCGCCCCAGCTGACGACGGGAGTACCAGATGACCACGGTAGTGAACGGTGTGACCCTCGCATCGGAGCCCCTCACGCGAAACAATCGCGCGCGCAGCAATATCGACGTCGTCATCGAGTTCTTCTCGCTCTATCTCAGGGACAAGGAACGGTTCTACGCCCTGTGGGTCGACGATGAGCCCGAGGTACTGACGCCGTATGTGGCGAACGATGTGGCGACATGCCAGATCGGGTCGCACCGTGGATGGGCGGCGGTCAGGGCGTTCTGGGATCCGATTCACGACGATATGCAGGGACGCTTCGATTGGTACATTGACGGCGTCATCCCGGGTGAGGATCCGGACGTCGTCGTGGTGCGCTCGCACAGCGACGTCGATGTGCGGACTCGCGGAGTCTGGGGCGACAAGCACCTCAGCTACCAGGGGAGATACGTTCAGATCTTTCGCTTCGAGGACGGCAGGGTGAAGTCGTTCGAGGAGTACTACGACACCGCGCAACTGAACGCTGTCTACGGGGCGTAGGCGCCCGGAGCGCCTCGTCCGAAATGCCCGGCCGTGCATTGACAAGGAATGCCCGCCGCGGTAGTAATTGGTAGAACCATTTTAGAGCCCGTGCTCGGGTCACTGGACGTGACGCACTCGCATGGATGTGCGGCTCGCGTCGAATCCCCAAATCGGGCTTGCCAGGGCCCGGATCTTCGGAAGGAATCATCAATGAGTCTGGATACGGATCAGGCGACCAACGTCACGTGGAGCCGCGAGGTGGTCCGGGGCACGGTGCACGGCAGGCCGTCCCTGATGTACAAGGACAGGCCACGTCGTGTCCGCGACCTCCTCATCGAAGCGCGCCGCTGGGGTGACAGGGAACTACTTGTCCAGGGTGCACGGCGGCTGACCTTCCGAGACCACGAGCGCGCCGTCGCTGCGGTGGCGAACCGCCTGTCCGCATACGGAGTCGGCAAGGGCGATCGCGTGTTGCTGCTGGGCTTCAACAGTATCGAGTGGGTCGTGACGTTCTGGGCAATTCAGTCACTCGGAGCGGTTGCAGCCCTGGGTAATTCGTGGTGGAGCGACAACGAAGTGGATGCGCTCGTTCGCAAGAGCGAATCGAAGCTGGTCATTTCCGATCGCGAAATCCACTCCGCGCCGCGCATCGCCTTCACCGAGCTTCGCACCATCGTCGATGCCGGGGACCCGGCGGTACTCCCCGAGGTGCACGTCAGCGAGGAGGACCCGGCCGTCATCATGTTCAGCTCGGGAACGACCGGTGCCCCCAAGGGCATCCTCAAGTCCCAGCGCTCGATCATCGGAAACCTGCACAACCTGCTGGCCATGACGCGGCGACTCCCGAGCGAACTCACCGACGACCATCCCGGGACGACCAGTCTGCAGACGGTTCCCCTCTTCCATCTCGCGGGTGTCCAGGTGAGCTGCGGAACCCTCCTCCAGGGCGGAAAACTCGTACTGCTCGACGGTAAGTTCGACCCCGCCGATGTACTGCGCCTGATCGAGACCGAAAAGGTGAAGTCCTGGGGCAGCATCCCGACGATGGTGTCCCGGGTCCTCGACCATCCCGCCCTCGGCGATTACGACACCTCGACCCTCAGCTCGATCCCACTGGGAGGCTCGCCCGTCCCGGCCACGATGCGGTCGCGGATCGAAGAGGCGTTCCCCAACGTCAAGAAGCGGGTGGGGAGTCTCTACGGACTCACCGAGACGGGTGGGCTGCTCGCCGCGGGTGCCGGCGCGGAGATCGGCAGTCACGCCGGCCGGGTCGGAAAGGCCCTCCCGGTTGTCGAACTGCGTATCGCCGATCCCGACGAGAACGGCGTCGGCGAGATCCTCGGGCGCACACCCAACGTGCCCGAGGGATATCTCGGTGAGGGGCCGATCGAGGACACCGACGGGTGGATCCGCACGGGTGACCTGGGGCGGATAGACGACGAGGGCTACCTCTACGTCACCGGCCGTGTGAAAGAAGTGATCATCCGCGGCGGCGAGAACATCGCGTCCGCCAACATCGAGAACACCCTCCTGAAGCATCCGGCCGTGGCGGAGGCAGGCGTGCTCGGCCTACCGGACGACGACCTCGGCGAAATCGTCGGCGCAGTGGTCGTACCGCACGCCGACGCCGACCTGCCCACCATCGCGGCGCTCACGGAACACTGCAAGCAGCTACTTGCGCGTTACGAAATCCCGGAGCGGTGGTGGATCCGGCGCGAGCAGCTTCCGATGAGCGGAATCGGGAAGATGGCGAAACGCGATCTGGGACAGCAGTGGATCGATCTCGGCGCCGCCGACCTCGTCGACGAGCTCAGCGCAACCTGACTTCGGGCAACCCGTAATCACACCATGGCACCGCACACACCGGTGACGGAGGAAGAGAGGTCGAAGTGACCGGAACGCTGACGGGAGTGCGGGTCGTCGAAATGGGCGGCCAGGGCCCGGCACCGTTTTGCGCGATGCTGCTGGCGGACATGGGAGCGGACGTGATTCGCGTGGAACGCCCGACCTCCGATCCGGAGAAGACGCGGAAGCTGGACAGCTTCGGCCGCGGCAGGCGGTCGATCGTCGTGGATGTGAAAGAAGCCGCCGGTCGAGACCTCGTCCGGGAGCTCATCGACACCTCCGACGTGCTCATCGAGGGGAATCGCCCGGGGGTCATGGAACGACTCGGCCTCGGCCCCGACGACTGCCTGTCGACGAACCCCGGTCTCGTCTACGGCCGGATGACCGGGTGGGGGCAGAACGGTCCGCTGGCACAGGTGGCCGGGCACGACATCAACTACATCGCGGTCGCCGGCGCATTGGAGCCGATCGGGCGGTCCGGCGACGCGCCGGTCCCACCCCTGGCCCTCGTCGGAGATTTCGGTGGTGGCGGGATGCTGCTCGCAGTGGGTATCTGTGGCGCACTCGTCGAGCGCTCGGCGTCCGGCCGCGGGCAGGTCGTGGACGCCGCCTGCGTCGACGGCGCTTCGCTGCTGATGACCGTCGTGCACCACCTTCGGTCGGTGGGGCGGTGGGCGGATGACCGGGGCACGAACCTCTTCGACAGCGGCGCACCGTTCTACGAGGTCTACGAAACCCGCGACGGCGGATACGTATCCGTCGGCGCGGTGGAACCGAAGTTCTATGAGCAGTTGGTCGACGTTCTGCGGCTCGACCGGGACCAGATGTTCCCGCAATTCGATCGCAGCCAGTGGCAGAACCGCAAGAAGCTGCTCGCGGCGGCGTTCGCCGAACGCACCCGGGACGACTGGTGTGCGGTGATGGCAGAGGCAGAAGCATGCTTCGCGCCGGTGCTGTCGCCGGGCGAGGCCGCGACGCACCCCCATCACCGGGAACGCGATGCATTCGTCGACGTCGACGGATTCCTCGAACCCGCACCGGCACCGCGCTTCGGCCGGACGCCGTCACACGCTCATCCGCGCCCGAAACCCGGGCAGGACACCGACAGCATCTTGTCCGAGCTCGGCTGGGCCAAGGACAGAATTTCAACACTTCGAACAGCAGGGGTGATCGGATGACCATCGAAGCAGTCGCACAGAGCACAACGGCCACTCTCTCGCCGGCGGAGTTCGAACGCGAGGTCCTCGCGTTCCTGGAACGCAACGCACAGAGACGCGGTGGTGCGCGCGAGAAACTGAAATGGGGCGTCGGCGAAGACACGGGCGTGGACCTGTGGGAAGAGCCGGATTCGAAGGAAGAGCGGGCTCGACTCGCCGAGGCCCGGGACTGGCGCCGCACTCGGTTCGATGCGGGATTCGGTTGGCTGGACGGGCCGACGGAGTTCGGGGGCCGTGGTCTCCCGTCCAAGTATTCACGGCTGTACCGCCGGCTCGAACGCCAATTCGGCGTACCCGCCGACAACTACTTCAAACTCGATCATGTCGTCGGCCCCGTCATCTTGAAGTACGCGAACGACGCCACGAAGCGGGAGGTGCCCCGCGCTCTGCACCGCGGAGACCTGATGGCGTGCGAACTCTTCAGTGAACCCGAGGCCGGATCAGATCTGTTCTCCGCGCGCACCAAGGCGACCCGAGACGATACCGGCTGGCGGATCAGCGGGCAGAAGGTGTGGACCTCGGATGCACACCTCGCCGATGTCGGAGTGGTGTTCTGCCGTACCGGAACCGAGGCCGGAAAGTCCGGGTTCTCCGCTTTTCTCATCGATATGCACCAACCCGGGGTCAAGGTACTTCCCCTGAAGCAGATGACGGGCGGGGCTGCGTTCAACGAGGTCTATTTCGACGACGCTCATGTTCCGGCCTCGGGCCTGCTCGGCGAGATCGGCCAGGGATGGGACATCGTCCGCGAGATCCTCGCGCGCGAGCGCGCCGGAATCGGCGGCGGAATGGGGAAATCGGGCTCCGGCATCGCTAACGGCGAGCGGCTGGTCGAAATGGTTCGCGGTGTGGGCGTTTCGGAAGACCCCCTCGTCCGACAGGACCTCGTCAAAGCCATGACCGGCTTCTGGGCGGCCCGGCAACTCGGCGCCCAGGGGACGGACATGGTCGCCGCCCCGTTCCTGCGCAGTGATCCCGCCCCACTGGTGAGCAAGCTCGCGCTCAGCATCAATCTCCGCAGAGTCGCGGATTTCGTGAGCAACGTACTCGGTCCCAAGCTCGCCGCCGATACCGGCGAATGGGGCACCTTCTCGTGGAACTCCTTCGTCCTGGGAGAGCCCGGTGTGCACATCTTCGCCGGCACCGATGAGATCGTCCGGAATTCGATCGCGGAGAAGTCCCTGGGGATGCCCCGTGACTGATACCGCGCGGTGCCGGCCACCCCTGTACAACGCGACGCGGCCGAACGCCCACACGGTTCCCACATCGGCTCGCGTCGTCATCGTGCACGGATCGATGGACTCGTCGGCGAGCTTCGCGCGCGTCGAGGATCGGCTGCCGGACATGAATGTCACGCGATACGACCGGCGCGGATATGGACGGTCGAGGCACCCGGGCGACGACGCCCTCGATGTCGCCGGGCATGTCGAGGATCTTGTCTCCGTGCTGGGCGACGACCCCGCGGTCGTGCTGGGGCACAGCTTCGGTGGCGTCATCGCGCTCGCTGCGGCCGCGACGGCACCGGATCTGGTGCGCGGTGTCGTGGCCTACGAAGCACCCATGCCGTGGGCGCCGTGGTGGCCGGAAGTCCCGCTGCCGGAGAGTCTCGATTGCGATCGTGGGGAACTCGACCGGGCTGCACAGACATTCATGCGCAGGGCTATGGGCACGGAGCGATGGGACGAACTCCCGTCGGACAAGAAGGGGCCGTTTCTCGCCAGCGCACCGGTCTGGGCAACCGAACTGTGGTCAGCCGTTCACGGCATCCCCGCGCCGTACGACCCGGCGCGGATACGTGTTCCGGTCGTATCGGCCTACGGCACGGCGACAGACCCACGGCACACGCGTGCCGCCCGTGTCCTGGCCGCGGAAGTCTCCGGCGCGAAACTCGTGCAGATCGACGGCGCCGACCACGTGGTGCATCGACGCCGACCCGACGCACTGGCGGATCTCATCCGGCAACTCGATGCCGAATGTGCAGCCTGAAACACATCCGAACCCGCGCGACAAGCTACAGCTGAGGAAAGAAGAAACGCGATGCAACTGCGAAACAAGCGCATCATCGTCACCGGCGCCGCACAGGGTGTCGGTGAGTCCACGGCGCGAGCCCTGGCGCGAGAAGGCGCCAGCGTCGTGGCGATGGACGTCGACGAGGATCGTGTCCGCGCGACGGCACACTCGATTGCCGCAGAAACCGGTGGAGACACGACTTTTCAGGTTGTGGACGTCTCCGATCGCGGCCAGGTCTTCGACGCCGTCGCCGCGGCGGCGGATCGACTCGGTGGATTGGACGTGCTGGTCAACGTTGCCGGTGTGCAACGAGCCAAGCCTGCGGAAGAACTCGCGCCGGAAGACTTCGACTTTCTCCTGAACGTCAATGTGCGCGGCACCTTCTACACCAACCAGGCCGCTTTCACGGCAATGAAGGCCTCCGGTGGGGGACACATCATCAATTTCGGTTCCGATGCCGGTATGACTGCGATCCGCCAACTCGGCGGGTACGCGGCGACCAAGGGTGCGGTACATGCGTGGACCCGCACCATCGCCCTGGAGTTCGCCCAGCACGGGGTCCGCGCGAACATCGTCGTTCCGGCGATGAAGACCGCCATGACTCGCGCCGGAGCGAAGGAGGGACGTGCGGGCGTCTACGCCAAGGTTCCGCTGGGCGGCGATCTCGGAGATCCCGATCGCGACCTGGCCCCCGTCATGGTGTTCCTCGCCGGCGACGGATCCCGCTTCATGACCGGCCAGACGATCTGTGTGAACGGAGGAATCGGCATGGCGAGATAGCGCTTCCCACAAGGACACACCATTGCTGATTTCGCACGACGAACAGGAGAAGAAGAAAATGGGCATTCTCGATGGGAAGGTAGCCCTGGTAACGGGCGCCAGCCGAGGTATCGGAGCCGCCATCGCCGAGGAATTCGCGCGGGAAGGCGCCTCGGTGATCGTGACCGCGCGTTCGAGTTCCGAGCAACCGGGCAAGCTCCCCGGAACACTGGAGGAGACCGCCGACGCCATCCACGCGGCGGGTGGTGACTCGTTGTCGATCGTCGCAGACTTGACGAATCCGGAAGACCGGGAGCGCATCATGCGCGACAGCGTGCGCCGATTCGGCAAGGTGGACATCCTGGTCAACAACGCCGCCGTCACGTTCTTCCAGCCCGGCGCCGACCTCGCGCTGCGCCGACTCCAGTTGATGTTCGACATCCAGGTTCAGGCCCCCATGCACCTGAGTCAACTCGCACTCCCCGGTATGCGCGAGAGAGGTGAGGGCTGGATGCTCAACATCACCTCGAGCGAGTCACGCCATCCCGAGGTTCCCCCGTCGCGATTCAACGCCAAGGGAACAACTACCGGCTACGGGATGGTCAAGGCCGCCCTCGAGAGGATGACGACGGGCTTCGCCGCCGAGAATCTCCAGCACGGCATCACCGTCAACGCCCTGCGGCCGTCCAGGTTGGTGGCGACGCCCGGACCGGTGTTCCACGGCGTCCTCCAGGCGGACGACCCCGAAGCCGAGAGCCCCGATGTGATGGCCCGGGCCGCCGTCATCCTCTGTTCGGCGAGCCCGCACCGCATCACGGGCGAAATCGTCGAATCCGAGCACGTCCTGGAGCAGTGGCAGCCCGAATCTCTCGACTAGTCGAGGCCCGGCTCCTCGAACAACCTCCCGCACAAGGCAAGAGAAGGCAAACGATGGAACTCAAAGTCACGAAATACGAGATCGACGACCACGGGATCGCAACAGTGTGGTTCCACCGTCCCGGACGCGGCAACTCCTGGACGAACCTCATGAATACCGAGTACCGCTGGATCATGGACACTCTCGACAACGACCCCAAGGTGCGAGTCGTCGTGCTGACCGGCAGCGGCAACCAGTTCTGCGTCGGAGCAGACACCAAGGCCCTCAACTTCTACACCACGAGCACGGACGACTACGCGGATACCGTCGACGCGAGCGCGGCCGCGCAACCGGGGACCGGGGTGAACCCGGAGTTCGAGACCGACGTCATCTGGCAGTGGGGCCTGCGCGTACCGGTGATTGCCGCCATCAACGGTGCATGCGCCGGAATCGCAGCGGCCATCGCCAGCTTCTGCGACCTCAGGTTCGCCGCCGAAGGAATCAAATTCACGACGTCGACGCCTCGTCTCGGTCTTCCCGCGGAGTACGGCCTGTCCTGGATCCTTCCGCGCATCGTCGGCCTCACACACGCCGCTGACATTCTGTACACCGGACGAATCGTCTACTCGGAAGAACTCGACAAGATGGGCTTCCTCAACGGGTTGTTCCCGCGCGAAAACTTCATGGACGAGGTCTACAAGGTGGCCCGGATGGTTGCGACCCAGGTTTCTCCCGCCTCGGTCACCTCCGCGAAGCGGCAGATGTACGCGGACCTTCTGCACCTCGCACCCCGACAGTCGATCGACGGCTCGAAGGATCTCATCGGTCACTTCATGCGTCAGGGCGATTTCAAAGAAGGCATCGCCGCCTACAACGAGGGGCGACCGCCGCGGTTCGGCGACCCTGTGTTCGGCGAAAAGGTCGCTGCTTCGGGAGTTTCGTGACTGTATCGCCGCAGGAGAACGGCAAAATGCTACGAAGATATTACGCATCGCAATGTGAATGTTGACCTTTTCACTTCCCGGGCCTACTGTGACTCAGGTAACCAGCGCCTCGAGCGACTTCGGCGACGGCCTCGAGGCCGCCGCCCACCGGTTCCTCTCGTGACTGCCTGTCGGTGGCCGCGATCCCGCTTCGGACTGCCGGCCCAGCCCAGTCCTCCACTTTCCCTGGGAGATCCATGAACATTGCGAGTGGGGCATCCACGAACATCATGGCCGTCGCCAATTCGCCTGTGCTCTGGGTGGCGGTGGCCGGTATCTTCGCCATCATCGTCGTGCAGTCGGCGATCTACATCACCGCGGTCCGCAAGGTCGCACCGGTCGCGGGCATGTCCCCGGAAGACATGAAAGTCTCGTTCCGCTCCGGCGCGGTGTCGGCGATCGGGCCGTCGTTCGCGGTGTGTCTGGTGGCGATCGCCCTGATCGCGCTGTTCGGCACCCCGGCGGTGCTGGCGCGTATCGGCCTGATCGGCTCGGCCGCGTACGACGTGTCGGCGGCCAGTATCGCCGCCGACTCGGTGGGTGCGAAACTCGGCGCCGACAGCTACACCCAGAACGTGTTCGTCGTCGCGTTCTTCGCGATGAGCATCGGTGGGGTGATGTGGATGCTGTCCGCGCTGATCCTGACCCCGCTGCTCAAGCGTGGGGACGCGAAGATCCGGACGGTGAATCCGGCGTTGATGGCGGTGGTGCCGTCGGCGGCGCTGATCGGGGCGTTCGCCTCGCTCGGCTTTCAGGAACTGACCAAGTCCAGCCACCACATCGTGGCGTTCGCCGCCGCCGCGGCCGCGATGGGCCTGTGCCTGTTCGCCGCCCAGCGGTTCGGGAAGGGCTGGCTCCGTGAATGGGGACTGGGCATTTCGATCCTCGTCGCCCTCACCGTCACCTACCTCACCACCACGTCCTGACATGAGCACTGCGAAAGGTTCCCCGATGACCACAGGTGAAGCGGTGGCGGTGTCCACCGGAGAAGTCGAACTCGCCGAGTTCGACAAAACGACATCCCGGTGGGGGCGCATCACGATGAGCCTGGGGTTGCTCCTGTCGATCGGCGCACCCCTGTACCTGGTCTTCTTCGGCGGCGTCGACGTCACCGCGGGCCAGTTGTGGACGGCGTTCGCCGCGGTCGCCGGAACATTCTTCATCATCTGGCTGGTCGAGCCCCTGACCTACTTCCCGATCCTCGGTCCGGCCGCGATGTATCAGGCGTTCATGATCGGCAACATCGCCAACAAGCTGCTGCCGGCGGCGCTCATCGCGCAGACGAACATCGGGGCCAAACCGGGTACCAAGCGGGCCGAACTCGCGGCGGTCCTGGCGATCTGCGGTGCCGCGATGGTGCACTTGCTGTCCCTGGCGGTGTTCGTCGGGCTGCTCGGCACCTGGCTGATCACGGTGATTCCCGCCGACATCGTGGCCGTCACCCGTTCCTACATCCTGCCCTCCGTGCTGGGTGCGGTCCTGGTGCAGGCGATCGTGTCGATGAAGCAGCCGCGGGCCACCGTGATCGCGTTGCTGGTGGCCGCGATCATCACGTTCGTCGTGGTCCCGGCGATGCCGAGCCTGGCGCTGTCGTCCACCGCGATCGCGGTGATCGTCACCGCGGTCCTGGCCTGGTTCCTGCGGAACAAGAGCGACCGGGGTCCGGTCGCGCTCGCGACCATCGAGTAGACATCCATTTGCTACCGACATTTGATGCGAAAGTAGGTTCCATGACCGACATGCCGATCGCCCTCACCGACGAACTGCGGACGAAGATGCACGAGCTGTACCGGTATCTGCACGCCAATCCGGAACTGTCGATGCAGGAACACCAGACCGCGGAGCTGATCCAGAGTTCGCTCGTCGCCCTGGGCATCGACACCTTCGTCTGCGGCGGCACCGGAGTGGTGGGTGTGCTGACCAACGGCGTCGGCCCGACCGTCGCGTTCCGCGCCGACTCGGACGGGCTGCCGATCGCCGAGGACACCGGCGTCGACTACGCCAGCGCCGCGACAGGGCATCTCGACGACGGCACCGAGGTGCCGGTGATGCACGGCTGCGGCCACGACACGCACGTCGCCACCCTGCTCACCGTCGCCGAACTGCTCGCCGGGGCGCGGGAGGCGTGGGCGGGCACGATCGTGTTCCTCTTCCAGCCGGGTGAGGAAACCGCTGCCGGGGCGAAGGCGATGGTCGAGGACGGTCTGTGGGAGCGGGCACCGAAGCCGGAGATCGTGTTCGGGCAGCACGTCGGGCCGATGCTGGCCGGCACCGTGCACGTCACCAGTGGCGACGCGATGGCGATGGCCGACTCGTTGAAGGTCACCGTCTACGGTCAGGGCTCGCACGGATCCCAGCCGCAGAACTCGATCGACCCGATCATTCAGGGCGTCAACATGATCAACCGCATCCAGACGATCGTCTCGCGGGAGGTTCCCCCGCTGAAGCCGGCGGTCGTGACGGTCGCGACGTTCCATGCGGGGCTGAAGGAGAACATCATCGCCGACCGGGCGGAGTTCACGATCAACGTGCGCACCCTCGACCCGGAGGTGCGCGAGCAGGTCAATGCCGCGCTGCGCCGCATCATCTACGCCGAGGCCGACGCGTCCGGTGCGCCGAAGCCGCTGATCGAGGAGCTGTACACGTTCCCGCGGAACTACAACGACCCCGACGCCGCCGCCGCGCTCGTCGCCGAACTGCGGAAGGTGCTCGGCGAGGACAACGTCCTGCCGTCGTCGCCGATCATGGGGTCGGAGGACTTCGGTCTGCTCGCCGAGGCGATCGGGGTGCCGTCGGTCTACTGGATGTTCGGTGGCCACAGCGCGGAGACCTTGTCGAGTGGAAAGCCGGTGCCGGTGAATCATTCACCGTTCTTCGCCCCCGTCCCGGAGCCCACCCTGTCCACCGGTGTCCGGGCGGCGATGACGGCGATCCTGTCAAAGGTTGGGATCTAGGCCCTCCGGGCCCGTGCGCCTTTCTGGTTGTTCCCGCTACCGGAAAGGCGCACGAGCGGCGGAGCCGTGCCCACGACATGCTACGAATAATTTGCGTATCGCAACCGCTCTGTTGACCATTTCACTTCCCGGGCCTACTGTGACTTACGCAACCAGCGGAGTCCGGTTCGACAGTCCCGAAAGGATCAGCGCCGTGAAGAGTGATATCTCCCTCGACATGACCGAACGATTGGCCGTAGCTTCACCAGCGATCTCGCGGTATCGGTGGGTCGTCCTCGGTCTGTGCTGGCTGGCCCTGGTCCTGACGTCCGTCGACCGTTCGACGTGGGGGCCCGCCTCGGTGTTCGTCGGCGAGGACCTCGGAGTGCCACTGGCAAGCCTCGGATCTTTCGCAACGGCGTACTACATCGGGTATGTCCTGTCGAACGCCGGCAACGGCTTTCTCAGTGACCGGCTGGGTGGGCGGACGATCGTCACCACGTCCCTGGTCGGCGCCGGAATTTTCATGATGATCTTCGGGTCGACTACCTCGGCAACCGTCGGCATCGCGGTACAAGCGGTCGTCGGATTGTTCGCCGGCGCCGACTACGCGGCCGGCGTCAAACTCATCACCAGCTGGTTCCGCCCCGACGAGCTCGGGAAGGCAATGGGCATCTTCCTGTCCGCGACGTCGATCGGCGTCGTGGTAGCGAACTCGACCGTCCCCATGCTGATCGAACACTTCGCCTGGACAACGTCCTACCACCTCTTCGGCGCCCTCTCCGTCGTCGCCGGTGCAGTGTGCTGGTTCCTGCTCCGATCCGGCCCCGTGGATGTACGTGCCGCCGCAACCGATTCCGGGTCCACCCGCGCCGTGATCATGACGATCCTGCGCAACCGCAATCTCATGCTCGTCGCAGTCGCCGGTTTCGGCGGATGCTGGGGAACCTACGGATTCATCACCTGGTCGAACACCCTGATGATCAAGGGCCACTCGGTGACTCCCTCGACCGCGGGTTTCATTGTGGCACTCTTCGCCGCGCTCGGTGTCTTCGGCAAACCCCTCATCGGCATCGTCTCCGACCGTTTCAACGGTGCCCGGCGGGTTCCCGCCATGATCGTCCTCGGATGCTTCGCCATCACACTGCTCGTCTTCGGAATGCTCAGTACACCAGTCGGATTCCTGCTCGCCGCACCCTTCCTCGGGCTGTCCGCGTACTGCTACCTGCCCTTGCTCGTGGCACTGATCCCGCGACTCGTCTCCAGCCACGTCGTCGGCTCGTCAGCGGGTGTCACCAACGCATTCTGGAACATCGGCAGCGTGCTCGTCCCCATCACGGTGGGCGCCGTGTTCGCAGCATCGGGTAAATCGTTTCTGGCAGCGTTCGCGACACTCGCGGCCGGGCCTGTCGTGGCAATGGTCGCGTTGTACTTCGTCGACGAACGACCGAGCTCGGTGTCCGTCGTCGTCGACGCCAAGAGCTGACCGAGCACCCGTGTAGCGAGAAGGGAATCGACCACATGACCTACGTCGTCACCGTGAAATGGACTGCCAAGCCTGGTGAGGCCTCCGCTGTCGCCGCTGCGATCGACAAATTGATTCCGCCGACTCGCGCCGAGGAGGGGGTAATCCTGTATCAAGCACACCGAGACCCCCACGACGACCATAAGTTCTTCTTCTACGAGCAGTACGTCGACGAGGACGCGTTCCGCCGCCACGTCGAGTCCGAGCATGCGAAGACTTTCGGCGTGAACGACGCCCTGCCGCGCTTGGCGGAACGTGAGTTCACGACCTATCGAACGTGGGAGGACGGGTAGGTCGAGGGCTCCACGTGAGAAGGTGGGAGCATGACCGAAGCCGATGTCCAGTATCCGCAATCGAATGCGGCAGACCTCGAGGTCGCCGCGGGTGCTGGCGCCTTCGGCATCGGATCGGCCAGTGCGAGGTCCGCTCTCCTCACCATTCTCGGTGAGTTCGTCCGTCCCCGTGGGCAGGCGGTCTGGACGTCGGCGTTACTGCGGGCGCTCGCGGAAATCGGCGTGGAGCAGAAGGCGGCGCGCCAGGCGATCTCCCGGATGGCGCAGGAGGGCCTGCTCGTGTCCGAGCGTTCGGGCCGGCGGGTGCGGTGGTCGCTGACCGAGGAGGGCGCCACCTTGCTTCGAGACGGCGCCGACAGAATCTACGGGTTTCTCCGTGCACACCGGGAATGGGACGAGCGCTGGCTGGTCGTCACGGTCGCCGTTCCGGAGGCTCAGCGCAGTTTGCGGCATCGCCTGCGGACGCAGCTCACGTGGCTCGGAATGGGATCGCCGTCGCCGGGTCTCTGGGTAATCCCCGACGCGGGCAAGGAAGACGCCGTCCTGGCTGTCCTCGACGAACTGGGATTGCGGGCCAAGGCGTTTGCCTGGGTCGGCACGTGGGTTCCGGTCGATGATGTCCGGACTCTCATTTCTGCGGCGTGGGATCTCGACGAGCTGGCGGAGAAGTACCGTCACTTCACCGATTGGACCACGGGGATGGCACCGCTGACGTCGGCCGAGACCTTCGTCGCGCAGGTGGAGCTGGTGCACGAGTGGCGTCGCTTCCCATTTCTGGACCCGGACCTGCCTGCGTCGCTCCTGCCCTCCGATTGGCCTGCGGTGCGCGCGGTGGACGCGTTCGACGCGAGCCACGAGCGTTGGCACGACACCGCGCAGGCCCAGTGGGACGTGTGGGCCGAGCAGGAGGGCGGCTGATTCGCGCGCTCTGCGAGTAACGCGCTCGGCACTCAAGAAAAGTCTACAGAAGATTTGACTATCGCCAGAAATATGTTGACTATTGAGGTGCGCTCTGGAGAGCGCGTCGTGTGGCGGGTCGAACCTGTCGAGTCTCAGCTTCTGAAAGGAGCCGGAAGTGGCACCGTTGTCCGTGAGCGCACCTGATTTCGAAATCGGTCGACACCGCGCTCGCCACCCGGCCGAGGTACTCACCGGTTGCCGTGTGACGGCCCGCGGCGACGACTGGGCCACGGCCGCGATGGTCCTTCCCCGCTTCGCTACGGGACCGGACGTTCCGCTCGGCTGGTTGGGTGTGGCGGCCGACTCCGCGGCAGCCCAATCGCTCGGCCGCCTGTTCGCGCAGGGGCTCGACGTGCGCACGGTCGACCTGCGCCTCGACGCCGTCGGCCCGGTGCCCTCGCCCGGAACCGTGGTGACCGCGCGAGGCGATCTGATCTCGTCGAATCACCGAACCGGGTTGAGCCGTATCCGGATTCACGGGCCCGGCGACGCCGACATCGCGGTGGGAACCGCACGCTTCCTCGTCGTCCCCGGATCGCCACCCTCGCCGCCCTCGACCCCGACGTCGACGGTCTCGGAATCCGCTACCGGTGGTGTCCCGCTGCTCCCGTCCCTCGACGAGATCTTCGGCATCACGGACACGGCCCGGAACGAAAATTCCTCGGTGCTGACCGCCGAACTCGACCCGGCGCTGTGCAACAGGCACGGGGTAGTGCACGGCGGACTGCACGTCAGTCTGATCGACCACGCGATGCGCGCGCTGGTCGGTCATTCCGGAACCCACGGAGACCCGGGGGCTCCGGAGCTACTCGACCTCACGCTGGCGTACCAGCGTCCTCTTGCGCCACAAGTCGACGGCACGGTTCTGCTGTGTGCCACGGTCGAACGCCGGGGCCGGCGGATCACCACGGTGAATGCAATTCTGCAGACCTCGACGGGCCGGGTCCTGACCTCGGCGCAAGGTACCTTTCTGTCCGCTACCGAGGATCGCCCATGACCTACGACACCGATACGAGGTTCCCGCCACGATCGGCGACGATGTCCGCTCTGGTGGAGTGGTCCGACACCGATGCGGCGGGGCATCACCACAATTCATCGATCCTGCGGTGGGTGGAAGCGTGCGAGGTGCGGTTGTACCGCCAGTTGGGTCTGCTGGAGCATTTTCCGAGCATGCCCAGAGTCCAGCAAGTGGTGAACTACACGTCGAAGCTCTGGTTCGGCCAGGAGGTCACCACCACGGTCCGCATACAGGCGGTCGGGCGAACCTCGATCACCTTCGAATTCGACGTCTACGGAGAAGAATTCGACGGCGCGACCCGTGTCCGTGCCGCGCACGGCGCGTTCACCTCCGTGCATGTTCTCCCCACCGACACCCGTGCGACGCCCTGGCCGGACGATATTCTGAAGCTGGTGGATCCACATCGGGTCGCGCCTGCCGCCGTCTGACCAACACCGGTCGAAGCCGAAGGGACACGCACTAGACTGCACGTGTATCGGTCGGAGAGGTGTTGCGATCATGCCGGACAGCGGTGGAGACTCGGTGATCGGACGTGTGGTGCGTTTGCTCAGTGCATTCGACCGCAATTCGCGCTCACTACCGCTCACGACGCTCGCGAATCGTGCCGACCTTCCCCTCACGACAACACACCGGTTGGTGAACGAGCTGGTCAAACACGGTTTACTCGAACGCGCTCCCGACAAGGAGATCAGCATCGGGTTGCGGCTGTGGGAAATTTCCGCGCGCGGCTCGCACACGATGACGTTGCGTGAGGCGGCGCTGCCGTTCATGGAGGACCTCCAGACGATCCTGCGTCAGCACGTCAGTCTGGCGGTCTTGGACGCCGGATCGGTGTTGTTTCTCGAACGCCTGGCGAGTCCGGACTCGACGCTCGATGCCGGCCGGATGGCCGAACGGTATCCCCTACATGGATGTTCGACGGGACTTGTGCTGCTGGCATTTTCGTCACCGGAGTACCAGGCCAAGGTTCTGTCCGGGCCACTGGACAAGCTCACCGACCGCACCGTCACCGACCCGGTCCTGCTCCGCCGGATCCTGGCCGAGGTGCGCCAGCAACGCTTCTTCTACGCGGCAGGGTTCGGAATCGAGCGGTGGTCCGGCATTGCCGTGCCCATCATGGGCGAGCACGGCGCGGTGATCGCAGCGCTGACCGTAATCTACGCACGGGGCGAGGAGAACGTGTTGACGGCAATCCCCGCCATGCAGACTGTCGCCACCAGTATCGCGCGCGCCGTTGCCGGCACCCCGGTTGCACGCGTCGGTAACCGCAGCTCATAACACATTTTTGCACAAATTCTTCCGCCTACCGGAAGTGCTATTTGTGGCGTGCTTCACTCCTGGGAGCCTTGATGCAGCAGAGCACAGAAGCCGGAGCGAGAACAGGATCCTCTCTCTCCCGACGGCCACCTCGGCCGAGTGCTCACACCCAGACCGGACGACGGGCGCTCTCTTCGATCGATGCCCCCGTGTCCAACACCAGCTTCCACGAAAGGACGCCGATGTCTACCGTCACCGAGTCCACCGCGATCTCGCCCCCCTACTCTCACGAGTTGGAGTGGCCGACAGACCTTCCTGCGTTCAAGGTGATCGACGAGGACGGCAGTCAAGGTGTTCCGTATGCGCACTACGCGTGGATGCGGGAGCATGCCCCGGTGCTCCGCGCGCAGACACCCGGCGAGGACGTCTGGTTCGTCAGCCGGTACCAGGACGTGCGCAAAGCTCTGCGCGCACCCAAGGTCTTCTCCTCCCAGGTGACCGAACCGGTGCCGCTGACGTTCCTGACCCTGTTCGATGCGCCCAACCACACCCGCCTCCGGCAGGTGGTCGCACGCGCCTTCACCCCCAAATCGGTGGCGATGGTCGAAGACCGCGTCCGCGAGAATGCCGCCCGGTACCTCGACGAGATGATCGCGGCCGGCGGCGGCGAGGTGGCGACGTCGTACTCGATGCCGCTGAGCATGTCGACCATCAGTGCCATTCTCGACGTTCCGGCTGCGGACATCGACAAGATGAAGTTCTGGTCGGACGAGATGTTCACGTACTTCGCACGCGTCGCGCGGAATGCGCCGGGATCGGGCGAGGACGAGAAGAACACCCTGGAGTTCTTCGACTATCTCCAGGAGAACCTCGAGCGTCTCTACCGCGAGGACAGCGAGGCGGTCGGCGGTCACATCGCGCGGATGTGGAAGGAAGGGCTGCTCTCCGACAAGGAGGCCCGCGAACTGTGCGGGTTCATGTTCGTCGCAGGCCACGACACCACCACACTGTTGATGACGATGGCGTTCCAGGAATTCGCACACCATCCGGATCTCCTGGGGCGGATCCGGACCAACCCGGACGAGGCCGAGAAATTCGTCGAGGAACTTGCCCGTTTCCGCGGTTCGGTTCACCGCACCGTGCGACGCACCAAGGACGACGTCGAGATCGCCGGAACCGTCATTCCGAAGGGTGCGGTCGTTCGGCTGCTCATCGCATCGGCCAACCGCGACGAAACGAAGTTCCCCGGCGCGCACGAGTTCGACATGGACCGGGACACCGAAGGGCACTTCGGGTTCGGATACGGCATCCACAGCTGCATCGGTTCGCCCCTCGCTCGCCTCGAGCTGCGGGTGACGACCAAACTCCTGTCCTCTCGGCTCGAGTCGATCACGATCGATCCCGACCACGCGATCGAGTACATGCACGGCAACAACCTCACTGTCGGACCCGAGCGCATGCACGTCCTGCTGCATGCCAAGGGTGCCTGACCGGACCGCACGGAAGGCAGCACAATGTCCACACCCATCGTTGTCGTCGGCGCCGGGCACGCCGGTGTCCACACCGCGTCGCGTCTGGTCGAACTCGGATACCGTGGTGAGCTGATCCTGATCGACGAGGAAGACGGTCTCCCCTACGAGCGGCCGCCCCTCTCGAAGGACGTGCTCGCCAGTACGGAGTCGCATGAGCCGCCCGCGCTCCGGAAACAGGACTATTACGAGGACAAGGGAATCCGGCGAATCGCCGGGTCCGCGGTGACCGCGGTCGACCGATCCGCGCGGGAGGTCTGCCTGGCCGACGGCTCCACGATTCCCTATCACCGACTCATCCTGGCCACGGGGTCGCGGGCACGGACACTCGACGTTCCCGGCGCAGCGCTGCCCGGCGTGCAGGTCTTGAAGACCCGCGCAGACGGCCGCAATCTGAAGGCGATGCTGCGCCCCGGCGTGCGGTTCGTGATCGTCGGTGCCGGGTACATCGGGATGGAGGTCGCTGCGGCGGCAGTGAAATCCGGCTGCAGCGCAACCGTACTCGAGTATCAGGGTCGATCGATGAGCCGTGTTACGTCGGAAGATGTGAGTCGCTACTTCGAGGACCTTCATGTTGCGGAGGGAGTCCGGTTCGCGTTCGGTAGCTCCCTCGAAAGGATCGAGGGGTCGGACCGGGTCGAAGGCATCGTCACCAGCGACGGAGAGACGATCCCCGCAGACGTCGTCGTGGTGGGAGTCGGTGTGCTACCCAACCAGGACCTCGCCGAGGCGGCCGGACTCGACTGTTCCGACGGAATCGTCGTCGACGAGCACGCCCGCACCTCCGATCCCGAGATCTACGCCGTCGGCGACGTCACCCGTTTCACCTGCCCCCGCGAAGGTGTCAGCATGCGCCTCGAATGCGTTCAGAATGCAATGGCGCAGGCAGACAGCGCTGCTCGCCACATACTGGGTCTCGACGCCGCGGTCGCGGAGGTGCCGTGGTTCTGGACCGTCCAGCACGGTGTCCGACTGCAGACCGCCGGGGTGCGCTCGCCGGAAGACCAGGTAGTACGGCGCGGCGATCCTGCCGACGGCAAGTTCGCGGTTCTCTACTTGCGCGACGGTCGCCTGGCCGCACTGGACACGATCAATGCGCTCGGCGACTTCGCCGCGGGAAAGAAGCTCATCGCCGCCGGTGCCCGGCTCGATCCCGTACTCGCTGCAGACCGAGCGGTGAAGCTGGCGACCACCCGAACCGACGATCTCGCTACATCACGTTAGGAAATCACGACATGTCCAACAACATCACCGTCATCGACCGTGCGGGATCGCCCAGCCAGGTGGAGTGGGAACCCGAGCAGACCCTCATGGAAGCTCTGCGGGACAATGATTTTCCACTCCTGGCTTCGTGCGGCGGAACCGCGTCCTGCGCCACCTGCCATGTGTACCTGGAATCGGAGGTCGTCGCGGAACTCGGCGAGCGCTCCGAGGACGAGATCGAACTCCTCGAGGAAGCCGAAGGGTTCGACGCGGATACGTCACGACTGTCCTGCCAGGTTGCGCACGCTCAGTCGCTCGACGGAATCACCGTGACGCTTGCGCCGGAGGAATGACCGGATCGGCAAAGACCGACCGGCCCTTCGTGCGAAACGAACAACCGTGACAGACGAACAACTTTGAGGAGATGGCGATGAGATTGCAAGGCAAGCGTGTGGTCGTGACCGCGGCCGCGTCGGGAATGGGCCAGGCCGGGTGCGAACGGTTCGCGCGGGAAGGCGCCCGGATCGCGGCAGTCGACCGGGACGAAGCCCGGTTGAAGGAGGTGGTCGACGGAATCAACACGGCGGGCGGCAACGCACAGGGATTCGTCGCCGATCTGTCCGACGCCGACATCGCCGGGACCGTCGCCGACGACGCGATCGCATGGCTCGGCGGAATCGACGTGCTGTGGAGCCACGCGGGAATGCCCGCCCCCGGCGACGTCGAAACCCTCGACCTCGACGAATTCCGGACCGCCACGGACGTGAACCTGACGCAGTCGACGGTGATCGCGGCACGCGCGATCACGCACATGCGACAGCAGGGGAGCGGCTCGATCATCTTCACCGCATCGACCTCCGGACTCGTCGGGTCCGCACTGAGCCCGGTCTACTCCGCACTGAAGGCGAGCGTCATCGGTCTGGCCAAGGGATTGGCCGTGCGCTACGCGACCGATGGTGTCCGCGTGAACGCACTGTGCCCGGGACCGGTGGCGACTCCGATGCTGTACAACGACTTCATGAAGGTCGATGCACGGTTCTCCCAGGAAGAGAACGAGAAGCGTGTCGTCGCCGGTGTCCCACTCGGCCGTGCCGGTCAGCCCCGTGAGATCGCGGATGCCGCGTTGTGGCTGGCCTCGGACGAGTCGTCCTTCGTCACGGGGATCGCGCTGCCCGTCGACGGCGGCCTGACCGCACGATAGTCCGGCTGCGCCGTTCACTCTCTTCATTTCCCACTTCGATCGGACGATGTATGAGCACACTCGACGTTTCCGCGCACACGAGCGCTCCGGACAAGATCACCAAGGTCACCCGGGCCGGCGCGATCGGCAACTTCATCGAGTTCTACGACTTCACCCTGTACGGGTTCTTCGCAGTCACCATCGCCACACTGTTCTTCCCGCAGTTCGACAGCGTGGCGGCTCTGCTCTCGACGTTTGCCCTGTTCGGCGTCGCGTTCGTGATTCGTCCGATCGGAGCGGTCGTCTTCGGGCACGTCGGTGACCGCTGGGGGCGCAAGCGCGCGTTGATGATCGCGGTTCTTCTGATGAGCGCCGCCACCGCGGCCATCGGCGTGCTGCCGACCTATGCGGCGGTCGGCGTGGCGGCACCTGCACTCTTGCTCGTGTGCCGACTGTTGCAGGGCTTCTCGGCGGGCGGAGAGCAGAGCGGAGCGTTCGTCCTCGTAGTCGAGCAGTCCGCGATCGGCGAACGCGGCAGGAACGCCTCCAAACTCGTCGTGTCGATCGTTGCGGGGGTGTGCTGCGCCGCCCTGGTCGTCCTGGTCGTCTCGGCCCTGACGACCGACCAGCAGATGGCCCAGTGGGGCTGGCGTCTGCCGTTCCTCCTGTCGGCTCCGCTCGGCGTCCTCGGCTTCTACCTCCGCATGAGCATCGAGGACTCCCACGACTTCACCGCCGCCCGAGCGAACTCCGAGCCGGGAACGCCCGCGCCTCTCGCGCAGGCCTTCCGCACGGTTCGCCGCCAGATGTGCACCCTCCTCGGATGGGTCGCCATGCAATCCGTCGCCGGCTACATCCTGGTCGGATTCATGATGTCCTACCTCGTGAAGTTTCAGAACTACCCGATGTCGACGGCCCTGACGATCGTGGTCGTCGGTCACCTCGTGGGGATCGGGCTGATCGTCGGCATCGGCCGGTGGGCGGACCGCATCCAGCGCAAGACACTGGCGGTGTCACTCGCCGCGGCCCTGGCGATCGCGGTGGTGCCGGCCTTCATTCTCCTGCGGCACGGCGTCGTCGCCGCGACGATCGGAATCTCCTTGTACGCCACCACCGCGTACTCCCTGCTGATCGTGTCGGCACTGGCAGTCGTCGAACTCTTTCCCGTCGAGGTGCGGTACTCGGCCAGCGCACTCCCGTTCCAGATCAGCTACGCGGTGTTCGGCGGTGCCGCACCATTCGTCTCCACCTGGCTGGTCGCGGAGGTCTCCACCATCGCACCCGCGTACGCACTCGTGTTCTTCGGGATTCTCGGAATCGTCGTTGCGGCGATCGCGATTCCGAACCTGCCGACCCGCCCGGACGGCGGCGCCGACGGAACTGCGGCTGACTGCGAACCCGGTGCGGGCACAACCATTCACGCCAACTAGAGGAACTTTTGATGAACGACTTCGCCCTGCTGATCGACGGCGCTCTCGTGCCGGGCTCCACGGAGCTTCCGGTCATCGATCCCGCCACCGAGCAGACCTTCAGCGCGGTCCCTGCCGCCTCGCCCGAGCAGCTGGACCGGGCCGTGGCCGCGGCCGGAGCCGCACACCCGAGCTGGGCAGCTACCCCGGTCGACGAGCGGCGGCGGATCGTGTCGCAGATCGCCGACACCATCGCGCAGCACCGTCAGGAACTCGCCGGCATCCTCGTCCGCGAACAGGGAAAACCGCTCGCCGCCGCGTTCGGGGAGGTCGACACAGCGGTCGAGTACATCCGCTACTTCGCCGGCCTCACCCTCGAACCGGAAGTGATCGACGACAGCGAGCTGCGCCGGGTCGAGATCCACCGCGTTCCGGTGGGCGTGATCGGCATCATCGTGCCGTGGAATTTTCCCCTGCTCCTCCTGGCGTTCAAGCTCCCCGCCGCCCTGCTGGCCGGCAACACGATGGTCGTGAAACCCGCCCCGACGACCCCCGCGGCCACCCTCCACCTCGGTCGGCTCATCGCAGGCATCGTCCCCGCCGGTGTGGTGAACATCGTCTCGGGTGGCCCCGAGCTCGGCCCGCACCTCTCGGCGCATCCGGGACTGCAGAAGGTCAGCCTGACCGGTTCGACGGAAACGGGCAAGAAGGTGATGGCTGCGGCGGCGGAGCGCCTGACCCGGGTGACCCTCGAGCTCGGCGGCAACGACCCGGCGATCGTCCTGCCGGATGCCGACGTCGACGAGGTCGCCGAGAAGGTCTTCGACGCCGCCTTCGGCAACAGTGGGCAGATCTGTCGCGCGATCAAGCGAATCTACGTGCACGCGGATCTCTACGACCGATTCTGCGACGCACTTGCTGCCCGTGCGGCGAACGCGATCGTCGGCAACGGCATGGAACCGGGAACACAGTTCGGACCGGTCCAGAACCAGGCCCAGTTCGACCGCATCAAGGAAATCCTCGCGGACGCGGAGTCCGCCGGAAAGGTCATGCCCGGCGGAGGAGTCGTCGACGGTCCCGGCTATTTCGTGCGACCGACGATCGTCCGGGATATCGACGAGTCGTCACGCCTGGTCGTCGAGGAACAATTCGGCCCCGTGGTCCCGGTGATGCCCTACACCGACATCGACGACGTCGTGGCCCGCGCCAACGACAGCGAGTTCGGCTTGGCCGCGTCGGTCTGGTCGACGGACATCGACGCCGCCACCGCGATCGCTCACAGAATCTCGGCGGGAACCGTGTGGGTGAACAAGCACAGCGATCGGACGCCGGACGTACCCATCGCCGGCGCCAAGCAGTCCGGCATCGGCACCGAACTCGGTGTCCTCGGGTTGCTCGAGTACACCCAGATCAAGGTGATCAACGTAGCGCGCGGATAGCGATCCGGCGCCTCGAGCCCGTCCGGTCAGGGACTGATGTCCCGACCGGACGAGCTCGTTTCGGCGTGGCTACCGCACGTCCCACGACGCGAGCACGCTGCGGGAATCGTGGTCGCCGGGCGTGCACGGTGGTGTGACGGCGGCCGCCGGCGTTCGCGAAAACCGCGGTGCGGGAGCGGGCTGGCGGATCCCGGCGACGTCGACATAGGTTCCGCGCTCGCGGAGGTGATCGTCGTCGAGGGATTCGGTGAGAGACAGAACGGGCTCGACGCAGGCGTCGGTGCCCTGGAACAGGGTTGTCCATTCGTCCCGGGTACGAGTCCGGAACCGTGCCGCGATTCGGTCGCGGAGTTCGGGCCACGCCGACCTGTCCCGCCGAGAAGGCAGTTCCTCATCCGGCGCGAGAATCTCGACGAAGGCGTCGTAGAACTTCGGTTCGATCGCACCGACAGTCATGTGCTTGCCGTCGGCGGTCTCGTAGACCGAATAGAACGGGGTACCGCCGTCCATCAGGTTGGACTGCCGCCGGTCCGTCCACCGGCCGGCGTCGAGCATCCCGTACAGCAGTGTGCCCATATGCGCGGCGCCGTCGACGATCGCGCCGTCGACGACCTGTCCCCGGCCGCTGCGTCGGGTCTCGTGCACGGCCGCGAGAATGCCGATCACGAGATACAGTGCACCACCACCGAAGTCGCCGACGAGAGCGAGCGGGATCTGAGGGCGTTCCTCACCGCCGATGGCGTGGAGGAGCCCTGTCCCCGCGAGGTATCCGACATCGTGGCCGGCGGTCGCTGCCTTCGGGCCCTCCTGGCCCCAGCCGGTCATCCGGGCATAGACGAGCCGCGGATTGACGGCGTGCAGATCGTCGGGGCCGATGCCGAGCCGCTCGGCGGCACCGGGACGCGAGGATTCGATCACCACATCGACACGGCCCGCGAGTTCCTTCACGGTCGCGAGGTCGGCGTCGTCCTTCACATCCAGGCAGATCGACCGTTTCCCGCGGTGGAGGATCTGCGACCCGTCCCGCGGCGGGCGGTCGCGCGCTGCCGGTCGCTCGATGCGTACGACGTCGGCGCCGAGATCGGCGAGAGTCATTGCCGCGAACGGCGCCGGTCCCATACCCCCGAGTTCGAGAACTCGGAGGCCGGCGAGGGGACCGGTCGACCCGGTGTCTGGGGGAGGGGTCGTCATGGGAAGCGCCGATCTATTGGGTGGGTTGTCAGTTGTCGATCTCGATGAGGTCGGTGGCGCCGCGTTCGAGCCACATCGCTTCGACGTTGCGGCGGATCACCTTCCCGGACGCGCTGGTGGGGAGCATGTCGTTGCGCAGCCACCAGCGGGTGGGAATTTGGAAGCGGCCGAGCGTTTTCGCTGCGTGGGCGCGGAGGTCGTCGGTGCTGACCGGGATGCCGCGGCGGACGGTGACGGCGGCGGCGACCTGTTCGCCGAGTTCTGCGTGTGGCAGTGCCACCACGATCGCCTCGGCGACCGCGGGGTGGGTGGTCAGGGCGGCGGCCACGTGGGCGCAGGAGATGTTTTCCCCGCCCCGGATGATGATGTCCTTCGACCGGCCGCTGAGGTAGAGGTAGTTGTCGGCGTCGAGGCGGCCGAGGTCGCCGGTGTGCAGCCACCCGTCGGTGTCGACGAGGGAGTCCAGGTCGGGGTCGACGTACCCGCTCATCAG